>CAJUGR010000100.1 GCA_910586285.1 uncultured Erysipelotrichaceae bacterium
GGCTTAAGTGAAGAACAAGCGAAAGCGGAGCTTGCTATGGATATGTCAGTGTCCACTGGTATAACATTCCCTGGCGATGAACAGGAAAGTACAACACAGGGAATAGTAACCAATGATGAAGCAGAAGAACTTGCGGGCAAGGCATTAAACGGTGCACAGACACAGTCCCTTATTGCTATCATTCAGCAATATGCATCAGGCACTCTTTCAATTGGCCAGGCAGTGAATGTCTTGTCCACAGCAATCGGGGTAAGCAAAGAAAAAGCCAAGGCAATATTAGAAGGAACCATGTAAATGCTCGATCCCAAATATTTGAGTGAAGCTCCAGAAGATGTTGCTGAGTATTTCGATGAATTGGAAACGCGTATCTTAGAAGACGCGGCAAGGCGCATCGCTGAGAATGGCTACATGATGACCAGCACAGCTGAATACCAAATGCGAAAACTGGAAGAACTTGGCGTTACTATGAACGAGATCGAAAGATATATTTCCGAAACACTGCACATTACCGAGCAGAAAGTAAAAAGCATTATAATGGAGGCATCATATCGATCAATAGAGAAAGACAACGAGATGGCAAAAGCGGCCGGGGTTGAGACACCTCACCCGAATCTAACACAAGCCATCCTATCCGGTATCGTTTCTACAAACAACGAATTGCGTAATATCTGCAATTCAATGGCATCAGCAGCAAACAAGGCATTTGAACACGCATTGGATCAAGCTTATTTATCTGTTTCATCCGGTGCTTTTTCTTTAGGTGATGCTGTTAAAATGGCTGTTAATGATCTGGCCAAGAACGGCATTTCTTGGATTGATTATCCAACTGGTACACATCGTAGAGCTGACAGCGCTATCCGAAATGCGCTACGAACAGGGATAAATCAAACAGCTGCAAGGTGCCAAGAAAAAAATCTCGATGAAATGGGCTGTAATATGGTGGAAACGACCTCCCATACGGGGGCGCGTCCAGATCATGCAGTTTGGCAAGGTAAAGTATTCTGGCGAAAAGAACCGGTGAAAGGATTGGAAAACTTCTATTCCGCAACCGGATACGGAACCGGCGCAGGATTATGTGGATGGAATTGTCGGCATAACTTTTTTCCAAACTTTGACGGTAAGCCGTCATTTAAGCATTACGATGAAGAAGAAAATTGGAAGCAATATGAATTGGAACAGCAACAGCGCTATAATGAGCGTAAAATACGTGAATGGAAACGCCGGAAAGCAGTAAACAAAGCGGGTGGGATTGATTACACAAGAGAAGCAAGGAAAGTAAGAGAATGGGAACAGAGACAAAGAGAATTGTTAAAATCACATCCTGACATGAAACGTAATTATGCAAGGGAAGCAATTGAACACAGGGTATCTGGACTGAGCGCCAATGGTAACGATGATAAATATCAAAACAATATGATTATCAAACGTGGCCAGTTGACAGTCACGGATTCAGCCACTAAAATAAAGGTGTTAAAAGCGTATGAAAAGCGTCTTGTTACCTTAGACCATGAAAGAGCGGTCGTGATATCAGATAGTGGCGCTGTGTATGAAGTGATTGGCAGCTCAGGGCATGTACATCTAGAAATACTGGGCGATGAGCAATTACGCAATGCGTTTGTTACTCATAACCATCCAATCAATGAAACGGAATATACGTTCAGCAAAGATGATGTAAAGGCTTATATGGATTATGAAATGTTAATTCTGAGAGGCGTTGACAACGAATACGAGTACCAAATTTCCGGTTTTGGAAAAACTGAGGTTGATGCAGATGAAACTGATTATTTCAAAGAAAAAAACGTTCGTCATGCAATGACCGCGATAGATTGTAGAAAAAAGGGTCTTATCTATTGGAGGAAAAAGCGATGAACGATATTCATAGGGAACTGATTAGTAGGCTATCATTTGAAAACAAAGAATTTGAAAAGGAAGCCGTTGCTTTGTTTAAAGAATTATTTGAAGAGGAAGAGCGAATAGAAAACGAATTTGATCGCCTTCATCCCAATAAATCCCATGGGTTAGATGGCGGATGTACTCATGACATTCATGTTTTATATCAGGGACATTGGAAACGATTCAATGAATTGAAAAAGAAATACAATATTACTGATGATGATCTTCGCAAGAAGTGATTAAGCACTCTTAATAGGGTGTTTTTTTGTATCGAATTGAGGTGATGAAAATGTGCCTTCATGCCTATGTTACGAAACGGCATGATTACTATGATAAACAAAAAGGATGCAGGGTTGTAAGAGATTACGATACCTGTATTTTTTGCGGAATGAAATCGAAAGAGAGGGTATCGTATATGAATGATCCGCCTAAACGTAAACTACCTTATTTTGGGCCACATTTAAAATAGTCCTGGACACGGCTTAAAACTATCCACACTCGATTGCAAGAGATAAAACAGACATAGATCATACGGGTCCGCCCCGATAAAAAGGAGATTGAATAAGATATGGAAGTAATTGAAGTGATCAAAGGCTTTGGACTGGAACTTACAGAGGAACAGGAAAGCCAAATCAAAAAAGCAGTGGGGAAGGAATATGTGTTGCGCTCGGATTTTAATTCCAAGAATAACGAATTGAAAAACGCCAATACAAAAATCAAAGAATTGGAAAGTCGCGATTTTTCTTCTTTAGAAGCAGATCGTGATGATTACAAAACAAAATATGAAGGCTTGCTGAAAGAGAAAAATGACAATGAGAAGAAAGATAAATTTTTCAGCAAAGTAGAAGATTGCAAGATAAGGATTACCTCTTGTATAAGATCGGAGGCGTTGACGCTTTAGAACTCGATGATAAAGGAGAAATTAAGAACGTTGATAACATTCTGAACTCTGCAAGAGAAGAGTATCCTTCTTGCTTTGGTAAAGCGGCTCCGTTTGTGGTATCTAAAACAGACGGTCCCAATCAAAATGTAGCAAATCAAAAAGAACAAGCAAATACAGCGTTTAGATCGCTGTTTGGAAAGGAATAATTCATTATGACAGTAAACATTACAAACCGACAGGATGCGGAGGCTATCATCAGAGAGCAAGTCGTGTCCACTATTTTTCAAGATGCTCCGAAACAGAGCGTATTCATGGGATTGGCACGTAAGCTGCCTAATATGACAAGCAAACAGACACGTATTCGTGTGTTGGATTTCTTGCCTACTGCTTATTGGGTAAACGGTGATACCGGCATGAAACAGACGACACGGCAGGCATGGGACAATGTATATCTTACGGCCGGCGAACTTGCAGTTATCGTTCCGATCCCGGAGGCAGTGCTTGATGATGCAGAATTTGACATCATGGGCGAGGTAACGCCACGGGTAAATGAGGCAATTGGGCAGTGTGTAGACGCTGCAATTGTATTTGGATATAACCGGCCGGCAGAATGGCAAGCTGATCTTATCACCTTAGCACGTCAAGCGGGCAACAATGTCGCAGATACCGCTGATAAAGACCTGTACGATAAGTTGCTCGGTGAAGGTGGTGTATTCAGCAAGGTGGAAGAAGACGGCTATATGGTAAACGGTTGCTTATCAGCGTTGGGAATGCGAGCAAAGTTGCGCGGTGTACGTGCAACAGATGGATCACTGATCTTCAAAAGCGATATGCAGGGATCGACCCAATATGGCTTGGATGGTGCACCGATGTACTTCCCAACGAATGGAAGTTTTGATAAAAAAATTGCTCAGTTGGTAGTGGGTGATTTTAAACAGGCGGTATATTCAATTCGCCAGGACATTACCGTTAAGATTTTAGATCAGGGCGTTATCCAAGACCCGACCACAAAAGAAATCGTGTACAACCTTGCACAACAGGATATGATCGCGTTGCGCGTTGTATTCCGCATGGGCTGGGCGCTGCCGAATCCAGCTACTCGTTTGGATGAAAACCGCACAGGATGCCCGTTTGCTTATCTTGAACCGGCAACACCTTACACGGCTCAGACGGTTACGATTACCGTAAAAGATGGGAATGACGAGGATGCTAAACCGGTCAAAAAGGCTCGAGTTGATGTGAATGGCGCTAAACTGATGACCGATGCTGAGGGTAAAGTGGAGTTCCATTTACGCGAAGGAAACTATCCTGTAAAAATCACGAAGAAAGACCACATCACTGTGAACGATACTGTGATTGTTGAAACTGTGGCAGTATCTAAAGATATTGTCTTAACAGCAAATAAATAGGAGGGAGAAATCCCTCCTTTCCTACATTAGGAGGTAACATATGGACGATGAATACTACAATGTGACCTATAAGGGTGAACTAAGAAAAGAGGAATTTGATAAATTGTTGCCTAAAGCAAAGTTGCTTATAAAGTCCTTTATTGACGATCTTGTCAGAACTGATCATTTACAAAAAAAACTTGATGATTATGGTGACTTTGATGAGGCGTTGTGCTTGGAACTGGACTACCTTGACCAAAATGGTGGCATTGCTGCTATCAATGGCTCATCCGATCTTGATTTAAGACAGGTACAATCTAGTGGCTATACTTTTCAAGTAGGTACAGATGCAAGTGCAAACTATGATGATCGATCTTATAAAGGGATCCCCTTTTCGCCTTTGGCGAGATCGCAAGTCATTACCGAGTTGCGCAAAAAAGGTCTGCTATCTCTGGGGTGGAACTGGTGAGAGTACTGCCGAGGCGTTTTCGCCCTCACACAATACTACTTGTTAAAATATTGCAAGAGGATGAACAGGGAAACGCAGTAACAAAAGAGATCACCATATCTCATGTGAAAGTTGATCCAAGCTGGGGAATCCAACAATCGAAGCGAGGAATAACAAGCGATGATAAACTTATCGCTTATATAGAACTCAGAGATTACACCGCCTATGATAACGAGGTTAAATGCTTGTTATACGGTGAGGATTTTAGCTCACAAACTGGTGATCAGTTGGTTTTCCATGATCAGACCTATCTCATTACCAAAGTAAATGAGATTCTTTTGGATGATGATCGCCCGATACGTTTGGAGCTGATAGCAAAATGAGTGTAACGATTAAGGTTAGCTTTGACGGTAATAAGCGTATGTATGAAGATCAGTTAAAGTTTGCGAAATGCAAAAGGAAGCTGATCTCACAGATTATCAAGGATACAACGCCATATGTTCCATTTCAAGAGGGCACGCTTGAAAAATCAGCGATCACAAATCAAAGCCGTTATAAGGATAAAATCGTTTGGAATGGGCCATATGCAAGATTTTTATATCATGGCTTGGTGATGGTAGGCATTCGCACTCGTTCTGCATGGGCGAAACGCGGTGAAGTCAAAGAAACCATAAAAAAAGTACTGAAGTATAGCAAGACACACCCATTGGCCGGATACAAGTGGTATGAGCGATCAAAAATCCATAACAAAGATAAATGGGTGAAACTGACAAAGGAGTGTTATAAAAATGGCTAATGTAGCGTTAGAAGATGTAAGACAGATCATTGAAGATTTGTTTATGGGGTATATACGTAATATCCCGATTCCCGATACCAAAGGGTGGTATTTAGAATATTTTCCTAATTCGAAAGAAACAGCTATTTGTTTTAAACGAATGAATGATGTACCAATTTTACAACAGTACATCACAGGGGGCTATCAAGCGGCTTTTTCGTTTACGATTAGTATGCAGGCATCGGTAAAAGACACTCGTCATAATCTTGACATCACAAAACCGTTAAATGATTTAGCAGCTACTTTCGCCAAGGAAACTCAAGACGGATTCCCTAATCTGAAGCTGACGGATGCTATACCGATTAGCTTAGAAATGACTTCCACACCGGTAGATGATACCGGGGAAAAAGAAAAGACCGCTACCTTTGTGGCGGCATATCGATTGATTTATGAAAAGAAAGGAGCATTTGAATAATGACATTTCAACCTAAAAAAACAGTAGTAAATCGACACGAAAATTTGAATTATGCAATTTGGGGCGGTTTAAACAAGCCCGTTTTGGCAGGTACCGGCATTACCGATTGGACGGAGGATGCATCACCAAATACTGATGATGGTCAGTATATCAACGAAAAGAACCAACATTCCAACATGACCGGTTATGCACCTTCTGTTTCTTATTCAGGCGAACTGATTCCGGATAATGAATTTGTACGACACATTTATGAGGTTGGTAAAAAGAAACTGATCGGTGAAATGTTTACTGCTTATGAAGTAGAAACATGGGCGCCGATTGAAGGTGCTTCCGGTGAATATGCAGCACATAAATCTGATTACGAGATTCAACCGTCCAATCCCGGATCCGGTGAAGGCGGTGGAAAAATTGCACTGGAAGGGACATTTGCCCAAAAGGGTGATAGCTTACATGGCAAATACAATATCACCACGGGTGAATTTACGGAAGGCGAATATGATTACACAACAGGCTTATTTACTGCTAAGGATGCAGAAATTGGAGGTACCGGGGAATGAAAATCGTTTTACAGGAAAACATCATCCCGCTTGAAATAGCGGGATTACACTTTCAGATGGACGGCGATGACATCGCACTGCATCAGGCGATCGGCGATTTTATAGATAAGTATCGTGGCAATCGTTTAATTTCTGATGATTTCATTCAAGACTGCAAAATCACAATTGAAAAATTGTTAGGGCAAGGTGCCTATCAAAAACTATTCCATAAGGATGACCTTAAGCCTGTC
>CAJUGR010000101.1 GCA_910586285.1 uncultured Erysipelotrichaceae bacterium
CGGCACATTGCGCACTAGGATAGCGCTGCTTGAGTTCCATAATCTGTTTGGGTTCACTGATAAACTGATCTCCGCTGAGCATTAAACCGCAATGAAAGCGCTCATTGGCTTCTATACAAACACTTTTACATAATGCGATGAAGTGCTGATCTGCCTGAAAACGCAGACCGATGCCTTCCTCACCATCAATGGCACTAGTATCATAATCGTGTTGAATAATCTGTTCGCTGATTACCAAATCCAATACTTGCTGCGATTCCTGTAATCCTCCGGCGGTACCGATATTCCATACCGCATCCACATCATAGTTTTTTAATAACAGTGTCGTGGCGAGGGCCGCATGTCCCTTCCCCACACCGCTGAGCATTAATACACAAGGAGTTTGGGCAATGATGCCCTCCCAAAAGCATATATTGTCACGTTTTTGTTCACGCACTTCTGTCATTTCTTCTCGCAGTGCATCCACTTCCGCCTGCATCGCCGCAATGATTCCGATCATATTACTGCTCCTTTTCTTGCTTGACAGCGACATAAAAATATTTCTCGCCGCTGTGAATTCCCTTTTGTGTAAAATCCGTATATACACTTACCTGAAAGCCAAGCTGTTCCAATTCCGATTGAATCCACTTCGGATCATATACCCGTTGAATGTGCTGTTCTAAAGTGACCCGTGCATCAGCATCATAAAAGGCAAAGTTATGATAAATACGATCCTCTTGCGTTTGAATCGTCCATTCATAAGGAGTACCGTGAACCATTCCCGCCTCACAATATTCTTCCTCAAATTCGCTGAGTCGATCTTGGCTATGCATATCAAACAACAACACACCCGATGCATGTAAATGCGTATATGCCTGGACAAAAAAAGTGTGTACATCCGCTTTGTTTAACAGGTAATTTAAACTGTCACAAAAGCAAAGAATTCCATCAAAAAGCGGCCATGATGAAAGATCGCGCATATCGCCATGACGCCATGTGATATGCTCACTGCCTGCTTTATCCTGTGCCCGCCTTAACATATTGCGACTGAGATCCAATGCGCTGACATCGTATCCCGCCACAGCCAATGCCAAGGTGATCTCACCGCTGCCGCATGCGACTTCCAATAGCTTTTTCCCTTTATGATGCGCGTTGACAAAGTCCACCCATCGCTTCGTTGCTTCACCGTCTTTGACCAACGCATCATAAAAAGCGGCCAATGCTTCATACATCATAGAACTACATCCACACTCGGCAAATCACCGTATAATTGTTCCAGACGGTAGACTTCACGTGCTTCACTTAAAAAGATATGTACGATAATTGTATCCAAATCAACCAAAATCCAAGAACTGTTTTGATCTCCTTCCATGCGCAGAACCGTAATGCCAGCTTCTTTTGCCTGTTCTTTCACATGATTAGCCAAGGCATATACTTGACGATAATTATTGGCCTCGGCAATAACGGTATAATCAATAAACGGATTTAATTGTGAAAACGCATAAGCGACCACATTCTTTCCCTTTTTCTCATCGATGGCCTTAATAACCACTGCTAATTTATGATCCATGAATTTGTTCCTACTCCTTTTTGATATATTCCGATTGTTGTTCTTTTACTTTTTGATATCCCGCCGCCAAATCACGCTGACACAGGGCGATGGTTTGAGAACTGTCATAGCCGCGCGAAGGATCAAGCTTATCCGCAACATAGACAATCCTTGCCAACGGGGATTGATTTGCCCCTGTCACATGATAATAAATGGCTTGAAAAATATCGCGGTCATGAATGCCGAATGCTTGGGCAACATAATAAGCACCGCCGTAGCCATGCCAGATCGCTGCCGGCTCTTTTAAGCGCTGCGGGTCCAATGCGTTCAAATAGCTGTGCAGTCGCTCGCGGCTCCACTCCTTACAAATATCATGAAGCATCCCCGCAACATAGGCCTTTTGTAGATCTGCACCATGAGCTTGAGCCAACGTGACACACAATGCCGCCACACTTTTACAGTGCTGAAAGCGACGATCACCAAGCTGTCCTTGCGCAAAGCTTTCCACATATAAATATTGCTCGCTCATAATCCTTCGTACCGCTTTGGGCACCATCCACAATCCATGTCCGTAACGAATATCACTGCTGGAAATATTCCACAGTTTCATCGCCATCGCCTGATGGGGATAGGCACAGGTAATCGTTTCTTCATCCCGGGGAAATACATAAAATACGATGGCTTTCGACACCTCGTCAATGTCCTTCCAGCGATCCAACTGTCGCGCCTGATCATTGCCGATCAGCCAAACAAAATCATGCTGCGGCCAACGGCGTTTACATTCGCGAACCGTGTCAACCGTATATGATTTCCCGGCGCGTTCGCCTTCCAACGTACACACCCGCATATGGCGCTCATGGCGTATCGCTGCTTGAATCATTTCCGCCCGCGTGGCAAACGGAGTCAATGGGCGATCCTTTAACGGGGTGGATTGTGTAACCATGAACCATACCTCTTGAACCAGATGATGACGCAATACATGATGTGCCATTGCCATATGGCCTAGATGAATCGGATCAAAGCTTCCGCCTAAAATCGCAATTTTCATGTTACAACTCCATCAGATTTCGCTTACTGCGGCGATATAACACAATCGTTCGCCCAATTTGCTGCACTACCTGCGAATGGGTCGCACTGCTTAAATCCAAAGCAGCCTCCCGCAATGTCAGTGAACAAGTTTTTAATAAACTGATCTTTACCAGTTCGTGAGCAGTTAAGGAATCGGAAATCGTTTTAATTGTGCTTTCTTTAATATTATCCTTGCCGATTTGAAACAGCGCCTTGCGCGTTTGTGCGACTGCACGCAGTTTCCGTTTTTCTTGAGCGCTTAACATTATATCATCGCCTTTCTGAAGGTTACTCCCACTCCTTGGGGAACGTAAACATGAATGACTTTCACATCACCGCTGATACAAAACCACCCCAAGCCGTGAATCACCACATCCAATTTATCACCGCAGCCTAAATGAGTATATTTGCGCATTGTCTGTTTGTTTTTGGTCAAAGTGGGACTTAACAATTCACCCCAATGATTATCCCATAAGGCATCTGCTTTTTCCAATTTGCCCCGGTGTAAGTTTAACGTTGCGGCAAAGTAATTGACACAACTGACTTTCTTACCGCCGATCAAATCCAGCCGTACTAGGCCACCAACGGCCAATGACTGATCCTCATACAGCTGATAGTTGCGTGCTTTTAAACGCTGCATGGGAATCAACTGTTTTAAACCGGAATCATCCGCCAGTGTCAGACAACTGTCATCACGGGTCAACCCCGGCGTATCATAAAGAGTATAATCGCCCATGTCCGTTTTTACCGACTCCAAGGTGGTTCCCGGATAACGTGAGGTTGTCAATTCATCACGTTCCAACAGTGCATTTAACAGCGTACTTTTACCGGCGTTGGCCATTCCCATCACAACCACATCGCGCTGATCACGATAAAGAGATATGGCCTTGCGAACCTCGTCAAGAGAACCATTATGCTCGTTATGGGCATTGTTCACCAGATCGCCGCAAATCACCAAACCGTCAATAGGAATACCCAATTCATGACAGCGTTCAAAAATAAAGCGTGATAACTTCTCATTGCTTAATGTGTCCGGCAATAGATCGCGCTTCGTCCCTACCATGATTAGTGGTTTCCCACTTAAATGGCGATGTAGACCGTGAATCATATTCGCTTCAAAATCAAATAAATCCACCACCCATAAAACCATCGCATCCAGTTCTGCGATTTGCCGTAACACCAGATTGGGATCAATCCCCGTTTTCATCGAAATTGTCACATCATCATAATGGCGAATGCGAAAACAGCGCTGACAATAATCAGCGTCTTCTTTGGGGGTATACCCAATTTTCCCCTTATCAGTATACTGCAGCGTCACACCGCAGCCTTTGCATCGTTTACTCATTAAATTCTCCTTTACGCAGTTTTCCCTGTGCCTTCAGCACGGCAAACACGATATTTTCAAAAAAACGATTGATTTTGGTACAGCGCAAATCACGCTGGGCAACCGGCTGTGTCAATATCGTATAACATCCGATGCGATTAGCTCCCAGCATATCCGTTAATAACTGATCTCCCAATACCGCAATCTCACGAGGCAAACAATTCATATCGTTCATCATTTTCACATATGTCTGCTTTAGCGGTTTGCGCGCAAAGGGATACGTTGCCACATCAAGTGAAGCCGCAAACTTGTCCACGCGCTCCTTCACATTATTGGAAACCAAAACCATTCGCAGTCCGCTTTTTTTCACAGACTGCACAAAAGCAATCACCGCTTCATCAGGTTCTGCCACATCATGTGCCACCAATGTATTATCAATATCGCATACCAATACACGAATTCCCGATTGTACCAATCGCTCTAAGTCTAAATTGCGATATGATCGGATATACCAGTCTGGGGTGAAAAGCTTACGCATTCAATCCTCTCCTTGCTCCTATATACGGTAGTATTTTAACATACTTATTCATGAAAATAAATGCACGGCCCATAAAAAAATCGGGATGACAAGCCATACTTAGTCATCCTTTTTCATCATTTCTTTTCCATTTCCTCAACATTACGGTTTTAATGAAGTATCATGTTTTTTAAATTCTCGATAAATCTTCATAAAGGCACGTTTTTCAATACGCGACACATAGGAGCGTGAAATATGAAGCTGTTGGGCGATCTCACGTTGTGTGTATTCCTGTTGTCCATACAAGCCGAAACGCTTGGTGATGATTTCCAATTCCCGACCATCCAACACATGAATATACTGCTTCAAGCGCTGAATGTGATCATTCAGAATCATCGTTTCAATAACGCTTTTATCTTCCGGTGCGGCAATGGCATCGATTAAGGTAATCTCGCTTCCGTCCTTATCCGTTGCGATCGGATCGTTTAACGATACGTTTTGAAAATAGTTTTTAGAACTGCGCAAATACATTAAAATTTCGTTTTCGATACAACGTGAAGCATAGGTTGTTAATTTGTGTCCTTTTTCACTCTTAAAAGAATCAACGGCCTTGATGAGTCCGATCGTACCGATACTGATCAAATCCTCGGTTTGTTCTCGTTTGATATCATATTTCTTCACGATATGCGCAACCAAACGCAGATTATGTTCGATGAGTTCGGCACGCGCCGCTTCATCCCCCTGGTTCAGCCGTTCGATACAGCGGGCTTCTTCCTCCTTGGCAAGTGGCTTCGCAAACGAGTTGTTGCGAATATATCCGACATAACATAGCGCATGTGTCAGCAGTTCAAACATCATGGAAAACATCTTATCACCTGCTAGTATTCTATGACGTATTGTGCCGATTCATGTCAAATTTTCCCTCACCTTAAAATGTGAATGCTTGATAATAAAGCGGAAATGACAGATGCTCATTCAGCCGTTCTAAAACGATTTGTAAGGCATCTGTATCAAAGACAATCAAATCAATATAGGCGTAATGAGTCCCGATGGCACCGCCGATCGTACGGGCGACGGACATCGGGTACAACAGTTCCTGCAGTTCGCGTTCCAACTGTTGACGCACCAACGCAATCGCTTCCCCTTTTTGATCGATTTCATAATACAAATAAGCATATTGTGACCCGAAGCGCTGAGCTTCTTCACAGCTGTCTGCTTCATGATTGAGCAGTTCTTCCTGTAATAAGGCATTGGTAGTGATGATCAATTTCATATCTTTGCGCAAACTGTCCGATGTGATCTCACGATCCAGCTTATAGGCGGAATAAATAGCACACGGCTCGCTATATTCGCTCCAATCCTCATCAATGACAATGTCGCAAATATCCTCATAAAAATTCGGTAAATAACAAAAATTTTGGGCGTCTTGACGCGGTTCATCCAAAATTCGGATATCACCGATACGTGCCTCCAATTCGATCTCCCCGATATATAATTCCAACATTGCGATAACGATTGATAAATGCCGTTCTTCCTCCACTTTTGATAAAGCTTCGGAATAGACCTCAATCGCTATACATTTGGCGCTGCGATCCACCTCATAATAGATGATAAAATCGGCTCCGCTATAAGAATGATCATCAATCGCCAACAGTGTATTGTACGCACTTTGTGATAACGGTTGACGAAAAGCATTAATAATCCAATCATCCACCAATTCCTGCGGGGCATCCTTTTTTAACAAGGCACAAATATATTGTTTGGTCTTATTGGCGCCCCCATGAAATGTGATTTCAAAAAAACCGTCATGAGTTTCCAATTCCACTTGCGCATCACAGACACTGGCTGCCTGCATGTTCACTTCCCGTCTTAAATCTTGCAGCAAATCTTCATCTTCCCCCCGCAAAGCGGCTTCCAGTTCATGACGAACGCCCATAAAATATTTCCAGAAATTTTTTACTCGATGCTTTGTATCCATGTTTTCTGCTCCTTATGATGTCGTGCAATTAAACAGTATTGATATAGGTCATTATCTTCATCGACAATCGTATTCATTAACACAAACCCCATTTTTTCCAACCACAGTGCCGTATTTTTTTGATAGGCCTCAGCACTGATATCCATATC
>CAJUGR010000102.1 GCA_910586285.1 uncultured Erysipelotrichaceae bacterium
GCACTCGTTTGACCTTCTTATGATTTATTCTATATCCTCTATTGCCTAATTCTAAGGCGATTCTGCGATATCCATAGCGCTTCTTATGGTTGTAATAGATTTCTATGATTTGATTCATAATACTGTCATTTTTGAAATCCTTATCAGTTTTGTTCAAATGTTAATAATAGGTTGATCCTGAGTTTGCAAGAAGAACCTTTAACGGATACTTTCGCTGTTTTTCCAATCCAATGTGTTCAAACGGATAATGGTGTTGAATTTACCAATCGTTTAACCAGTGATAAGCTAACACTCTTTGAAAAAGCCTTAAGGTCATACGGTATCAAGTATCATCCAATCCGTCCGGCTACTCCCCGGCATAATGGTAAAGTAGAACGCAGCCATCGAGAAGATCAGAAAAGATTATATAACAAGACAACCTTTTATTCTATCGAAGATGCACGGTCTCAGCTCAAAAAGTATCTGAAAAAATCTAACAATCGTCCTATGCGAGCTCTTGATTATTTATCTCCTAATCAAATGATTTCTAAACTATTGATTGTGTAACACATCATTGACAAACCTACAAGGTTTTCACGTCTCGGAATAATTACTGTTTGCCTTGGCCTTTGCCTTTATGGTATACTATTTACGCATAATTTTGGAAGGTGATGAAAACAATGGGCAGACATTTTGAAGTACGTGCCGCTTCGATGGCAAAAACGGCTGCTGCTAAGGCAAAATTATATTCTCGTTATGGTAAGGAAATTTTGATGGCAGCGAAAAACGGAGTTCCTGATCCGGATATGAATGCAGCATTAAAAAAAGTAATTGAACGGGCAAAAGCCAATCAGGTACCGTCTGATGTCATCAAGCGTGCGATTGATAAAGCAAAGGGCGGAAGCAGTGAAAACTATACCCCTGCGACTTATGAGGGATTCGGTTCCGGCGGTCAGGCAACGATTATCGTTGATTGTTTGAGCGATAATGCCAATCGTACCATTGCCGATTTACGTGGCTGTTTTAATAAATCCCATGCGAAAATGGGTGTCAGCGGATCCGTTTCGTTTAATTACGAGAAAGTCGGTTTTCTTTCTTTTGCCTATGAAGATGAAGAGGCCATGCTGGACGCATTGATTATGGCGGATGTGGACTTAAAGGATATTGAATGTGAAGGTGAGCAAATGAGCGTTACCGTAGAACCTGCCGATCTCAACAAAGCCAAAGAAGCCGTGGAAGCATTGATTCCCGATGTGAAATTCGATGTGTTGGAATTGACCATGCTGCCGAATGAATATGTGGAATTGGCCGGGGAGGAATTGGAACTGTTCCAGCGGTTGTTGCGGTTGTTGGATGAAGTGGATGATGTACAAAACGTATATCACAATGTATCCAATATCAACGGATAAAAAAATATTTTTCTTCTATATAGGGTATGATAAGAATTAATAAGGCAGAAAGAATTGCAAATCCAGACAATGGACCGCAATCTTTCTGCCTTTATTATGCAAAATAAAGTGAAAGTGATAGCCGTTTACAAGCAAACGTTTTGTTTGCTTTTTTGATACATTTTTGATACAAGCAAACGATAAAATCATAATTGTTCATAGGAAAAGGAGAAGCGATTATGAAAAAAATTATTTTGGCAGTTATCACAGTAATGGGGGTGGTCACAATATTAGGGCTTGTTATTAACGCGATACCTAAAGAGTCTTCAAGCGATGATTTAAAAACGGAAAAAAACAATGATGGAGATATGAAGTATATCGCGTATGGTAGCACCAGTAATTATGAGAACGGTTATTTTTATATTAAAGATGATCATAATATCATGTTTTTTGATTATGACACGCAAAAAGAAGTTTATTTATGTAATAAACCAAATTGTAAACATGAGGATAACACGTGTAGTTCTTATCTGGAGATCGGTGAATCCAACGAATTATTCTATTACGATCACCACTTGTATTTAATCAACGCTCAAGCTTCCGGTTCCATTATGAGTATCACCGGCCATGGCGATGATATGGTCAGCGAAGATCAAAATGGCACTCCCTCAACCGTTTATCGAATGAATTTGGATGGAACCAATAAAGAAAAACTATTTGTTGCGCCCACCGGCACTGAAATGTCAATGCCTTATGTAATAAAAGGTAATGTTTTATATGGTTTTTTACAAAACTATAAAACAGAGCAGAAAGGAAACAATTCATTTGCTTCCGTAATGACAGACAGCAAACTGGTTGCCATTGATCTTGATACGGGAAAATATGAAGAAATTATGGACGGTGTCAATAAAGAATTGGTCGCAGTTTATGATAATCAACTTGTTATTCAGGAAATTGAATACAAAAATGATCCTGCTCTTTATGATGATGATCCTGCCGGATATATTGACAATCTATATGATTCAAAAACGAGGGTTCAGCTGATAAACATTGATACCAAAAAAGCAGATACTGTTTATGATGGTTCTTACAAAGATGTGAATACCTTGCGCTTTTATAAAGATCGAATGTATTTTGTCGGAAAAGACAGCAACAATTTAGAATATATGAATTTAGCAACCAAGGAGCGCAAAACAATCACAGAACTTCCCAAAAGCGGCATGGAATTATCACAGATCATTGATGATAAACTTCTTGTATACGATTATAAAGATCAGGAAGCGCATATCGGTGATGCTTATGTGATGGATTTAAATACAAAAGAGATGAAAGAGTTTGCGCTAAAAGACGATAATGAATATTTAGTGGAAATCTTGTCCGGCAATGATGAGTATTACTTTGTGCAGACGGAGAATATTCTTGGTGAAGAATATACCACATGGGCAGGAACAAGACAACAAGATATTATCGGCATCCGTTACGGTTTAATTAAGAAGGCTGATTATTGGGCTTCACAACCTAATTATATCTTGATGAGGAATGCAGAATAGGTGATGATATGCTGGAAATAAAGGACTTGCATAAGAGCTATGGGGAAAAACAGATTTTAAAAGGGATTAATTGTACTCTTGATAACGGAGTTTATGGATTGTTAGGGCCGAATGGCGCCGGGAAGTCTACACTGATGAATATTATTACTACCAATCTCAAAGCCGACTCTGGCGCTGTGTTGTGGAATGGGAAAAATATTGAAGATGACAGCGATGCTTATCGTGCTGATTTGGGATATATGCCCCAGCAGCAGGGGCTTTATCAAGGTTTCACTGGGATGATGTTTTTAAACTACATTGCCACTTTAAAAGAGGTAACGAAAGAAGATATGAAAAAATCCATAGAAGAAGTGGTAAAAGCGGTAAATTTACAGACCGATATCCATCGTAAGATTAAAACCTATTCCGGAGGCATGAAACAAAGACTGCTTATCGCCAGTGCGATGATCGCTCATCCAAAGTTGATCTTATTTGATGAACCCACAGCGGGCTTGGATCCCAAAGAGCGGATTCGCGTAAAAAATATGTTAATGCAACTCGCCAAAGATAAAATCATTATAGTCGCAACGCACATTGTTCCCGACATTGAAAATATTGCAAAAGAGGTACTGGTTTTAAAGGATGGTGTTTTACTGGCAGAAAAATCACCGGAAGGATTAATTCGTGAATATGCCCCAAGCGGAAATCTAGAAGATGTCTATATGAAGATATTTGCCGATGGTGAACAAATATGAAACTGATAAAATTTGAATTTCTGAAGATCATCACCAGCAAAGTATTTCTTGTGCCGTTGCTTGTTTTGCTCAGTGCTAATTTTATCTTTTTAAACTACGGTAGTTATTTGGAAACAAAGGATGGGATTCCATATCAGGCTTATCATAGGATGGAAGACGATTTAAAGGGGAAAACCATTGTAGAAAAAGGAGAATTCATTGGCGAACAATATGAAAGAGTATATGCCATTCATATTATTTATAACATTCAAAATAATCTGAAAAGTGAAAATGCCGGTATGCGTGAATATGGGGAAAGCTTGCGTGAGGAAAATCGTGATCTATATGATCAATATTACGAAGAAGCCAAGAATGATCCGGCATTTCCCTATACTGGGGATATTACGAAAGAATTGACTTTCTTGGAAGAAGTGAAGAATGGTTATGATCAAATCAATCATTATCAGGATTTGATTCAAGCGATTTTGGCAGAATCTAGCGATTTACAGGGGATTTCTATTTTCAATGAGCCAAAGGATGATATTTCCATAAAAAATATTAGGAAAACCACCGATGCCTATCATAAGATGTTATCAACTAAGGTCAATTTTGAATTGGATCATGGAGTAAAGAAATTGACCTCACTTACGTTTACTGACTTTTTTGTTTTCATTCTCATTTTTATTTTGGCAACGATATTGATGGGCGAAGAAAAAGAAAAAAACTTATTTGCCATCATCAGAACGACCAAAAACGGACAAGTTCAAACGATCTTAGCCAAAATAGCAACGCTATTTTCCGCGCTGTTCATTGTATGTCTTTTGTTTTACGGGATGAACTTCTTATATTATTTTGTTACCATCGGTTATGGAAATGTATTCTCCACGATTCAAAGCCTGCCGATCTTTATCTATTCCACGTTCAAAGTCAATATTATGATCTACTTTCTCGTATTCTTTGCGTCTAAAATCTTAACGCTGTTTCTTATCGCAATGATCATGTTTTGTTTGGCAGTGAGATTACAGCATAGCGTGGAAGTTGTGAGTGGAGTGATCGTTATATTGCTTTTCAGTTTCTTACTTGATAAAGGAATTGATATTCATTCTCCGTTCAATCTGTTAAAAGCGCTTCATTTTCTGAATCTGCTTGATACCAATGAAATATATCGAATATATCATAATTTACAATTCGGCCCGTTTCTTTTTGAAAAAGCATCCATTTTAATCATTCTTCAAAGTATGGCTGTTTTTTGCCTATTGATTTTATCCGTATGGAGATATTCAAAAATGAATATGAAATCAAAGGATAATCTCATATGGACAAAGCTAAGCAACATCCATATATTAAAAAATATGACCTTTCATCGGGTGTTTCAATTTGAAACATTCAAGCTATTATTTTCCAATCAGGTATGGATTATCTTCATTTTGTTTGTCTTATTCTTGGGATTTCATTATCGACATCAAAATTTTAATTTATCTTTAAATGAAGCATTTTATAAAAATTATATGGATGTGTTAAGCGGCGATTTGACTGATGATAAGGAAGCTATGATTCAAAATACCATAAAGGAATATGAACAAGCTGATAATGAGTTGACGAAAATCGCAAATCTCATTGAAACCGGGGCACTTTCGATCGCCGAAGGAAATCTGGCAGCAATGCCTTATGAGGATGTTCTGGCGACCAGGGAAATGTTTATGCGTGTGCAGGAAAAGTATGAATATGTAAAAGAACACTGTGATGCATCCTTTGTTTATGACAGCGGATATCAAAAATTGTTGCGGATTGGTAATGTGATCAATGAAAATGACATTTATCTTTTAATTGTGACTGCTCTCTCAATACCGGGATTGTTTATTATGGAATACAAAACCGGTATGATTCATATTTTAAATGCAACGAAGCAGGGAAGAAAGAAAACGATCAAAAATAAAATCATGATATCGATGCTTATTGCCGCTTTTCTGTTTATCATCAGTGTCATAGCGGAAATCATGAGCGCATATCAAATGTACGGAATGGAAAATCTAACCCGTTCGATCATCAGTATCCCATATTTCAAACACTGGCCGCCTGCGATTACAATATGGCAATACATGATCCTGTTTTATTGCGTCCGCTATCTTTCTTATGCTATGCTGGTATTATTTATTGTGGATATTGCGCTTATCCAAAAGAATTTTGTCTATGCTTTTGTGAGTACGGCAGGCATTTTCTTGATGCCGATTATTATTCATTTGTGCGGGTTCCAGCAAATGATGATCTTTCCCTTCATGAATTTATCCTCTATGCAGAGCAATGTTTTTTATTTGATTTGGATCCCGATTATAGCCATAATCATGATTTTCCTGTACAATGGTATCGTGAAGAGATGGGAGTGATTCTGTGAGTAAGATTTTGATTGTGGAGGATGAAATGGCGATCGTCGATTTAATCACAATGGTGCTGCGCTCACATGGATATGATGTGGATTATGCTTATGACGGGGAAGCGGGTGCAGATCGGATCATGGATCATCACTATGATTTATTATTACTGGACATTATGTTGCCGAAATTGGATGGTTATGAACTACTGGCATATGCAAAAAATGTGGCAATTCCGGTAATCTTTATTACGGCAAAAGGAGAAGTACAAGATCGGGTTAAAGGATTGAATATGGGAGCCGATGATTATATCGTAAAGCCGTTTGAAACAGAAGAACTGGTCGCTCGCGTCAATTCGGTATTACGAAGAAATAAAAGTGTCATTCGGCTGGCAGATATTCAAATTAATACCAAAACCAGACAAG
>CAJUGR010000103.1 GCA_910586285.1 uncultured Erysipelotrichaceae bacterium
AACCCTTGAATAATGGATATTTTCTAAGTCACCTATTCCAACTATCCAACAGATGAGGAGTACGCAGTGAAAGAATTCTTGAATGAAATCCTAACTTGTATTTATGCACGTTTCCTTTTATAATGATGATACGTGAATAATAGGAAAGAAGACAGAAAAGAGGCAGTTATGAAAGAAATTATCAATCCGATCGCCGCAGCGTTAAAAGTAAAAACTCAGCAGGTGGAAGCTGTCCTACATTTATTGGAAGAAGGTGCGAGTGTACCTTTTATCGCTCGTTATCGTAAAGAAATGACAGGAGCGCTGGATGAGGAACAAATCCGCGTGATTCAGGAACAATATGCTTACCAAGTCAATCTGGCCAAGCGCAAAGAAGATGTGCTGCGACTGATTGAAGAAAAGGGCAAACTGAGTGAGGAAATTAAACAGGCAGTGGCAGCTTGTGTGAAACTGTCGCAAGTCGAGGATATTTATCGTCCCTATCAGGAGAAACGCAAAACGAGGGCAACGATGGCCATTGCCAAGGGCTTGGAGCCGTTTGCGAAATGGTTGATGAGTTGCCCGCAAAGCGGTGATGTCGAGGAAATGGCACGGCGCTATATGAATGATCAGGTGCCTGATGTGGAACAAGCGATTCAGGGCGCCAAAGATATCATTGCCGAAGCCATCAGTGATGATGCCAAAGTACGAGAGCGCATCCGCATGAGTATGGAACGCTATGGTCGCATTGTGACGAAGGAAAAGAAAAATCATGATGATGAACGTAAGGTTTATCAGATGTACTATGATTACAGCGAGCGTTTAGTTTCTTTGGCCGCGCATCGGATCATGGCGATTGATCGTGCCGAAAAAGCCAAAGTGATCACGGTATCCATCACCATTGATGATGAACGACAGTTGGAATGGATCAAGCGGCGTTATACGAAGAAATATCGCAGTGTGAGTGATCCTTATATGAATGAAGCGATTGCGGACAGCTATCAGCGTTTGATTTTCCCGAGTGTGGAAAGAGAGATTCGCAGTGAATGGAGTGATAAGGCGCACGAACAATCGATTCAGGTCTTTTCCCAAAATCTGGAACGGCTGTTATTACAGAAGCCGATGAAAAATAAAACGGTTTTGGGCTTTGATCCCGCTTTTCGCACCGGTTGTAAGTTGGCGGTGATCGATACGACCGGGAAGCTGTTAGAGGTCAGTGTGATTTATCCGCATGCCCCCAATGCCAAAGTCAAAGAGGCAGAGGCAACGATGCTAGATCTGTTAAAGCGTTATCCGATTGATATCATAGCGATCGGAAACGGTACGGCGAGTCGGGAAAGTGAGGCCTTTGTGGCAAAACTGATTCAAACTCACCATTTAAATGTTTCGTATACGATGGTTTCCGAAGCGGGCGCATCGGTGTATTCCGCTTCGAAATTGGCACGAGAGGAATTCCCGCAATTACATGTGGAACAGCGTTCGGCCATTTCGATTGCCCGCCGCATTGTCGATCCGTTGTCAGAACTCATCAAGATTGATCCGCAATCAATCGGTGTGGGACAATATCAGCACGATCTGCCGACCGCACGGTTGAAGGAACGTTTGGACTTTGTCGTATCCAAAGCGGTGAATCGCGTCGGTGTTAATGTGAATACCGCCTCAGCCGAATTATTAAAAAACGTATCAGGACTTACTGCGGCTACGGCAAAATCGATCGTGAATTATCGCAATGAGCATGGAGCGATCCACACCCGCAGTGAATTAAAAAACATTCCGAAAATCGGAGCAAAATCATTTGAACAAGCGGCCGGTTTCTTACGGATAGAAGATGGCGCGGAATGGCTGGATCGCACGGCTTTGCACCCCGAAAGCTACGCCTTGACCAAACAAATTTTAAACCATCTGCATCTTAGCGCAACGGATGTGGGCAGTGAAACAGCAAAACAGGCGGTCAGCGAGGTCAATGCGGCACAGTTGGCTGAACAATTCGACAGTGACAGCTATACGGTTCAGGATATTTTAGAGGTGCTGTGTGTGCCGTTTCGTGATTATCGGGATCGCTATGATGCCCCGATTTTACGTAGTGATGTATTGGAATTAAGTGATTTACAGATTGGTCAGGAATTGGAAGGCGTTGCCCGCAATGTCGTGGATTTTGGCGTGTTTGTGGATATCGGACTTCATGAGGACGGCTTGGTTCATATTTCCAAAATGAGCCGTCAGCGCATATCCCATCCGGGTGAATTGGTATCGGTGGGAGATATTCTCAAGGTTTATGTGATCGGCATCGATGAAATCAAGCAGAAAGTACAGCTGTCATTGATTCCGTATACAGAAATCACCAAGCGCTAAAGTATCCCCACCAATGGGAAAAGGATTCAAAGAAGAAACGAGGGTAGGATGATGATCGCAAGTGAACGTAAAAAATATATTTTAGGAAAGTTGAATGCCAACGGCATTGTCAATGTGAGGGAAACTGCACAGGAACTGAACTTACATGAAACCACGATTCGCCGGGATCTGGAAAAACTGGAAAAAGAAGGCCGATTAACGCGTATCTACGGTGGTGCAACATTAAACGATGACAGCGTGGAACTCACTATGACACAGAAGCTGTTTTTAAATTTTGAAGCCAAAAAAGAAGTATGCCGTTGTGCTTGTGAACTTGTGCATGATGGCGATTGTATCTTTATCGATGGCGGTACCACCACCTATTCCATGATCGACTTTCTCGCATCGAAAAAAATTCAAATTGTGACCCACAGCGATTTGATCATTCGCCGCATCAAGAAATGCGAAGCGCAGATTATTACGATCGGCGGAAAGTATTTGCCCCATTATAATATGAGTGTTGGCGCAACCGCGATGAATGAGGTGGGAGCGTACCATTACGATCACTGTTTCTTGGGGTGTGTAGGCATCAATGCACAGGATTTAATTTCATACACTTCCGAAGCAGAAACGCTCGATGTGAAACGTACGGCGATGGAAAACAGCGATCATGCGTATTTATTAATTGATGCCAGTAAGTGGAACGTCAAAGGGTTTTGCAAATTCGCCCATTTGGATGAATTTGATAAAGTCTTTTGTAATGCATTTGATGATTATGACGGGCGAATCGCCAATCTGGAATTGGTGAAATAAAAAAGGAAAGATATTTCTTTTTTAGACAAACGAGCAAAAACGAGCAAAAACGATTGACAATGAGCAAATCGATCGCTATAATAGAATCAGAAAGGAGCGATACATCAATTTAAGACAGTGATGTATCAAATGATAGGATGAAACAAGCAAAAGACATGAGTGTAAAAGAATTAGCGCGTTATATCGATTATTCCGTATTAAAACCGGAATTTACTGAGGATGAGATTATTGATTTGACCAAAGACGGAGTCAAATTGGGTTGTGCGACAATTTGTATTAACCCGGCATATATGGATCTGTGCGCCCCGTATGTGAAAGGATCCGAAACCAAGCTTTGCCCGGTGTGCGATTTCCCGTTCGGATGCAGTTCCACTGCCTCAAAAGTTGCACAGGCTAAGATTTTATGCGGCTATGGCAAAGACATTGTCGGTGAAATTGATGTGGTTGCGAACTTTGGTTGGATTCGCAGCGGCAAATATGATGCGGTGACGGCTGATCTGAAAGCGGTTGTCGATGTTTGCCATGAAGCCGGTTTTCCGGTGAAGGTGATTTTTGAAACCGATGCATTAACGGAAGAACAAGTGCGCAAGACGTGCCATTGCTGCATCGAGGCAGGCGTGGATTTTGTAAAGACAAGCACCGGATTCTTGACCGGACATGAAGCACATGGGGCAACGCCGGAAATCATTCAGGTAATGATGGACGAAGTCAAAGGAAAATGTAAAATCAAAGGCAGCGGCTGCATCCGTACCCGTGAGCATTTCTTGCAGTTGATCGATATGGGAATCGATCGTATGGGTGTCGGATACAAATCAGTACCGGTCGTTTTGGATTTGAACAAATAATTTCGATCAGAAGTTTGTAATGTAGGAAAGGAAGCGTCATAAGGCGGACAATGAGACGTTAATGATGATCTTATGAAAAAAGCGGATGACGCAAATAGAGAGTGGATAGAGATACGCTGTCGTTCTTAAGGTGCGGCAGCGTAAATTATAAGAGCGGATTCATATAAAAGTAGGAAAAAAGTGTAACTTATTGTATAATAAACAGGCA
Organism: uncultured Erysipelotrichaceae bacterium; assembly: GCA_910586285.1. GTDB lineage: Bacteria > Bacillota_I > Bacilli_A > Erysipelotrichales > Erysipelotrichaceae > C-19. Next base: position 4,177 of record CAJUGR010000103.1, read on the forward strand.
AGATAAGAGGAGGAAATGGTATGGAAAATTGGATGGAATTACAGGAGCGAACCCGCAATATCCGTAAAAACATCGTTCGTATGGTTACTGCCGCAAAGTCGGGGCATCCGGGCGGATCGTTATCGGCAGTTGAAATTTTAACCGCGATTTATTTTACCCAAATGAATATTGATAAAACCAATATTGATGATGTGAAACGGGATAAATTCGTGTTGTCAAAGGGTCATGCCAGCCCGGTATTATATGCGGTTTTGGCAGAAAAAGGACTTGTCGAGGAAGATTTAATGACGTTTCGACAAATTGACTCTCCATTTCAGGGCCATCCCAGTATGCGAATGCTAAAAGGTGTCGATATGTCCACCGGTTCATTGGGACAGGGGATTTCCGCTGCGGTAGGAATGGCATTGTCCAATCAAGTTCATGGGGATCCTTATCGTGTTTATGCATTGTTAGGGGATGGCGAATGTGAGGAAGGTCAGGTTTGGGAAGCGGCGATGGCTGCGGCTCATTACCATTTGGATAATTTGTTGGTCTTTGTGGATCACAATGGTTTACAGATTGATGGAGAAGTTGCCAAAGTCATGAATCCAACCCCGCTGGATGAAAAATTTAAAGCCTTTGGATGGAATGTGATCGTGTTGGAAGACGGCAACGATCTCAAACAAGTGGTGGATGCCTGTGAAGCAGCGAAAAAGGTGAAACATCAGCCTACGGTAGTTATCGCCAAAACGGTGAAAGGCAAAGGTGTTTCCTTTATGGAAAATCAAGCCGGATGGCATGGAGTAGCACCAAGCGCTGAACAATGTGAACAGGCGTTGGCAGAGTTAGAAGGAGGAGAAGCGTAATGGCAAAAATTGCAATGCGGGAAGCTTATGGGAAAACTTTAGCGAAGCTGGCTGCGCAAGATGATCATGTGATGGTGTTGGATGCCGATTTAACGGGTTCCACCAAAACAGCGATGATGAAAAAAGTCTGTCCTTCTCGACACTTTAATATGGGAATTGCCGAAAGTAATATGATGGGTGTAGCAGCGGGTATGGCAGCCCAAGGCAATGTAGTGTTTGCGTCCAGTTTTGCGATGTTTGCGACCGGACGGGCTTATGAACAGGTGCGCAATTCGATCGCATATCCGCGTTTAAATGTAAAAATCTGTGCCACTCATGCCGGTATAACGGTCGGTGAAGACGGTGCCAGTCATCAGGCGATTGAGGATATTTCTCTGATGCGCTCCGTCCCCAATATGATTGTCGTGGTTCCGGCAGATGCCTATGAAACCGAAGCAGCTATTCAAGCGGTTTATCAGCACAACGGACCATGTTATGTGCGCATGGGCAGAAGTGCGGTAGAAACGATTTATGAAGAAGACAACGTACCGTTTGTCATTGGTAAAGGCAACGTGCTGCGTCAAGGAAAAAGGGTAGCGGTCATCGGCTGTGGTGTGATGGTTCATGAAGCCTTATGTGCGTATGAAGAATTGAAAAAGGCGGGAATGGAAATCACTGTCGTTGATATGCACACGATCAAACCGATCGACAAAGAATTGATTATTAACTTGTCTCAAAGTCATGATGTAATCATCACTGCTGAAGAACACAGCATCATCGGAGGTCTTGGCAGTGCAGTGAGTGAAGTGTTATCACAATATGCACCATGCCGTCAAATCATGATGGGTGTACAGGATTGTTTCGGCGGCAGCGGTACACCTGATGCATTAATGGCGAAACATCATTTGCGCAGCGAGGACATCGTTGCATTAGTAAAAGAACAGTTTTAAAACTTAAGCAGAAGATCGATAATTTTTGTCGATCTTTTTTACATTATTGTGGCGATAAAGAAATAGATTGATGATGCAGCAACAGGATTAAATATAAAGAAACGTGATAATTTTAAAAGGCGATTAAATTTGCATTAGCGGGTAATCGCAGCCTCACTTTGAAATTATTTTTTCAAGAAATATTTTGTAGAATATGTTACATTATGAATGGGAGGCATTGATTATGTTGACATATAATCTTCAAAGCTTTAAGAACGGCGATATATCATAGATATAAGTTTTTTTGTCTTATGTCTAAATATGTAAGATATTTTAAAATGAAAGAGAATTTTATTTATTTCAAAAAGTTGCTTTTAATTATAGTGTTGTGACATGAATAGTGTCACAAATAGGTGT
>CAJUGR010000104.1 GCA_910586285.1 uncultured Erysipelotrichaceae bacterium
ACCTATTTGTGACACTATTCATGTCACAACACTATAATTAAAAGCAACTTTTTGATAAAAAAAGCCCCTGCGAGTGGGGCATAATTACAATAACACTTGGAAAGCCAGAAAGATGATTAAAATGATTAGCGGTAAAACCAACAACAGGGTGTAGCCCCGTTTCACTTTCTGAGTTACTTTTTTCCAGTTTTCTTCTACAAAATAATAACGATCATCACCGGTTTTGATGATCACTTCCGATTCCATTAAATTGGCAATGGTATAAGCGATAATCATTGTTGACAGTGGCAGGTTTTTAAACGCATCATAACCGACAGCGGTGTCCGGCGTATATGCCTGATGCTTGATCAGAACATTCATAACCATGCGCGCCGAAGATTGTCCGGCGGTATTTTTCTTTGCCATAGAGATCCTCCCTTTACTTTTTTGATGGGTTTGTAGAGTATTTTATAACAAAAGCAACGGCTTCTGCAACACTTTTTACTACATGGGCAGCGGATTGTTTCACTTTTTCGTTCGCATGATTCATCGCGAAACTGAGCGGTGCTTCCGCAAATAGGCTGAGATCATTTTCTCCATCGCCGATAACAGCGATGTCCTTTGGGGTCAGATGGAGTTGATCCATAATCATTCGTACCGCTTTTCCTTTATCAATGCCTTTTTTGGTTATTTCAATATAATCATGTGAAGTGGGCAGTATTTCATAGCGATCGGGAAAACGTTCCCTTAACCGAGGCAGCCATTTATCGGTTTGTGCCTGTGAATATGTATGAATACTGAGTTTGACAGCGGGTTCTTTGTATTCATACAGGTAATCCAACAGATCATAAGAACTGAACGGTCCTAAATACGATAGCAAATCGCTTGCCTTTTCCCATCGTTCCTTTTCATAATAGTTTTTTAAAAAGTAAAATTGATGATCTTCATCACAAATAAACGGATTGAGTTCATTAACATAATCTTTCAGATATTCCATGATTTCTATCGTATCTTCGGCGCTGATGCTTTCCTCAACGATTTTTCTACCGCCGAGCCAGATTGAGGCACCGTTGTTGGCAATGATGTCGCATTCCGGAAGGTCATAGCGTTCGCGCAAGCAGCGGCAAAAGCCGTAATCGCGTCCGGTAACCATTCCAAAAGCAATATTGTGCATTTCCAGCTGTCTTAATGCTTCATAATCCTCTGCCTGCATGGTTCCGTATTCATCGATCAAGGTACCATCGAGATCACTCAGAAACAATTTCGTCATTTCGTACCTCTTGGATCATTCCGTAATGCTTTAATGCCTTGGCAATGCCGTCACGACTGCATATATCCGTGACATAATCAGCCACTTCCCGCAGTGCTTCTCGGGCATCGCCCATCGCCACTCCGATACCACAGGCTTGAACCATTTCCATATCGTTGTAATCATCACCGAAACAGATGACATCATCCATTGAGCAGTTCATAGCTTTACAGATATGTTCAATGCCGGTTGCCTTATTGTGGGGACCGTTGATGTCATAAAAGGTCGGATTAAACGGGGTGAAAACAAACTGTGGGAAAGCCATCTTCATCTTTTCAATTTCGTTATCTTCGATCTTAGCTACCGCAGCCAAGGGGAGTGTATCCTGTAAATACGTATCCGATTCCCGATCATCAATCAGAATATCTAAACGCCCCAGAAATCCTTCCAGCATATGGGAAATTCGTTTATATCCATGATAACAGTGTGCGGCATCGGCATTTTGAAACATCAATGCATTGTCGGTGTTGCGAAACATCTGAATCAAATACAGTGTTTCTTCCGCTGTTAGCTGGAATTGATACAGCGGTTTATGATCACCGGTTTCCACATAAGCGCCGTTACTGCAGACAAAATAATCAAAACGAATCTGTTTGATTAAATCTTTTTCCATGGCAAAGGGAGCGCGGCCGCTGGCAATGGCCACCTTTATGCCTTGTTGCTGTAATTCCTTCAGCGCATGAATACAGGATGCCGGTATCTTTCTTGTTCCTTTGGTAACCAGTGTTCCATCTACATCAAATACACAAAGTTTAATCATAGGTTCCTCCTTCATTTGAATATACTATATATTGTCCTTGGTTTTACGATGCTTCCATTCTTGGAAGCCCGCTTTTAAGATGTCACCCATCTTCTTTGTGACAATAATATGCTCTTTCTGAGCGGTCAGAATATCGATGTTCTTAAACACGGATTTCTTCGGTTCCATGGACAGTACCGAACGATAACGATGATATGTATCCTCATAGACAAAGCCGTTTTTGTCTACGATTGCCCGCCGCTTTACTACGGATACCAGCACCATGCCAAAGGCTACGAGACTAATGACAATCAGTGCTAAGCAAGTATACACATCGTTTTTGGTTGTTTTATCTGCCATGACCGCAGTTACGATACCCGCAAGGGATAAAACAGCGAATAATGCGGCAAAAGGGTAATACTGGTTGACCATTTGGTATTGGTTTTTGGTCTGAGCCAAATAATCACGGCGCGCTTTTTGATTCGCGATAAACATTCTGATGTTTTGGATGGTCAAATATAGACCATAGCCTAATACAATGATACTGAGGATATAGTCCATCGTCTGCATTTCGTTCATATTTTCTCTCTCCTTGATTTCTATCTTATTATACACTATTTTCCTGCGGATTTTAAGGGATTTTCACACCGGAAATATACGTAAAAAAAGCATCGCAGAATTACGATGAAACGCTGAATGGTATAAATCGCAGTGTTTATCCGCAAAAATCACATTCGTTCTACTTTGACAATTTCATGAAAAAGTCAAAAAAAATTGTGAAAATGGTTGAAATCCAGTGGAATGTGTTGTAATATTACACTGTGCTACTTGAAAGTAAGCGATTACATTTATGTGCAAATCCATCACTTGCTTTCTACGGTAAGAAGATATGTTTGTACGAGGAATCAACGATCCATCATTTTGTAGGATCGACAATGTGAAAGCAAGGGTATCAAATACTGCAGTGAGTGGTTCTTACACTTGTTTGTCAGCGATGTTTCATTGACAAACAGGACGTTCAGGATATGACGGTGCAGTATTATCCTATGTAATAATGCGCTGTAAATAATTAAATCGTTTTTGTTTATAACAGGAAAAATGTCAAGGTTTTTCCGGTAAGATAAAGCGTACTTCTATTAATAAAGGAGGAAGATTATGAAATACGTGATTATGGTAAGTCATGGTGAATTCGCACCGGGATTGCACAGCGCAGTCAAAATGATGACCGGCGATCGGGATGATGTGTTGAGTACCAGCTTGAAAGCCGATATGAGTGCTGATCAATTTGCCGAAAACTTCCGTACTCTGGTTGCCCCGCTGAAAGAAGATGACAGTGTGATTCTGTTGGCGGACATTTTGAGCGGATCCCCGTTCACCAATGCATTGGCAGTTCTCGATGAAAAGGGATTGATGGCCAATACGATCGTCATTGCCGGTATGAATATGCCGTTGGCGATTACTGCTGTATTGATGAAGGATAATTTTGATGATCCGGATGTATTAAAAGAAACACTGTTGAGCGAAGGTCATGCCGGCCTGACAGAATATGTCGTTGCGGCCGTTGATGATGCAGATGATGACATTTAAAAAAGGAGAGTAAGAAAATGATTAGTTTTATTCGAGTTGATGATCGTATTATCCACGGTCAAATTGTAACACGTTGGTCAAAGGAATTCCCTTGTGACGGAATTGTTGCCGTTAATGACAAGGCAGCTACGACTCCTGTGTTAAAACAGTCTTTCCAAGCATCTACTAATAAAAAGGTATTTGTTTGGACTTTGGAACACTTCCTTGAGAAGGCAGAAACAGTATTAAAAAGTGAAAAAAAATATTTCTTAATCACAAAGAATCCGGTTGACATGAAGACCATTCTTGTTGATCACAAATTCGTACCGAGCGATGTAAAACGCGTTGTTATCGGTCCGTGTAATGATCGCCCGGGAGCAGTTAAACTGGGCCAGAACCAATCCATTATTCCAGAAGAGGCAGAAGCTTGTGAAGCATTGACAAAAGCCGGCTATACGGTAGAATTCGCATTGCTTCAAGAAACCTCAATCGGAACATGGGATAAATTCAGATCTAAATTCGGTTATTGATTTATTGGGAGAATCAATACAGAATTAGATTATAGAGAAGTTTCAGAAAGAAAAGGAGAAATGTTATTATGACTTGGCTACAAGCAATTTTGATCGGTCTGATGAGCGCTACTGCTGCAAGTACGATCGCTTGTTTGGGTACTACCGTTGGTAACTATACCCTGAACAGACCATTGGTTGCGTCTTTGTTTGTCGGTCTGATTATGGGCGATGTTCAAGGCTGTATTCAGATCGGTATCCCGATGCAGGTTATGTGGATTGCCCTGGTTACTCCGGGCGGAACCGTTGCATCAGACTTACGTGCCGTTTCTTACATTGGTATCCCGCTGGCATATGTTGGCGCAAAAGCAGCAGGATGGGATTTTTCCGGAACTGAGGCTCAGGGCCTTGCTTCTTCCATTTCTGCCATGACCGGTGTAATCGGTATCACGTTGTTCTATGGAACAGCTATGATGAACTTGATCTGGCAGCACATTGGATGGGCTAGATTGGATAAGGGTGATTTCAGCATCATCGGTAAAGTAGATGTTTTATTCCCGTTAATTTCCCACTTTGTATTGTCTTTCTTGCCATGTACGTTACTGTGCTATTACGGTTCTACCGCTGTTGCGGATTTGTTTGCCGTATTGGATGTAAGTGTTTGGTATGTAAAGGCTTTGATTACGGTCGGCGCTGTATTACCGGCAGTAGGTATCGCCATTCTGTTGAAATCCGTTGTTACGAAAACAGCTGATTTGTTATACTTCATGCTTGGTTTCGCATTGGCAGCATCTATGCATTTGACTCTGATCGCTGCTACCGTAGTCGGCGGTGTGTTCGCGTTGGTTAACTACCAGTTAACAATGTCTAAATCAAGCGGTGGTGCCGCTGTAGCTAACGATGAGGAGGATATTTAATTATGAAAAAGATTTCTAAGAAAACATTAAACTCTTCCTTCTGGCGTTGGTGGTATGGTAACTTGACTTGCTTCTCCCATGAGCATATGCAGACTTGGGGTTACATGTGGTCAATGTTACCGATTATTCAGGAATTGTATGCAACAAAAGAAGAACAGCAGGAAAAACTGCGTACTTACTACCCATTCTTCAATACTGAACCGCAGATTGGATGTATCGTAGTAGGTATTACTGCTGGTTTGGAAGAAGCACGTGCAAACGGTGCTGAAGGTATCGATGATGAAATGATCAACGGTATTCGTGCAGGTCTGATGGGACCTTTGGCTGGTATCGGTGACTCTCTGATCGTCGGAACTTATATTCCTATTTTGTTAGGTATCGCTGTAGGTTTTGCTGAAGGCGGATCTGTATTAGGACCTCTGTTCTATATCGTTGTTTGGAACTTAACTTCTATTATTTTCCAGAAATTTGTTTATGACAAAGGTTATGAACTTGGTGGTTCTGCCGTTGAGTTGATCGTTGGTGAGCAGGCAACTGCATTCCGTGAATCTGTCGTTGTATTAGGTCAGGTAGTCGTTGGTGCAATGGCTGCATCTTGGGTTAATATCACAACTCCGATTCAGATCGCTACAAACTCTGAAGGTGAACCGGTATTATTGCAAGGCAACTTAGATGGTGCATTCCCGAAAATCCTTACGATGTTGTTTGTACTCTTCGCTTGGTGGTTAATGGCTAAAAAGAACATTACCCCGATCAAAGTGTTATTCTTATTCGTAATTATCGGATTCTTGGGCTCTGTTGCAGGTATCCTTGGATAATCTTTCATCAGAACTTGAAAACCATCCCTTACTCCCAAAAGGGATGGCTTTTTTCTCAAATTAGTGCAACGCCATACAATAATGGCATATGCAAGATGAGCGGAGGATGAAGATGACCAAAAAAGAACGAGAAGAAATCAAAAGAGAGATAGCCTATCGTGATGTCATGACCCGTAAGTTAATCAAAATCGCAAAGACCACATTTCTGTTTTTTCTGTTATTTTCTGCGATAGCGATATGGGGATTCACCGGTCTGCATGATAACTTCCTGTTAATGGCTGAAGGCATTCGTAATGTTTTAAAATGGATCGGTTTGATTGGAGCGATTATCGCCGGTTTATTGACCATTATGTTCTATATGAGTTATCATAACTCAAAGAAATATGTCTTTGCATTGATCGATAAGGTACAAAATAAGAACTAACGAAAAGTTTGATTACAATATGGAGTCAGCTTTTCGTTTTTTTTATTCTTCCACTAGACCACTGTTCTTTTACAC
>CAJUGR010000105.1 GCA_910586285.1 uncultured Erysipelotrichaceae bacterium
GCGGCGGTTCAGGCATTCCAGGAATTAATGGGAATCCCGGTGGATGGCATTGTTGGTCAACAGACATGGAATTTAATCAATCAGGTTCATCAAGAACTCATGTTTTAATTCTACGAGAGATATCGGTGCTTGCCGATATCTTTTGTCTTTTTATGGTATAATGTTAAAAAGGAGATGTTATTATGCCGAATATTATTACCCATAAAATCTTTGCGGAAACGGTGGCATCGCAATGTGCAAATAAAGATATTAAAGAATTGTTGGAAAAGCATGAACAGTTGTTTGGAATTGGTGCGAACGGACCGGATTTTCTTTTTTTCTATCATATGCGGCCATGGGAAATGATGAAAGAACATTCGTTAAATCATATCGGCAGTGCATTACATAGCACTCATATCAATGATTTTTATGAAAGTGCGATGACGGTGATTCAAAAGGAAGAGGATAAGCAAATCAAGGAGCGCGAACTCGTTTATGTGCTGGGACATTTGTGTCATTGGGCTTTGGATATGACAAGTCATCCCTACATATTCTATCGAACGGGAAACGGACGGGGGATCAGTGCCGGAAAGCATCATCGATTTGAATCCGTATTGGATGCGGTGATGTTAAATTTGTACCGCCGGCAGGATATTCGTGAATATCGTGCATATGAAATCTGCGAATTTGATCGTGATATGTTGCAAGCGATTGCGCGTGTTTATGTGCCCGCCGTACAAAACGCATTAGGAGAAACATTGCGGGTTTATCAGGTGCGTCAGTCGTTGGAAGCATGGAAAGATGTACAGAAAATGCTTTATGATCCGCATCATCGAAAGGTTAAAATCTTACAGCGAATGGAGCGCATGATTCATCAGCCGTGGTTGATATCCGGCAATATCATCCCTTGTGCGATTGAAGATGACGAAGATGTTTTGAATCTGAGCGGACGACCTTGGCTTCATCCCTGTGATGCCGACGAGTGCCATCACAACAGTTTTCTTGATTTGTTTGAACAAGCACAGGTGCTGGCTTTACAAACCATTGAATGTCTCTATCATTGTATAGTCCATGAAAGCGATCCGCAATTACTGCTCAATCTCTTACAAGATCGTGCATATGATAGCGGTAGAAAGGAAGGAATCGAAATGAAGTATTTTGAGGTGATGAATGATGAAACTATTTGATCTGCATGCGGATACCGGCTATGCGGTGATGAAGAAGCGGCGAGCAGGAGAAGTGGATATCATAACGCGTGATCAGTTGCCGAAACGTTGTGCAGGTGGTTTTCAGTGGGTATGTATGGCTTCTTATTTTGAAGGGCAGGAAAGCTGGGAGGATATGCAGGAAATGATTCTGGCTCTGCATGAAGAAAATGATCGCTGCCCACAGGTTCATGCGGTGAAGACAAAAGAAGATTTACAGCAGGAAGACGGTCTGTATGCTATTTATACTGTTGAGGGAATGTGTGGGATTCGTGAAGATGTACAGTCAAAGATTGATTGGCTGTTTGCGCATGATATCAAAATCGCTTCCTTAGCATGGAATGATGAAAACGCATTGGCTACCGGCGTACGCGGCAATCCCGAGCGTGGTTTGAGTGATTTGGGACGTCAGGTGATTTCACGGATGGGAAAACATCATATGATTGTCGATGTTTCGCATGCCAATGAGCAAACCTTTTGGGATATTATGGACTGCGCAAGCGGACCTGTTATGGCGACCCATTCCAATGCGCGTGCGTTGTGTGATCACCCGCGCAATCTCTATGATGAACAACTCAAAGAATTGGCCAAACGAGGCGGGATTATCGGTGTTGTTGCTTGCGGTGCATTTGTCAATCAGGATCCGCAAAAACGCGATGTTGCGCATTTGGTTGAACACATGATATACTTGCGTGATTTGATCGGCATTGAACATGTCGCATTGGGCTTGGATTTTATGGATGATTACGATGACTCCGAAAACTTTATGTTAAATGATTTGCGGACTCCGGCTCATGCACAGCGTATCATAGAGGGAATGAAGCATCATTTTACCGCTGAAGAAATCAAGGCGATCGCATATGACAATGCATATCGCCTGATCAAACAATCATGCTTGTAATTCAAGAGAAAGCGAAGGCTTCTCTTTCTTTATGTTCGCTATTGTACCATAATCAAAATCATTGTAAAATAAGCAAGTGAAAAGAGGGATGTCATGAAACCGATGATCGTGGGAATGTGCGCTCATGTCGATGCGGGAAAAACCACTTTAAGTGAGGCGTTGTTGTACCAAAGCGGTAAAATTAAGTCATTGGGACGGGTGGATCACGGTACTACGGTGTTGGATTTTGAACCGCTGGAGCGGCAGCGGGGAATTACGATTACGGCCAAAGAGGCGTTTTTTACATGGCGTGATCGCGATATTACTTTATTGGATACCCCGGGACATCGGGACTTTTCTGCGGCATTGGAACATACGTTTTCCGTTTTGGATGCAGCCGTATTGGTCATCAGCGCTACCGATCCGCAACATCCTTATAGTGAACAGATTTTTCATCACTTACGAAAGGAACAGATTCCCACGATCATTTTTATCAATAAAATGGATATTGGGCCGTATTCACATCGTGAATATATGGAAATGATTTCCCGCTTAGTCAAAGCCCCTTGTGTGGATTTTAACCAGGCTTCCAACAAACGGGAAGAAGAACTTGCCCTATGCAGCGATGCGCTGTTGGAAACCTATTTGGAAAAGGGGACGATCACGACTGATGAGATCGCTGCAGCGATAAGCAGGCTGGAAGTTATTCCGGTCTTTTTCGGTTCTGCCCGAGAACAAGTAGGAATACGAGAACTTTTGGATGCATTCAGCGAGCTGATAACGCCGCCTACATACGGCTCAACCTTTGCGGCCCGAGTTTATAAAATCTCGCATGATGAAAGCGGACAGCGCTGGACGCATTTGAAGATTACCGGCGGAGAACTCGCAGTCAAGCAGCGAATCAAAACGGAAAAGGTTGATCAGATCCGCCGTTATCACGGCTCTACATATGAAAATTGTTCACATTTACCCGCAGGATACGTGGCAGCGATCAAGGGCTTGCATCAAGTGATTGCCGGAGCCGGCCTGGGAGAGGAAGCGATCGGCTCGCCGTCACTGTTAAGTGCCGCCTTGACTTACCGCGTTTTGTCCGAGGAGGGATTGGATGATCTGACTTTGATGGAAAAGCTTCGGCCGCTGGGCGATGAGGATCCCTCTTTGCGACTTCATTATGATTCTTTTGCTAAGGAAGTACAACTATCCTTGCGCGGTCAGGTACAGGCAGAAGTATTGATCAACATGATTCAAAATCGTTTTCAGCTGTCGGTTTCTTTTACCCCGGGACGCATTGCGTATCGTGAAAGCATTACGGCCCCGATAGAAGGTGTCGGACATATCGAACGACTCAAACACTATGCGGAGGTTCATGTACTGTTAGAACCGCTGCGGCGTAATGCCGGGATTCAGGTTATGTCATTATGTCCCTCATCTATGTTAGAAGAGTCACGCCAAGCAATGCTGATAGCGCATTTGCGCGATCATTTACCACCCGGAGTCATGAGCGGCAGTCCGCTAACGGATATGTGCATTACTTTGATCGGGATAAAAACCCATGCGAAACATACCGATGCCCAGGATTTACGCGAGGCGGCAGAGCGTGCCGTTCGTCAGGGGTTGAAAATGGGACATTGTGAATTACTGGAGCCATACATAAGCTATCGTCTGTGCTGTGATGATTCCTGTGTGGGACAGGCCATTTATGACTTAGAACAGCGAGGCGCATCGTATGAAATCAGTGCCATTGTAGAAGGACAGCGGGTGATCAATGGCCGCGGTCCGTACCGTAATCTGAGTCATTACGAGCAGAACGTCCATACTTATACTAAGGGACAAGGGGTTTTCTTTATCAGTGATGACGGTTATCACACGGTGAAAGAACCACGCTCTCTGTGCGATGAAATCGGATATGATTGGGCGCAGGATCGTGATTATCCATGTGGAGCCACAATTTTTCAACAGGGAATTGTTTCGGCAATTCCTTATGATCAGGTCTATGAACATATGGATTTAGCGCTTCAGGCAAAGTTGCCTCAAGCATCATCACACGTGGTTCATCGTCAGATTACAATCAGCGATGAAGAATGGCAGCGGGTTACCGATCGTCTTCATGTACAGCGCAAACAATGGAAACCACGTCGCAGCGGGGGAGATCAAAGTGATATTACTGTTTCCTCAACGCCCAAAGCGAAGCAGGAACAATGCTTAATTGTCGATGGTTATAATATGATTTACGATTGGCCTAATCTTAAGGATTTAATGGAAAGGGATGCGGATGCGGCCCGGACCGGTTTATTGGCGATTTTGGGCAACTATCAGGGATATTGGAATCATACGATTATCGTTGTTTTTGATGCATATCGAACTATGGCTACAAAGGAGCATATTGTTCGTGATCATCATCTCTATATCGTTTATACCAAATCTGCCCAAACAGCCGATGCTTATATTGAAAAAACCACTCACCGTTTAGCAAGTGAGATGACGGTAAGTGTTGCGACATCCGATGCAGCGGAACAAAATATCATCTTAGCCCAAGGTGCCATGCGCATATCGGCTCGTGAATTGTATGAACGCATTCAACAAGTTCACCAACAGGCAATGACGCAACAGCACTATCAACCGCAGTTTCGGCATATGGCATTGGAGGATTTGCGCCATCTCAATGAAACAGAGGAAGACTGAATACGATGCGTTCACAGGTAAGAATTTCTTTACATAGCGGCGAAGGGAAAGAAAATGTGAGAAAAACCGTGATTATTGTTTTTTTGCTTTTATTGTCTAGGCAGAAACTTCGAAATATCTTATAATGTAATTTAAAGGCAGAAAGGAGGATGCTCATGCAGGATGAACTGGAAGTAAAGGATGATCTTCAGGAAATCACCATTGACGTCATGAATGAAGATCGATGGATTGCTTCACTGTCCTGTGATTTTGAAACCACTTTTGCGGAACTGCATTATGAGATCTGTGAAAGAATTCATCTGCATCCGGAATCCTTTTATCGCTTTTACCTGCCGAAATTACGCATTTCACTGCGTGATATTCCCCGCAGTAAAGATTTGAGCAGCGATGAACAGCTGTTAATGTTTTTGACGGTGGGGGATGATTGTTACTATCAGAATCAGAATCAACGCGTGCGCTTGAAGATACGCAGTATCGGTGAAGCCATTGAGAAAATCAACATTGAGCGTGATATGCGCCGTGCTTATGCATCCCTGGCAGAGACCGTAATCAAAAATACGTATATGAAGCGCAATCGCGTTCAGCGTGATAATTTAACACTGTTATATGGGTTAGCCAGTGATCTGCTTCAAAATCAAGTACAGCGGGTGTTACCCGATCAATCCACACTGGTTTTCAACCTGAAAGGGAATCATTTGATTGCGTTTTGTGTCGTTACCCAAGCCCGAGATCAGATTGAATACTTTTTCTTTCCTGATCAGAAAAGCTTTTCCTGTTATGTCTTGGCTCGTCAGGATCCTTATTTACCCAATATGCATCGAGAGAAATATAAAGACGGGATGACGATGGTTTTTTCCCGTAAACCGTTAAAAGAGAGTGAAACCACCAAACCCTATAATTCACAAATGTATGTGGAGCATTCCTGCTATGTTTATTTTTATGATGTGAAACGCGGTTATGATATTGATGTTGTAAATAATGCACAAGCAAAGGAATTGATGCGCTATTTGGTGGCGTTACAAAAAGCATTGGTGAAAATCAAGGCGTTTCGCATGGATTTTTTTGATACCAACAGTTCGCTGTATATCGGTTATAATCCTCATACCAAAAAGACCTTATTACAGAAAGGTCCCAAAGCGGTTCTGGCTCTGAATGATCTTCCTTATGAGAATCAGGAAAATATTGCCAAGCTTCAATGTTATCGCCATACGATCGAAAATGTGGAATTGGATTATTTTCTGTTTGTCCGCCAGCCGATTAAGAATAAGGATGAGCGGGGACGATATCTTGTGGAGGGCGTTTGTGTCGGTAATAAGGCACGGCGTGTGCGCAGTGATACGTTTGAAAACAATGAACAAATTGTCCATATGATGCAGGATTTGTTGTTGGATATGATTGAAATCATCGGCTTACCGCAGCGAGTACTGGTGCGGGATCGCTGTGTATATTCTTATATTCATGATTTCTGTGCCCGCTTAAGCATTGAAGTCGCGATTTATGCCCGACTGCCAAAGGTGGATGCCTTCCATCATTCACGCTTAAAAAAATGAGCGCATCACCGATG
>CAJUGR010000106.1 GCA_910586285.1 uncultured Erysipelotrichaceae bacterium
GTATGGTTACCATTTCCGCCGTATCCTTTTTGGCTAACTTCAAAAATTTGCCGATTGCACTATTAATTCCACAATTCGATGCGCAATCGCTCATTGAAGCAACGGCATTTGTATCCATGATCATTCTGATCGTGAACGGATTTGTGAAACTGGCAGTTTATTTAATCAAACGCTTTGCGTTGAACGAGGAATAAAGAGAATCAACTCATCATCTTCATGATAATCGAACGGATTTTCTTTGTGATACCATCTTTACCGCACAATTCTTACAACATTTTCTGAAAGCATCTGAAAATGGGTTGACATTGTTTTTCAAAGGGTGTATTCTATAACCACAAACCAACGATCAAGGGGATAAAACCGATTACGTACTGATAGAGAGTCGGGGAGGCTGGAAACCTGACAGTGATGCGGATCGGACAAATGGACCTTGTAGGGCAAGGGGAACGCAATCATGCAAGTATCTGAGCCGTAAGCCGGCGTTACTCGGCTAGAGATGTGCTCGCATCTTGAAGAGTGGGTGTTTTTAACATCAATTCAGGTGGTACCGCAGATGATACATCTGTCCTGTTAGTCGATTCAGGACGGATGTTTTTTTTATTCAAGAGGTGATGCAGTATGAATGATACAGATTGGCGATGGCATCGAAAACGAAGATAGAGGTAACATAAAACAATAAAAAGGAAAGGGAAACATTATGAAAAAACATTTAATAAGTCGATTAGGGTATTTGGGTGTGGCATTGAGTATCTTATGCACGGGGTGTGCAAACAGCGATTCCGATAATGGCGGAGCGGCGGAAAAACAGAACGTCTCCATCGGTGTGGCACAGATTGTGGATCATACCTCATTAAATATGATTCGCGATGCCTTTAAAGAAGAAATGATCGCGTTGGGCTATCCCGAATCGGGTATGGATTTCCAGAATGCATCCAATGATGTCAGTAACCTGAACAGTATTATGCAGAAATTTAACGGAGATAATAAAGATATTATCGTTGCGATTGCGACTCCCACTGCCCAGGCGGCAGCGAATTATGCGAGTGAACGCCCCGTGGTATTCTCTGCGGTCAGCGATCCGATCAAAGCAGGACTGTTGACCTCAATGGACAAACCGGATAAAGGCATAACCGGTACCTCCGATGAAATTCAAGTCGATCAGATTTTAGATTTGGCATTGGCGATTCATCCCGATCTGAAAACATTAGGCTTCTTATACAACCCCGGTGAAGCCAATTCGGTATCCAACTTAGAAAAGGTAAAAGCGTATTGTGAAGAAAAAAACATCGCTTTGATAGAAAGTGCGGTTACCGGAATTTCCGATGTACAAACCAATGCGCAAGTACTGCTTACGAAAGTAGATGCCGTATTTGTGCCCAATGACAATACGGTTGCATCCGCAATGAGCGCACTGGCTGCGGAAGCCCGGAAAGCCAAAGTTCCGGTATATGTCGGAGCGGATTCCATGGTTATAGACGGCGGCTTTGCGACTGTGGGGATTGATTATGCACAGCTTGGTCGAGAAACCGCAAGAATGACGGATGCTATTTTATCCGGAAAAAAACCGGAAGAATTGCCGGTGGCTGTATTCAAAACCGATTTAAAAATTTATATCAATGAAAAAGTAATACAGGAATTGGGTATTACTTTACCGGATGATATTAAAAACAGTGAACAATTGCAGCTGATTCAATAAAAAACAGGAGATGATGGCATGGCCTTTTCTACAATGCAAGGCGCTTTGGAGCTTGGCTTGATTTATGCGGTGTTGGCATTCGGTGTTTATATTTCATTCCGCATTCTTGACATTCCTGATTTGAGCGTCGATGGAAGCTTTATCACCGGATGTGCAGCATCTGCGATTTGTGCCGTGAACGGACACCCGCTGTTTGGCTTGGTGTTTGCGTTTCTGTGCGGTGGCAGTGCAGGCTTTATGACCGGTTTATTACAAACAAAATGCCGCATTCAGCCGATCTTATCGGGCATACTCGTTATGACCGGCTTATACTCGATTAATTATAAATTAATGGGGAATACACCCAACATTTCATTGTTTAATCAGGAAACGGTTTTTACCAAGTTTTCTGCCTTGGTTGGGAATGAACTATCCGATTTGATTCTGTGTGCAATCTTTATTGCCGTTCTCAGTGTGTTGCTTTATTATTTTCTGAATACGCAGTTAGGTATGTGTTTGCGGGCAACCGGAGATAATGAAGCGATGGTGCGTGCTTCTTCGGTAAACAGTGATATGATGAAAATAATGGGACTGGCATTGGCCAATGCTTTGGTGGCATTGGGCGGAGGCTTACTCGCACAATATCAGAACTTTGCGGATGTCAATGACGGTATTGGAAAGCTGGTAATCGGCTTGGCTTCGATCATCGTTGGGGAAGCATTCTTTGGGCATCGTACCCTGCAGCGCAGCTTTTTGGCCGTTATCAGCGGAGCGATCTTATATCGCTTTCTCTTATCCGCAGCCCTGCATTTGGGAGTGAATGCGACCGATCAGCGTTTATTATCCGCGGTGTTGGTAACCGCCGCCATTTCTTTTCCCGTATGGAAAAACGCATGGCAGAAAAGAAGGAAACATTTATGTTAAAACTCGAAAACCTCTCATTAACCTTTCATCCCAATACCGTTAATGAACGTGTGGCATTGAATGATGTCAGCTATGAATTTGCGCCCGGTGATTTCGTTACCATTCTGGGCACCAACGGAGCCGGAAAATCGACGCTGTTAAATTGCATCGCGGGGACATTGGAGCCGGATCGTGGTAAAATCATTTTGGATGATACCGATATCACATGGATGAAAGAACATGCTCGGGCTCGCCAAATCGGGCGCTTATTTCAAGATCCGTTAAAAGGCACCGCGCCCAACATGACGATTTTAGAAAACCTTGGACTTGCTTACAGTCGTGGCAAACGCTCGTCATTTCGCCGGGCGATTCAAAAAGCGGATATTCCTTTCTTCCGTGAACAGTTGGCTAAGCTGAACTTGGGCTTGGAAGATCGCATGGAAACCAAAGTCGGTTTGTTAAGCGGCGGGCAGCGCCAGGCATTAACGCTGTTAATGGCTACCCTGGTCACTCCGAAGCTGTTATTGCTTGATGAACATACTGCGGCATTGGATCCCAAAACAGCTCAGAACATTATGGAAGTGACCGATGCCATCGTAAAAGAGCACAGAATTTTGACGATTATGATCACCCATAATATCAAACAGGCACTGACCTATGGAAACAAACTATTGGTCATGAATGAAGGGAAAATCGTAAAAGAATTGAATGCAACGGAAAAAATGCAGATTGGCGTTGATCAGCTGTTGGCAATGTATGATCTGACATAATCGCTGAATATATAAAAAGATCAGCTTTATGAAAAGTAAGGACTGGTCTTTTTATGGCACGATTTCATTTTTTTCTATGTATGCATAAAGCGAAGGTGCGACTCAAAAGCGCAATTCCCTGAATTAATCCTTTTTATTATATGGGAATTTTGTTAAAATATATACGGAGGTATTTTTTTGTATGAAATCTGCGATAGTATTAGCGGCTGGTAAAGGTACCAGAATGAAATCAGCATTGTGTAAAGTCATGCACCCGGTATGCGGAAAACCGATGATCGGGCATATTGTATCGGCATTAAAAAATGCCGGTGTGGAAAAGATTATTGTCGTAGTCGGGCATGATGCAGAGAAAGTAAAAGAATATTTAAACGATGAAGTAGCATATGCGATTCAAAGTCCTCAACTGGGCACCGGTCATGCGGTGATGCAGGCGGATTCTTTGGTAGATGAAGAAGGCGATACCATCGTGTTGAACGGCGATGGTCCATGCATTCAAAGCGAAACGATTCAAAAAGCGTTTGAAGCCAATCGGGATCATGCATTAACGGTATTGAGTGCGAAGCTGGATGATGGTGCGCATTACGGTCGGATTATTCGCGATGGCGATGGTAAAGTGGCCAAAATCGTTGAGGCAAAAGACTGCAGCGAGAAAGAACGCGCGGTGAACGAAATCAACACCGGACTGTTTGTCTTTAAGACGAAGGAATTATTTGCCGGATTGAAGGAAATTCGCAATGATAATGCTCAACAGGAATACTATTTAACAGATCTTGTGGAGATTTTCAATCGTAAGGGATGGAGTACGAATGCGATGGTCGTTGAAGACCCCGATGAAACAATGGGAGTAAATGATCGAGTGGATTTGGCTCAAGCAGAAGCATGGATGCGAAATGATATCAATCGCCGTCATATGTTAAACGGTGTAACGCTGGTTGATCCCGCTCATACCTATATCGGAGCAGATGTGGAAATCGGAGCGGATACGACGATTTATCCTAATGTCATGATTGAAGGTGAAACACATATTGGCGCTCATGTGCAAATTTTGCCAAACAGCTTTTTGTCCAATGCCAAAATCGGAGATGATGTGCTGATCGATTCCAGTAAAATTGTGGATTCACAAGTCGATGCACATACGACTGTCGGCCCGATGAGTCATTTGCGCAATCATACGCATGTTCACGAAAACTGCCGCATCGGTAATTTCGTGGAATTCAAGAATTCCGACTTCGGTAACGGCAGTAAGTGTGCCCATTTGACCTATATCGGAGACAGCGATTTCGGCGAAAAGATTAATGTCGGCTGCGGTGTTGTGACCGTGAACTACGATGGTAAAAATAAATATCGCACCACGGTAAAAGACGGCGCGTTTATCGGCAGTAACTGTAACCTGATTGCCCCGGTAACCATCGGTGAAAATGCGTTATTGGCCGCGGGATCTACCATTACCGATTCGGTCAATGACGGTGATATGGGAATTGCCCGAGCCCGACAGACAATCAAAGCCGGATTCGGTGAACAATATAAAAAGAAATAAAGAAAAAAGAGAAAAGAGGACAAACAGCATTATGGAAAAAAAGACCGTTATTTTTGCACTGACTTCCAGTGTCGGACTGGCCAATGAAATTGCGGCACGATTGGGAATTCCGTTGGGGTTGTGTGATGTAAAGCACTTTGCGGATGGCGAGATTATGGTGGATTTGGGCGAAAGCGTTCGTGGGAAAAACGTGTATATCGTGCAAAGCACCTGCAATCCTGTTTCCAGTAATCTGATGGAAATTTTGATTGCAATCGATGCCTGCAAGCGTGCCAGTGCAGGACACATTTCTGTGGTGATGCCGTATTTTGGTTATGCGCGCCAGGATCGTAAAGCCAAACCGCGTCAACCGATTACTTCCAAACTGGTTGCCGGATTGCTGGAAAAAGCAGGTGCTCATCGTGTGATTACAATGGAACTGCATGCAACACAAATCCAGGGATTCTTCGATATTCCTGCGGATGATATTTCTGCCATCAGTATTATCGGACATTATTTCATGGATCTTAACCTGCCGGATGTGGTAGTGGTTTCACCGGATCACGGAGGTACGACACGTGCCCGTAAACTGGCGGAAATATTACATGCGCCGCTTGCAATTATCGATAAGCGCCGTCCGAAACCCAATGTAGCGGAAGCGATGAATTTGATCGGTGATGTAAACGGAAAGACAGCGATTATGGTCGATGATATTGTGGATACTGCCGGAACATTAACTGCCGGTATTCAAATGCTGTATGATAAAGGCGCAAAGGCTGTTTATGCTTCCTGTGTTCATGCAGTATTATCCGGCCCGGCTATCGAGCGGTTAAAAAACGCCCATTTAAGCGGATTTATTTGTACCAATACCATTTGTCAAGATGAGAAATCACCGCTTTATCCGGAAATGACCGTTTTATCGGTAGGAGCGGTTCTTGGTGATGTCATCAAAGCAATCGAGGAAAGCCGACCGGTCAGTGAAATCGTCGCAAATTTATTTTGACGAGAAGGTAACAGAGGTGTATTATGCTGGAGGGTTTGATTGAAACATGGCTTCCCGAAGTTTATGGAGCGATTGAAATATTCGGTATTGTGATCATCGGATTCGGTTCGATCAAGGCTTTTTATTTATATTTTGCGTCACTGATTAAGAAAAAGCGTTATCCGATCAAGATCGAACTTGCGAATGCCCTTGCATTGGGTTTGGAATTTAAGATGGGCGCGGAGATTTTAAAAACAGTACTGATTCATGAAATGAGTGAAATTTATGTTCTGGGTGCCATTATTCTGTTGCGTGCAATATTGACTTTACTAATTCATTTTGAATTAAAAGCAGAACAAAAAAACGGTGATGAAGAAGCCCATGCTGATAATTATTGATGAAAAAAGATGGTCGTATCGATCATCTTTTTCGTTGCATGAATATTGAATTTATAA
>CAJUGR010000107.1 GCA_910586285.1 uncultured Erysipelotrichaceae bacterium
CCTCTTACAAGAGGAGGTTGATATGTTTTTGATGCAACTGTTCAAAGAACGCGGTATAGCGGAAGCGTTTATACTGCATTCACGCAATTTGCAACAGATGATCATGCCAATTTGTGAAAAACTGGGGATTCGCTGTATGTGTTATTCGCAGCCGATCGGTGCGGATCTGTTCTTAGCCGATATGTTATCACAAGCATTTCCTATGATTGATGAAGAACGATATCCCTATCAAAGCATTGGTATTTGTTCTCAAAACAAAATACTCAATTAATGAAAAAAAGAAACAGTGATTTTATCTGTTTGCTGATAAAGCATGAACAGTAAATCCTGTTTCTTTTCCGTTAGTAAAACCATAATGCGACATGAGAAACTGCGAAGCACACTATGATACCGGTGACAGTCGGTATCAGTATCGATAAAATCGTCCATTTCCAGCTTCCGGTTTCTTTTTTTATTGTCCATACTGTGGTGGCGCAGGGAAAATGAATCAGAGAGAATAACATCGTACAAACCGCAGTGATCCAAGTCCAACCGTTGGCCACAAGCAATTCTTTTAACATAAACAAGTTATTCATCTCTAAAATATAAGACGAGGAAAGATATGCCATAATGATAATCGGCACAACAATCTCATTGGCCGGAAAGCCTAAGATAAATGCCAGCAGAATAACACCATCCAAACCCAGCTGTTTGGCAAAGGGATCCAGTATGCCGGCAATCATCGCCAACAGCGTTTGATCCTGGATCGTGATATTCGCCATAATCCAAATCAAGGCACCGGCAGGAATCGCAACGCATACAGCACGTCCCAGAACAAACAGTGTTCGATCAAAAATCGAGCGGATGATAACCTTACCAAACTGCGGTTGCCGATACGGTGGCAATTCCAATGTAAAGCCGGAGGGAACCCCCTTTAACAACGTCATACTTAACAGGCGTGAGATCCAAAAGGTCAAAAGTACTCCCAATACGATAACGCCTGTCAATAACAATGCCGAGGCCAAGCCATCCCATGGCGCTGTTAACATTCCCGCAAAAAACATCGTAATAATCGCAATTAAGGTCGGAAAACGACCGTTGCAAGGCACAAAGTTATTAGTTAAAATCGCAATTAAGCGTTCCCGTTGGGAATCGATAATGCGGCATCCGCTAACCCCAACCGCATTACAACCAAACCCCATGCTCATCGTCAACGCTTGTTTTCCACACGCTTTAGCCTTACGGAAATAACCATCCAGGTTAAATGCGACCCGCGGCAGGTATCCGAAATCTTCCAGGATCGTAAACAGCGGAAAGAAAATTGCCATCGGCGGCAGCATTACCGAAACCACCCAAGTCAATGTCTTATAGATGCCATCCATGCATAAAGAACGTACGGCTTCATTCACTCCAAGCGAAATCAAGAAATGATTGAGATGATTCTCCACCCATGCGAACAGATCAGCCAACATGGCACTGGGAACATTGGCCGCATATATCGTAATCCAGAAGATCACTCCCAATAATGCGATCATCAATAGAATTCCCCATACTTTATGGGTCACAATCCGATCAATCTTACGATCACGCTCATAATAATGAATATTATCATAAGTGACACAATCTGCACAGATCACAGCGGCCTTTTTACTAATGGCGTGTACAATTTCATCCTCTAACTGATCATCCATTCCCGCTTCACTTAAGCGTAAACGCTCTTGATTCACGACTCTTTGTACCTCGCTCACATTTTCGATACATGATTCGAATTGCGAATCTTTTTCCAATAATTTTAATGCCAAAAAGCGTTTATTCAATCGCCTGCATTTCATTACCGATTCAATATGTGCCAGTGCCGTTTCCATTGCATCACCATAGCGGATTCTTGCCACATTCTCATGACTTTTTCGCTCTTGACACGATACCAATGCCTCTTTTAAAGCATCCAGGCCAATATCGCTGCGGGCACTCATCATTACCACTTCTACGCCCAGTGCCTTCGCAAGCTTTTTCTGATTGATGCGAATATGCTTTTTTTCTGCTTCATCACAAAGATTCACACAGACAACAACACGATCGGTAATTTCCAATGTTTGTAAGACAAGATTCAAATTCCGTTCCAAACACGTCGCATCACAGACAACCACACACACATCACAATCCTCAAAACAAATGAAATTGCGGGTGACCTCTTCCTCACGAGAATGTGCCATTAAAGAATACGTTCCCGGCAAATCAATCATCTCATGAAGTCGTTTGTGATGAATAAAATTACCACTGGCCAACGCCACGGTTTTGCCGGGCCAGTTACCGGTGTGCTGACGCATACCGGTTAACGCGTTGAATACCGTGCTTTTTCCTACATTGGGATTTCCAACTAAGGCAATGCGCATTCCTTGGTTTTCATCGACATAAAGCTGATTGATCTCCTCATTGACTTCCAATATCTTGGAAAACATAGCTTCCCCCCTCTATTCTACCCATATCTCCCTACTTTCACTATCCCGTAACGCGATCATCGTTCCTTTGACAAAATAGGCACGCATAGATCCGGATGGTGATGTATGAACCGGTTCGATCATTGTTCCGGGTGTTATTCCCAGGTCTAACAGCCGTCTGCGAATACTCCCTTGTGATCGTAACTCACGAACCGTTGCTTGTTGTGCAATAGGTACATCATTCAAAGTCATATTACAACCTCCCCTGATATACCTTATGTATACCTAAACAAAACGTTTATCACAAATACCCATCTGAAGCAAGCCATTGGCATAAATATAAAGGCCTCTCGCCCATTTAAAAGAAGTTCTTATGAAATGATATTCCATAAGCAAACTCTTTGCCCCCAAGCATTCATTCACGATAATAAAAAAAGCATCCGGAATCATATCACTTTCCAAATGCTTCTGTTATCATATAGCTTTTGTGGAATATTTTATAATGTCAAAGACGGAGCGCTGTATGTGCGACCGGCCATTTCATTATCTAACATATATAGGCTCTTAGGATCAGTACCAAACAATTCGAATTTCTTAACCATATCTTCCGCATTCTTTTCTTCTTCTCCTTGTTCTTTAACGAACCAGTCAAGAAACTGCATGGTACGATAATCCTTCACTGCATGA
The DNA here is from genome assembly GCA_910586285.1 of uncultured Erysipelotrichaceae bacterium. Lineage (GTDB taxonomy): Bacteria > Bacillota_I > Bacilli_A > Erysipelotrichales > Erysipelotrichaceae > C-19. The sequence goes on from CAJUGR010000107.1 coordinate 3,105, forward strand.
GCCGCATCATAGATTGTATTGATTAGGCTTGTAACATAGCGTTCATGTTCCAATGCAAAACCCAACGGATCCTTCAAAGTCTTGCATACTTTATCCGGTTTGTTAATCTGGTTCAAAGTGATGTGTTCACCATTGTTCTGCATGTACTGCAGCATCAACATGGCATGGTCACGCTCCTCTTGAGCCTGAATCATGTACCAGTTCGCAAACCCATCCAGTCCCTGTTCCTGATAATAAACAGAAAAGTCCAGATATAGATATCCGGAATACAATTCCTTGTTTATTTGATCATTTAATAACTCTGAAACTTTTTTATCAAGCATAATATGTTCCTCCTTATTTTTACGTATATAGTATACTCTCATGATCTTCGATAAGAAAGTATTTTTTTAAAGCACTAAAATTATTAATAAGCAAAATATAAATGCATTTCTCATTAGTGGGCGTTTTACAGACCTCTTATAATTCAATTTTTCACCCGGATTATATTCCACTATTTGTAAAGCATTTAAAAAGCGGAATAAATCTCTTATATAATACATATCTGTATCAAATAAAGACTCTTATTCCGCTTTCTGATTTATTTTTATTTCATTATTTTGTTATTCATTCCGTTCATTCAACAGTTTAGCAAAAATGAGATGTTTCCTAATTCGTTCCGTTTCTTCTTTTGAGCAATTTTCAAGATATTCCTCCTGCTCCAGATCAAGTTGATCTCAATGAGTTAACAAGTCTCTGTCTATTTCTTCCACGGGATTTTCAATAATAATGCATCTAAAAATTGCTGCGAAGCTATTTCATCCCTGCACTTTTTCAATCGAACCCTTACTTTATATGAGAAAAACAACTTGATAAACAACTCATAAAGATGCATATCTTCTACTGTGATTTCCTTTGAAATACCATAGGTTTCCATATAATTAATCATCGTGTCTTTAATTTCCTTCATAACATCTGCGATATCCGTTGCCTTTAATTTGTGAACAAAGCGGTTCTTCTTTCCGGTAGCTGCAAGATAAAAGGTAATTGTCGCACCTGTCCGTAGCAAGACCGGTATCGTTAATAGATTGATGTTAAATCGCTCGGTGCTGATTTTTGCATTATTCATTAAAAAGATTAGAATCTTAATATTTACTACTACTTTTTTGGTATTAGAAGCTTATACCACTTCAAACAAGTTCTTTTTCGAATGAAGCTTAACGATTTTTAATGATGAGATATTAAATTTTTCATTTACATTTATAATGTGATTAAACATAAAACATTGATTATTTTTTATGACAGACAGTTATTATCATAATTATTTTTAACTGAAACATTTTTGTTCTATATACCTATTCCGCTATGATTTATTTTCATATGTTGGAAAAGAAAGGAGGAGAAACATGGCAAAGATTATCGTATATGATGTCGATACGCAAGCTTTACAGGTCTATCGATTGGCAGAATCTGATCCCATGCCCTATGCATATGGGCGAACCATGCTGGTAAGAGAATTTCGCGGCAGTTCACAATCTTCGGTACTGTGGACAACCAATGCGGCTATGGAATCATGGAATGCGACCCGACGTTCCTATGGCTCTCCCATCCCCTTCCGCTATGCCTTTAAACGAATTTGGGAAGGCGGACACGGCCGTCAATCACAGCACTATGCAGGTGTTGCCTTTGATGTAGGACAATCCTTATCATCCGCTCAGCGAAATCGGATTTGGAATACGGCAAATAATCTCGGTGTTTGGAGTTATGTTGAACCGCAAAACATGACGCCGACTTGGGTACATTTTGATAAACGCTATGGCCGCCCGGCATGCTCAGCCGGTTTCCCGCTGTTGAGAAACGGGTCAAGAGGCGTATATGTGCTGATTTTACAAGATGCGCTCAACGCCTTAGGCTATACAACCTATACCTTAGATGGTGCATTCGGCCCCAATACGCGAAATGCCCTCATCGCATATCAGCGAAACAACGGATTAAGCGCAGACGGGATCTGCGGTTGTGCCACTTGGACAAGAATTGTCAATGAGGTCGTAGGCATTGGAAGAACGCCTACCGTGATTGATCCATAAATGATGAAAGGATCGTTGTGCCTATACTCCCGGCAGCGATCCTTTTTATTTTATTCAACATCAAAGAAAACACCATATTTACAGAGAATCCCTAACAAAGCAGCCAAAGACTATATCTACGTCGCATTACTCTGTCACAAGATTATAGATATTATTGATATCATCCCCAACCAGTCTTGTTTGGGATGATTAGTCTGAAAGGTCTGAGTCAAAATCTTGTCGATTTCATTTGCAAAGATAACATCGATACCAACTTCCTTAAAGTCTACATGCATACCATCTGCACCTGAAAATAAGAATATTGCTTTAATCATATTTTCCGCACTATAAACTAATCAGACTAATCAAAGCTTCAACCCAAGCATCACATGGTTCATCAATAGGCACAACACGGGGCGTCTTTGAGCGAATGACTCAACAACTGCTTTGATCCACATATATGCTATGCGATTTCTAATTTCGTCTGATATGTTTTTTAATTCATAATCAACCCATGTACATTACAGGCTATGGAAGCCTCTGCCAATGTCTAATATCTTGACAAAACTAATAATATTTGTTAAAATACAAATCGAAGTAATTAAAAGGAGGTGCTTTATCTTGCCCAAAATAAAAATTGATAAAGAATCGGTTATCAAAGAAGCCGCATCCATGGCAAATACGATAGGCATAGAAAACTTATCCTTAAAAACGCTTGCATCGCAATTAGGTATTAAGTCACCATCACTTTATAACCATATTGATGGGCTTGATGACCTAAAACAGCAACTTATGCTTTATGGTTGGAAAGAATTAGAGAACAATATTATTCAAGCTGTAATAGGATTTTCCGGATATGATGCGATGAGAGCTATGTGCTACGCTTTCCATGAATATGCGATAGAGAATCCAGGAGTTTTTAGTACAATGCTTTGGTACAATCAATTTGAAAATGAACAGATGAGCGAAGTGACTTCAAAAATGTTTTCACTTTTTTTCAAAATAACGAAGTCATTAAATATTTCACAAGATAATTGTATTCATTTAGTCAGAATGTTTCGGAGTTTTT
>CAJUGR010000108.1 GCA_910586285.1 uncultured Erysipelotrichaceae bacterium
CCGTAATTCTGTGCGACAAAGCTGTTGAGTGCGGCCGCATAACCCTCGGAAGTCATCCAGGAAATCGATTCTATTTGACTGCCGACCTTTTGTACCGCAACCGCGCCATCCCCCCAATCCGCAATCAACCGGGCGATGATCATGGAAATGCAGGAAAACAACATACTTTGTACCGCTGTCGGTAATCCGATCCGAAAGATTTCCTTACTATGTTGCTTTGACAGCGGACCGATCAAATGAATGTGATCAAACAACAATGAATCACCGCGCACGATCAAAGCAAATAACAGCGTTACCATCGCTTGTGCCGCAACGGTCGCAATGCCCGCTCCCAACACACCGAGCGCCGGAACTAACCCAAATCCGAATATCAACAGCGGATCCAAAACAATATTCAGAATCAACCCGATAGTCGTTGCGATAAAGGAGGCCCGGCTATTTCCCATCGCTGTTAAAATACCGGTATAGATTTGATTCATAAAGGAAAAGATAACCAACCCGCATGTCACAAACAGATAATTCTGTGCATCACGGTTAACTTGCATGCTGTTCAAATGAAAAAAGGAGATCATCATCTTGCCAAACAATAATGATATGATGCCAAAAGCGATCGCAAAAATGATTGCCATACGAAAGGAATTTGCCGCATAGGCACGTGCTGCTTCTTTTTGATCGGCCCCCAGTGCCTGACCCACCTTGATTTGCCCGCCCATTTTGGCTAAGGTCGCCAAACCGTTGGAGAACCACATGAACATTCCGGCTGCCCCTACCGATGCGACCGCACCGCTGCCTAAGCGGCCGATCCAGATCATATCCGTCAGATTATATGCCATTTGGATAAAGCTGGTAGCCATGATCGGCAATGCCAGGGCACTCAATGCCGGTAAGATGCGACCATCCAATAAATTCGCAGTTCTTTTCATAAGTCACCTCAAGCCATCATTGTACGCTAAAGTAATCAAATTGTAAAGTAATGATGTGCTTCATTTGATCATATCAATCATGGCATATCCTTTCGACTTTGTGACATTTTTAAAAGACTTTTCTGACCACGCAAAAGGACACAAAATATTAGATAAAACAACTTGAAAAAGCAGTGAAAAGTGATACAATTAAGAGCAATGTGAAAGGAAATGCTTTATGATAAAACCATTGAGCCGAAAACGCTCCTATGAAATCAATATGTGTGAGGGCCCGATTTTCAAAAAAATCATCGCCTTTGCCCTGCCGTTAGTCTGTTCCGGCATCCTGCAGCTGTTATTCAATGCGGCCGATATTATTGTTGTAGGTCGCTTTAGCGGTAATCACGCATTGGCAGCCGTCGGTTCCACAAGTTCTTTAATCAATCTGCTGATCAATTTATTTATCGGCGTTTCTATCGGCGCAAATGTTTTGGTTGGTCGCTATTACGGCGCTCAAGACTATGATAACATTGAAGACAGTGTTCATACCGCCATCGCAACCGCTTGTTTATTCGGTGTCATCATGGTTTTTATCGGTGGTGTTGCCGCACAACCGATGTTACAGTTAATGGGAACTCCGGATAACGTCATTGATTTATCGGTTTTATATATGAGAATCTATTTTGTCGGAATGCCTTCCTTCATGATTTATAACTTTGGCGCAGCCATTCTGCGCTCGGTCGGCGATACCAAACGCCCGCTCTACTTTCTGTTTGTCTCCGGTGTGATCAATGTCGTATTCAATTTGTTTTTTGTAATTGCCTGCCATTTGGGAGTAGCCGGTGTTGCATTGGCTACCATTCTTTCGGAAACGATCTCAGCGATATTAATTCTCATGAGCCTGCATCAAAATGAAGGTGCTTTGCGGCTCAACTTTAAAAAGCTGAAAATTCATAAAGATAAGCTGATTCAAATGTTAAAAATCGGACTGCCGGCCGGCTTACAGGGCACCATCTTTTCCGTTTCCAATGTCTTGATTCAGTCATCCGTCAATTCCTTCGGTGACATCGTCATGGCCGGCAATACCGCCGCCAGCAATTTAGAAGGTTTTGTTTATACAGCAATGAATGCGGTGTATCAAACGGCACTCAGCTTCACTTCACAAAATATCGGAGCCAAAAAGTATGAGCGCATCGATAAGATACTCCTACAATGTCTTTTCACCGTCACCGTCATCGGATTGTTTATGGGGATCGGCGCCTATTTGTTTGCACAGCCGCTGTTATCTTTATATACTGACAGTAAAGAGGTCATCGAGTATGGAATCATTCGGCTCGGCATCATTTGTGTTCCCTACTTCCTCTGCGGTATTATGGATGTGTTTGTCGGCAGTCTGCGCGGTTTGGGATATTCCATCATGCCGATGTTGGTTTCCTTTAGCGGTGCTTGTCTGTTTCGTATGATTTGGATCTTCACTGTTTTTACCGTTAATCACACCTTATTTACTCTTTATATCTCCTATCCGATCTCATGGTTTTTAACTGCCTTTATTCACTGCATATGTTATTTGATCGTCCGTAGGAAATTTATCAATTTAAAAAATACGGCAACGGATGATCCTGTTTCTATCGCATAAATCACACAATGAACCTTCGGGTTCGTTTTTTGTTTCAATGGCAAAAGTTATTATCCTGCCATGAAAAAAGGGAGTGGATCTCTTCATCCGCTACCCTTTCATTTCTTATATGAATGCTATATGCATTTTATATAATCCTCGGCATTATTTTTCAAATATTTCTATTCATAGGATTCCTTTTTATCATTTTTTATGATACATAAAGTAAGCACAAAATATAATATGATATGAATCATCTTATAACTTGGTACATAATACATATATCGATAACAAATTGTTTGTAAATCGAATGATACATACATGGATATAATCAAAACAAACAAAACCACAATTCCAATGATTAATATTGCGATTAAAAAATAGCGAAGTTTCTTATCAAGAAAAGACGGTAAATTCTCTGTTTTTATCCAAGATGCGGATAATAATGCCAATACACTGCCTAACAGACAAGGAAAAATCAGTTGAAGCAACAGCCTTACGGCTTCTGTATTTCTGTTAAATTCATAAGTCGTGGCAGAAAAAGCATTCATCTTATTGGAATATAAAATCATTGAAGCCAAAAATACCGTCAACAGAAAGCAGATTATCTGTTTCTTATTCTTATTCATAATAAGCCCCTTTCAGCTAAAAGAAATCCTTAATGTATTAAAATATACTAAATTGCCAGCTATTTGTCCAACCTCTGCATGTATATTTTTGGGTCATTCCAATATATGCGCTAGAAACATTGTATCCATTAGCAATCGGCGTCCAATTTACAGATGTAGAATAAGTTTTCAAATCTATGAAATACTCCCCTCCTTTTAATAAAACTAGACATCAATTTGCCCGCTTACATTATATGATAAAATATTGCATACGTCAATATAGTTGAAAATCATTAATAACGCTTTGCTTAAAGCCACTCAAATTATAATATATGCAATTATTTAAATATTCAATCCAAACGAAATGTAACCATTAGTTGCTCTCGAGTTCGTTGGTCACTGCGCCTCTTATGAATTGTCTTCACAGATATCTGTTATCCTAAAAAGGCGATCGCTTGTCACGGTATCGCCGTTTACTACATTATGATGCTTCCCTTTACAAATCTTCTTGAAACAGTTCTTCATCCAAATTAGCTTCGTTATCCGGTAATTCCGGTAATTCCTTCAGGCTTTTCAGTTGAAAGGAATCCATAAAGGCTTCCGTTACCTCATACAGAAAGGGACGACCTGCCGCATCACTGCGACCGCATTCACGAATCAAATTGCGTGCCAATAACTTGCGAATCATCATATCACAGCCGACACCGCGAATTTCTTCGATTTCCGACCGGGTAATCGGCTGACGATAAGCAATGATCGCCAAGGTTTCTAAAGCTGCCTGAGAGAGGGTTGCCAGTTTGACACTCGCAAATAATTTCTCGGCATACGGATGAATCGCTTCTTTGGATACGAATTTATACACTCCGCCAAAATGAACGATTTCCATCCCGCGGCTGTCATCTTCCACATATTCCTTCATCATCTCATCCAATAATGGCTCCAGTTCTTCAACGGGTAATTCCATCACGGCCGCAAGCTGGTCAGAGCCTAAGCCCTCATCACCGACCAGAAACAACAATCCTTCCAGTACCGCTTTCTTTTCGTTAAGCATAAGCCCCTTCTCCTTTAATAATCCAAATCATTTCTTCCTCATCCACCAAATACGTAATCAATTTTAACCGGATCATATCCAGCATCGCCAAAAAAGATACGATCACCATATGCAGATTTGTACAATCCGAACATAATGTTTCAAAACTCATCTTCCCACTCCAATGGCGCAGACGCTGAATCATCTGTGCTTTACGTTCATCCACACTCAATTCCTTTACCGTCACTTTGGTTTCATACGGTTGGGATAACGCCAAGCGCCGTAATACCTTATTCATTGCCTTGACCAGATCATAAGGATTCCCCTGTACATTTTCATCGACAATAATTTTCATCCATTGCCCTGTTTCCTGACTCATCGGTTTGCTCATATGCTTTTGGCGATCCTCATATTGCTTCTGAAAGATTTGTGATACCTCTTTGAAGCGCTGATACTCCAAAAGTCGTTTGACCAGTTTATCTCGCTGGTCCTCTTCGTATTCCTCGGCAATCACCACTTTTTCCCGCGGTAACAGCTTTTTGCTTTTATATTCGATCAACCCGGCCAATTCTGCCAAATATTCACTGGCTACCTCTAAATGCATGGCTTCCATCGTATTGAGATAAGCCAAGTATTGATCGGTTAAAGTATCCATATTCAAATCAAATAAATCCAATTTATTTTCTTTTATCAGATGCAGCATCAGATCCAGCGGTCCTTCAAACTGATCAATGGTTATCTCAAAAGCCACAAAATCACCTCGGTGTACATTATATCAAACATTCTATCTAAGACGCAATTCTTTTCTTCATCGCTGTCGATGTAAATATACAAAGTCAAAAAAACAGTCGATCATCATTTGTGAGTGACTGCCTTTCTTATGCCTTTATCGCTTCCATTTATCGAGTTTATAACCCTTATCCCGTAAAACAGCACGGAAGCTTTCCGCAAAATCCAGAAATTTTTCTCTTTCTTTCGGCTGATAAATATTTTTAGGACCGTATTTCGTATTACTGTCGGTACCTTCTATGTTTAATATCTCGCCGAAGGAACCGTAATTCTTTTCATACTCAAAGCATAATTGATGATATTTCGGATTATACGAGATATTGTCAATCTTATCCGTTTCGATCCGATAGGCTTCGCTATGTTCCTTTAGTTCGTGATCGACTTGAATTAACAGCATATCGTAATCACTGCTGCGATAGCCGACAATGTAATAATAAAATGTTGTGGTATTCGTATCAAACACAAAGCCTCTCTCATATTTCGAGGTTGACATATAAGCATACAGTATCTCATAAGAATCACCATCCATAACCGCTTCATTAAAAATCGCTCTCATTCTTTTTTTCTTCACTTCGCAATCAGCCGCATCATAGATCGGCTCTTGCACTTTTTTAGAAAACAGCCCCATAATTACTCCTTTCAAATCTCATTTCATGGTTAGTATACTACGATGATTGATCTATTTCAATCCCCTCCTTTTGCTCATGTGAGACAAAGAAATAAAATAAGTGTTAAATTTTTTTATCTGGCTGACTGCCAGACAGATCGGGCTTTACTCGGGCAACTCTGCCTTGCCGACAAAAGAGTAAAAGATTTCGAATTCCTGCCTGCGAAGCTTCCCCCGTTGTTTCTCGTCCTCGGTCTGCTCGGTCAAGCGCGTCTTGATTACCCGGTGGCGGTGGGGCGTGTTGTATTTTCTCATGGCTGTGAACCTCCTTTTGTGGGTGGATTTTTCAAGCGGCGCAAGCCGCAAAAAGGCGAGCTTGGAGTGGTAACGCCAACAAGATTCCCATAAAACAAAATGAGCGATAAGCGAATTGGGTACTATGGTAGAATCTTGCTCTTAAAAAATGGCGGCTCCCTCTGTGCTGGATTCCGTTAATATTTCGTGCGATAAACGGGGATTTTGACAAAGCGGCAGTGATATTTCTCCCTCTAATTCCTATAACACCACGCAAAGCAAAATCGACGATGATTTACGGAAGTTTTTTATTTCCCCTTTGCACGGCATAATACTGGCGATTTTTGAAAATGCCAAAAATAGGCGCAA
>CAJUGR010000109.1 GCA_910586285.1 uncultured Erysipelotrichaceae bacterium
TTATTAAATTTTAAATCATTTACTTTGATTATAAAAGTGTAAAAGATGGGTTATAACATACCATGCCTAAAAATCAGTTCTGATTTTCACTTACATTGTGGAAGTAATCATTTTTTAATAATGATGAACCTAAAAAGAGGCAACATCTGTTAAAGGATGTTGCCTCGTTATGAAGCATTTGAATTTAAATCTTATATTACCGTATCAAAGGAATGATCTTAACGGAAGTTATTGCGATTGTTCTGTTGATTGTGCTGGTTGCGATTTTGTTGCGATTGGGAATTCAAACGCTGTTCATTCTGTTGGTTATTTTGATTCAGCGAAGAAAACTCATTACGGTTCTGTTGATTCTGACGCTGATTCTGTTGAGAGGAATCATTCTTGAAATCACGAGATTGATTTTCCCGCTGATATTCACTGCGATGCTGTTTCTTTCCACTTTCTACATCGGCGCCCAGTTCAATACCCATTTCGTATTGATATAAATCCTGTTCTACCTGTTTTTCGTTATACTGTTTTTTTCTTTCCATTTTTATCACCTCAACATTAGTATGACTGCTTTTACATCGGTTATACCCTGATGACAAAAAATAAAGCACCGTCATTTCTCACAGTGCTTCATAATTTTTGTTTGTGATAAGATCGATTTATCAAGTGATCAGAAGTATTCTTCGTCCTCCTCTGTTTTCGCAATCGGATCGATCTCCATAGTTGTAATGCCCTGCAGGCACTGATCCAGCAATGATTCATAATCAAATCGCTGTTCCATTTTCTCTGCTTTGTCAATGGCTGGCTTGGTAACTGGATTTTTGGGAGTGAAAATCGTGCAACAGTCTTCAAAAGGAAGAATGCTGGTTTCATACGTGCCGAGTTTCTTTGCCAATGTGATAATCTCCAATTTATCCATCGCAGCGACCGGACGAATCACCGGCATTTGGATAACCGAATTGATTACCGCCATGCTTTCCAGTGTTTGGGAAGCCACTTGACCGATGCTTTCGCCGTTGACAATGGCCAATGCCCCCTGTTGCTTCGCTAAGCGTTCGGCAATGCGATACATCATGCGCCGCATAATGGTGATGGCATAAGATTCGTCACAATGCTCATAAATCGCCAATTGTAAATCGGTAAACGGTACGATGTGTATACGAATATGTCCTTGATAACCAGAAACCATTCGAGCTAATTCCAACACCTTTTCCTGTGCGCGGGCAGAAGTATAGGGCGGAGAAGCATAGTGAACACATTCTATCGCAACACCGCGCTTCATCGTCAAATAGGCAGCCACAGGCGAATCGATGCCACCGCTTAGCATCACCATGGCTTTCCCTCCGACACCCACCGGATAACCGCCGCTACCGGCAATACGCCCCTTCATCAAATAGGTATCAGTTTCATGTATTTCAATTTGCAGGCGCAACTGCGGATGCTTGACATCCACCTTCATTGACGTTGCTTTTAAAATGGCACCGGCAACCGCTCGATTGACTTCATCAGATATCATTGGGAAACGCTTATCACTGCGCCGTGTATCAATTTTAAAGGTTTGTGCATCATCTTCCATCGCTACCCTTTTGCCCATAGCGACAATATCCTCAATCTGCGAAGGAACGCGAATAGCCAATGAAAAGGAACTGATGCCAAACACATTTTTTAAAACATTCGCGACCGCTTCGCCATCCTCACCGTTTAAGAGGATATACATGCGATCATGCGTTCGTTCATACGTCAGCTTTTGATACGGACTGAGTGCATTTTTCACATTGGTATACAATCGTTTAATAAAATCCTTTTTATTCTTACCCTTGGTGGATAATTCTCCGAAACGCACCAAGATATGATTATAAACAATCGGTTCATTTGGTTCGATAGTCATGATTGATCTCCTTTAATGCCGTTATCAAGGCATCCACCTCTTCCGGCTTTGTCAAATGGGATAACGAAATACGAATCGAATGAGTCGCAGCGATTTCTCCCAATCCCATAGCGGCAATTACATAAGAGTGTGCCTTGCTTTTTGATGAACATGTACTTTTGGCAGAAACGGCAAAACCTCGTTCATTTAATGCATTTAACATCACTTCGCTGCCCACCTTCATAAATGCGACATTAATGATATGTGGGACACAATTTTTATTCGATTGGATCTGTACGTCCGGCAATTCACTTAATTCTGCGCATAAGCAATCATGTAGTTGCTGGACATACTGATTATGTAGCGTTTGCTCACTTAAGGCAAGTCGTAAGGTTTTGGCAAAGACAGTATTTACCGGCGCATTTGCGGTGCCACCGCGTAACCCCTGTTCCTGTTGTCCGCCGTTAATTAACGCTAATAAGTTTATATTGCGCTTTTTATATAACAATGCACTGCCCTTCAAGCCATAAATCTTATGCGCGCTGAATGTTGCCATATCAATATCAGAAAGCGGGATCGACAGTTTACCCAACGCCTGAACACAGTCGACATGAAATACCGCACGGCTCTGCTCATGAATTATCGCCGCAATCTCTTCAATCGGATTAATTGCCCCAGTTTCGTTATTGACATACATTGTACTAACCAAAATCGTTTCAGCACATAATGCTTGCCGTAAGGCGTTCATATCCACGCTGCCATCACGATTCACCGGTAAATAAGTCACGCGAAATCCAAACTCCTGTTCCAGCTGTTCCATCGCGTGCACCACACTGGAATGTTCCACACGCGTCGTGATGATATGATTTCCACGTTGACGATGGGCCAGCGCAAATCCTTTGATTGCCAAGCTGTTGGCCTCACTGGCACAAGAAGTAAATAACAATTCTTCTGCCGAAACAGACAAAAGCTGTGCAGTCTGTGCACGGCTTTTTTCCATCAATCGTTGACTTTTCCGTCCATCATTATGCAGGGAATCCGCATTGGCATAATGATTTTGCAGCACTTTGATATAAGCATTCAACACTTCTTCATGAACCGGAGTCGTGGAAGCATAATCAAAATAAATCATAGGTTACACCGCCTGATTCATAATACCCGGATCTTTTTTACTGATTAAATTCTCATAAGCACCCGGATGCATTTTTTCAATTGCCTGAATTCCGATTTTCAATGCCTTGGTATACTGACCGTTTCTGAAACACAACTCACAGCGTGTCAATTCAGAATCAATTTCCGGATAGCTGGAACGATAACGGTTTCCGAAAACAATTGTATTTTCCACCATGATGGCCATTCCCACCAAATTATTTACACTGTTGTAAAGCGTATAAATATAATCAATAGCCGAACGTAATTCTGTGTTTAAGCGTTTCACATCCAATGGCGTATTATCCAAAATTACAGAAATATCTTTGATCATCATCTTAGCCTTATGCAGATCATCTTCATATTTTTGTGAAACACTCGGCAAACGATGCTTCATCATTTTTACCCGAATTTCATTGACAATCAGCTGCAGCTTCACCAGTTGTTTCTTCGCCCGTTCCTCATCGCTGCATGCCGTTTCCAGTTTTACCTTCATCTTGGCAACTTCATCGACAAATACGGTATTGCTTTGATCCAATTCCTGATAAGAAATGAGAATTGTTGTATAAGGAACTGATTTTTCCAAAATGATTTTTTCCAACTTACGCTTCATATCATTTAACACGCTGAGTCGTTCATTGGTCTCTTCCAATTTATCCGTCCAGTTTTCAAAACCAAATCGCTCATAAACGCGATCATACAGCTTTTTGATCGCTTCTACATCCTGATTGACGGTTCGTACGCTGTCAAAGAGAATATCCACATTTTTGGTAACCTCTTCGTAAGCTTTTTCCTCTTTATCGATCTGTTCCTGCAGCTGTCCAAGTCGCTTTTCACATTCGTTCAAATCGTCTTCAACATTCTCCACTTGCCCATTACGCAATTTATTCAAATCCTCTTTTAACATATCGGAAATGACTTCCAGATTTTTCTTAATTTCCAAATGTTCCAGATAGATTCCTTTATTTTTACATTGAGCATAATTATACCCAACCTCATCAATAGCACGAGGCAATACGCCTTTGGCTCGCTCATAGAGACCGGGCAACACTTGTAATAATTCTTCCAAGCGATGAATCGTTGCCAATATTTCATCCTGTTGATCGGCCGCTTTGTTAAACTCCGAGGCAAACATCCACTCTTCAAATAATGAGAACATCTTTTCGATCGCATTGATCTCATGTTCTAAATACTCATTTGCTTGATGAAACGCCGTACGATTATCGGCAATTTTCTTTTTTACTCCGCGGAATTCCTCCTTCAGCTTATTAATTTGTTCACGCTGTTCATTTTCTTTTTCCAATACTTCATCTAATGTTTCATTCACACGCTTCGCATTATCCTCACACTGATTGAGCATGGTCACCAAAGATGTCATTTTGCGATTGGCTGCTTTGGTCTTGCGAATATAAACCAGATCATCGATTTCGGCCAACAAAACACTGCACTCCTTCAATCGTTCCTGTACCATATCAAAATCATTTTTGCATCCCTCCACCTGCTGCGCCATTTCCTGATTCACACGGGATAGGGCAACAGCTTTATTTAATTTAAAGGCCAAGGGGATACTTTTCAACGAATTATATTTCAGTTCCAACTCATCCAATTCCTTTTTGGCTTTCTTTTGGCGCAACATCATCATCACTAAGGTCAAAATCACTAACAATACCACGCCGATCGCAATATATACCAATACCTCTGCGGTAACGATATTTTTTATATTTGTTATAAATTCTTCCATAATTACACCTCGCTTAAAAATTGCATCATGAAATGAATTTCTCTATTTGTTATTATAGCATAATTTATAAGTGAATTCATTAGGAACTTCAATAATTTCTACCGACGTGAAGCACATCCCCTTATATCTCATCCCCCACCGCGATCATAGAGCCCGAATTGCATTTTTCATTGACATTACACCGTTCTTCTGTTAAGATATATTGGCGTGAAAACGATAGCAGCCGGTAAAGTCATGCGAAACAATGCGTTAATGACATACAAGCAGTATGGGACGATCAAGTAGCTTAGCTGAAAAGTGAGGGCGTCGTGAGCATTAACACAACGGATGATAATTTACCCCTGTTGTTGTCAAGAATCACCGACAAACAATAAGGAGGACATGTTATGTCAAGAATGACAGGCTCGACTTGGAAGATTTCCCGTCGTTTAGGATTCTCCATCCTGGAAAACGGCAAAGAACTTCAAAGACGGCAGTACGCACCCGGTCAACACGGACCGACGAAACGAGTAAAACTCACCAACTATGGACTGCAGTTACGCGAGAAGCAGAAAATCCGCTTCATGTACGGCGTTAACGAACGTCAGTTTGCCAACACGTTTCAAAAAGCATCTCGTATGAAAGGTGTCACCGGCGACAATTTCTTATGCTTATTAGAAAGTCGCCTCGATAACATCGTTTATCGTATGGGAATTGCCCCAACGCGTAAAGCGGCACGTCAGTTAGTAAACCACGGACACATCTTGCTCAACGGCAAAAAATGTGATATCCCCAGTGCCCAGGTAAAAGTAGGCAGTACAATTGAAATAAAGGAGAAATCCAAAAACTTAAAGGTGATCAGCGAATCACTGGAAGCATCCTTGAATACACCGGCATTTGTCGACTTTGACAAGGACGCAAAAAAAGGTACTTACTTACGCTTACCGGAACGCAGCGAATTGAATCCGGAAGTCAACGAGTTATTGGTCGTAGAATATTACAACCGTTAATCAAAAAAGCGATATGTTGCTCATGCATATCGTTTTTTTATATACATATCAATAAACATCCGCAGCCTAACTGATGGTTTTTACGTAATCGCCCCAAGGGACTCAATTTCAAGCTGAGCTTACCGGCGCAACAATTATGGTATTTGCAAGTCCATGTTGTGTGTGATAAAGTATGTACGCCATTTATTGAACTATGATTCATTTTTTGACCTCCTTTTGATTTCCTTGTGCAGTTGTCGGACCGCATTATTAATTTATCAAAAGGAGTTTTTATTTTAAAAACCTCACCGCTAAAGCTCTACCAAACCCCAAGACTATCTGGGGGTTTTCTCACACAAAAAGGCAAAACAGTAAGAAAGGGCGTCACTGTTTTGCCTGTTGTTGCCTTTTGTGTGATCGGTATGGGCAAAAAACATTCATCTTGACAGAGTCTGGCTTTTTCATTTGTTTTATTTCCTTTCTGTTTATGC
>CAJUGR010000110.1 GCA_910586285.1 uncultured Erysipelotrichaceae bacterium
TTGTGGGGGCGTTACAGTAAACGCCCTTTATACCAAAATGAACACTCATCATCACACAAATGACAGGAATAAAAATAAGGAAAATGAATAAGAATAAAAATAAGGAAAATGAATTTCCTCTAGGAAAACGCTTTCATATCGTGTATAATTAACATGGTAAAACAAGATAAGGAGGACGAACTGGAATGGCAAAAAAGTATGTATATTCATTTTCTGAAGGAAATGGAAATATGCGTGAGCTGTTAGGCGGTAAAGGTGCCAATTTAGCGGAAATGAGCAAGTTGGGAATGCCGGTGCCAAACGGCTTTACGATCACAACGGAGGCTTGCAACAAATACTATGATGACGGTGAGCGGATCAGTGAAGATATTCAAAGTGAAATCATGGAGTATTTGGGTAAGTTGGAAGCGGAGGCAGGAAAGAAATTTGGTGATGCGCAAAATCCGTTGTTGGTGAGTGTACGATCCGGTGCTCGGGCATCCATGCCGGGAATGATGGATACAATTTTAAATTTGGGAATCAACGATGTGGTGGCTGCCAGTATCGCAGAAAAATCAGGCAATCCGCGCTTTGCTTACGATTCCTATCGTCGTTTCATTCAGATGTTCGCGGATGTGGTAAAGGGCTTGTCTAAAAAGCGTTTTGAAGAGATCATTGATGAAGTTAAGGCACAGAAGGGTATAAAGGATGATCTGGAGTTAAGCGCCGAAGATATGAAGCTTTTGGTAGAACGATTCAAAGAATTCTATCAGGCAGAGTTGCATACATCATTCCCAACAGAGCCAAAGGTTCAGATGATGGAGGCAATTGAAGCCGTATTCAAATCTTGGAATAATGAGCGTGCGATCTATTATCGCAAGATGAATGATATCCCATCCAGTTGGGGAACGGCTGTCAATGTCCAGATGATGGTATTCGGTAACATGGGTGAAGATTGTGGTACCGGGGTTGCGTTTACTCGTAATCCGGCCACCGGTGAAAATAAGCTGTATGGTGAATTCTTGATGAATGCACAGGGCGAGGATGTTGTAGCCGGTGTGCGTACTCCGAAGAAGATTGATCAGCTGAAAGAGGTTTCTCCGACTGCTTATGATCAGTTTGTGGATATTTGCGGTAAACTGGAAAAGCATTATAAGAACATGCAGGATATGGAATTTACCATTGAAAATGGCAAATTGTTTATGTTGCAGACAAGAAACGGAAAACGTACTGCACAAGCTGCTTTGAAGGTTGCTTGTGATATGGTGGATGAAGGTTTAATCACAACGGATGAAGCCTTGATGATGGTTGAGCCGCAACAGTTGGATTCCTTATTGCATCCGATGTTTGATCCTAACGCTTTGAAAGCGGCAGAAGTGATCACAAATGCACTTCCGGCATCTCCGGGCGCAGGCAGCGGACAGATCGTGTTCTCTGCGGATGAGGCAAAGAAAGAAGCGGCAGCGGGCAAAAAGGTAATCTTAGTTCGTTTGGAGACTTCTCCTGAAGATATTGAAGGTATGGCGGTGTCACAAGGTATTTTAACCGTACGTGGCGGTATGACTTCTCATGCGGCTGTGGTTGCCCGTGGTATGGGCGCATGTTGTGTATCCGGTGCCGGTGATATTGTCATGCATGAAGAAGAAGGCTATTTCCGTGTTGGCGGCAAGGATTATCATCGCGGGGAATGGATTTCCATCGATGGTTCTACCGGTAATGTCTATGGTGAAGCGATCAAGACGGTGCCGGCAGAGATTTCCGGTGACTTTGAGCGCTTTATGAAATGGGCAGATGCTCGCAGACGATTAAAGATTCGCACCAATGCAGATACACCGAGAGATGCTGCACAAGCAGTGAAATTCGGTGCTGAAGGTATCGGTTTGGTGCGTACCGAGCATATGTTCTTTGAGGGGGATAAAATCAAAGCCATTCGTCAGATGATTCTGGCCAAGAATGATGAGCAAATGAAGCAGGCATTGGATAAATTGGAACCGATGCAGCAGAAAGACTTCGAGGGTATCTATGAGGCTATGGAAGGCAGACCAGTGACGATTCGTTATTTGGATCCGCCGCTTCATGAATTTGTGCCGACCAATCCGGAAGATATTAAAACAATGAGTGAGGAAATGAATATTTCCGTTGAAGAGATTGAACAAGTCATTGCCGATCTCCATGAAGTCAATCCGATGATGGGACATCGCGGATCCCGTTTGGCCGTTTCCAATCGCGGCATTGCCCAAATGCAGACAGCCGCAGTTATCAAGGCAGCAATCGCTACCAACAAACAACATCCGGATTGGCATGTAGAACCGGAGATCATGTTGCCGTTGATCGGTGATTTGGCAGAGTTGAAATATGTAAAGAAGATTGTTACCGATACCGCTAATGGTATTTTGGCGGATGAAGGTATTACCATGCCTTATCACGTCGGTACGATGATTGAGGTACCAAGAGCGGCGCTTTTGGCCGATGAAATTGCGGAAGAGGCGGAGTTCTTCTCTTTCGGTACCAACGATTTGACACAGTTGACATTCGGATTCTCCCGTGATGATGCCGGAAAGTTCTTGCCGGAATATGCTACTGCTAAAATTTATGAGAACGATCCGTTCGCAAGATTGGATCAGCATGGAGTCGGTAAGCTGATTGAAATGGCCGCAATACTCGGAAGAAAAACCCGCCCTGAAATTAAACTGGGTATTTGTGGTGAGCATGGTGGGGAGCCTGCATCCATCGCATTCTGCGATAAGTTAGGCTTAAGTTATGTTTCTTGTTCACCGTTCCGCGTTCCGATCGCGAGACTTGCGGCAGCGCAGGCAGCGATTACCAACCAAAAATAATGAAACTTGAAAGATGAATCATTACGATTCATCTTTTTTCTTCATTTCTTGTTATAAAAGATAGTAATCCTTCCACAATAATAACAAGGAGGAATATTATGACACAGAAAGAATTACTTTACGTAGAAGATGCAATCGGTCATGAAAAGAATATGATTGCGATTTGTCAGGAAACCATTCGCTGTTTGGAGGATAAAAAGCTGAAATCCTTTTTAGAAAAAGAAGTAGAGAAACATGAAAAAATGCAGAAGAAACTCATAAAAATGTTGGAGGATAAAGCCAATGGATGATCAAAAGCTAATGGACAATTATTTGCTGATTCTGAAAAGTACGGTGGAAGTTTATGTTCACGGTACACTGGAGAGTTCGAATCAAGATATCAGAGATTTATTGAAACTCGGTTTGGATAAAACCATGGAACATCAGGCAAGAACCTATGATGAAATGACTCAAAAGGGCTGGTATGTGATTAAGAATGTGAAGGCATCCGAAGTCAAACAGACCTTATCAAAAATTCAAAGCGGTAACTAATTTGCAGATCCGAAAGCTCCTATCCTTATCAGTATGGTAAATCGGAATAAAACTGCGCTTTTTTTCCTTATGCTCATTTTCAATAGCATTGTTTTGTGGTAAAATATTGCCAGAGGATAGTGAGAGAGGGATCATTCATGAATGAGGAAGCGCGAAATGAACTGCGCCTGCTGGAAAGCAAAAATGTGCGGATTTTTCAAATAATGGGAGCTTTGAAGCTGTTGAATAACAAAGTGAAATCGTTTGTGATGAAGCTGGAACGGACTGCAGCAGAGGAACAAAACGATCTGCTCTTGAATCAATCCTTTGGTGAAATCATTAATGACATTCGGTTTTTTAAAGAGGAACATAAACGCTTTGTCGATTCTGATTTGTATATTCCGATTGTCGATAAATTTGCCAATAATGTAGATCGCTTGTTCCACAGCGATACACAAGAATTATACACTCATACAGAAATGCGGCGAATCTCGGTATATCTTTATCGGATGAGTGATATGATGATTCGTGAGTTAATGCAGAGTAAAAGTGAAATTGAACAAAAAATTCATGCGATACATCTTGCTAACGGAAAGTATTATTTCAATCGGAAATAATACTTTTTTTTGCATCATCTTCATACTTGACAATACGAACTTTTAAGGGACTTGGCTTGCTTTTTTGAGCAATTCTCGTTTACTTTTAGGCATTCATACAACCTATCCGGCGATTTTTCCATACAGTAGCCTAGGGGGTGGTAATATCGCTACAGGATATTTACAGGTTCAGACATCCTTGGGAGATCAGGCTTATGCTATTTCTCAAGCTATGGTACGAGTCTATAGAGTAGTAAATGACGAAGTGGTATTTGAAGATTTTTTCATGACGGATGAAGCGGGAAAAACGGAAAACATTCCGTTGTATGCACCGGCAAGATCGCTGAGTTTAAATGAATACAGTGAAGAGCGACCGTATGAAACCTACAATGTGCAAGTACGTGCTAATGGGTTTGAGTTGGAAGAGATACTCGGAGTACAGGTCTTTGCGGGAGAATACAGTTTGCTGAATGTGGAGCCGATTCCCACACGGTTGCAGCGCAGCGCACAGCGCAACATTGATGTGATTCCCGATCATCATCTTTTGACCAATGAGGGGGGGAATAACAGCGGTCAAACGCCGCCGAATACAACGGCACGAATATTGACCCAAATTGTGATACCGACCAATATTACGGTTCATTTGGGGCGCCCGGATCGCAATGCGGAAAACATCACAGTACCATTTCTGTATTATCTGAAAAACTGTGCCAGTTCTGAGGTTTATCCGACATGGCCTTATGAGGCAATCAAGGCAAATGTATGGGCTCAGATGTCATTGGTTTTAAATCGTGTTTATACCGAATGGTATCGATCCAAGGGTTATGATTTTGACATTACCAATTCAACGGCATTCGATCAGGCTTTCGTAAAAAATCGTAATATTTATGATTCGATTGCAGATGTTGTGGATGAAGTATTCGGTCAATACATTCAGAAAAACAATTATATGGAACCGTATTATGCGGAGTATTGTGACGGGCGTATAGCACAATGTCCCGGTTTGAAGCAGTGGGGAACAGTGGATTTGGCTAATCAGGGGTATACGGCCATTCGAATTCTTCGCTATTATTACGGGGATGAAATTCGAATTCGGGAAACGAACAACATTCAAGATATTGTATCTTCCTATCCGGGAACACCTTTGCGTTTAGGATCTGCCGGACAACAGGTACGCCAGATTCAGGAACAATTAAATGCGATCGCGATCAATTACCCCAACATCAATCCGATTTTTCCGATTAACGGAACTTTTGGAGCTTCAACGGAGACGGCGGTTCGTGCCTTTCAACGTCAGTTTAATTTGGGAGTAGACGGAGTTGTGGGCAAAGCCACATGGTATCGGATCAGTTATATTTATGCGGCGGTGCGGAAGTTGGCTGAGTTGCGTTCGATCGGGCAGATTCAAAACTTATACAGCGGAGAATGGCCTGGCACCACTTTGCGTGAGGGCAGTAAGGGTGTCGATGTACAGCTGCTTCAATACTATTTATCCAGTATCGGAGTATTCTATAAAGAAATCGGAGAGGTTGCGATTGACGGACGTTTTGGCCGTGGTTTAGAACAAGCAGTCATCGCCTTTCAAAAGCGCTTTGGTCTGATACAGGACGGTATTGTCGGTCGTTCTACTTGGGATCGTATCTATGCGGTATTTTCCTCATTGGATCAGGAAATCGTACCGGAAGATACTGCGCCGCCATATCCCGGATCACCGCTTCGTATGGGAGCCAGTGGGGATAATGTTATTGCAATTCAGACTGCGTTGAATGCTGTTTCGTCGCAATATACTGCTATTCCGGTGGTGGTGATCGACGGTATCTTCGGCAGCGGAACGCGTAATGCCATATTGGCGTTCCAGCGACAGTTTGGATTAACGGCTGATGGCATCGTCGGACAGGTTACTTGGAATCGTCTGTTTACCGAAGCAAATGCAATTGATCAGGGCGATGTGCCTTCGTCTGGTCAGCCGCCGTTTCCGGGTACATTACTGAGAATGGGTTCACAGGGTAATGATGTTTCCTTCATACAACAACGGCTGAAGGAGATCTCAATATATTACCCGTCCATTCCCAATGTGGTTGCGGACGGTATCTTTGGTTCCGCTACCTTAGCGGCGGTTCAGGCATTCCAGGAATTAATGGGAATCCCGGTGGATGGCATTGTTG
>CAJUGR010000111.1 GCA_910586285.1 uncultured Erysipelotrichaceae bacterium
GTTTTAAACCGATAACCTCATTCCCTACTGCCTGCATCATTCGTTTCACCTGATGATATTTTCCTTCTGTGATGGTGAGTTCAATATGCGTATCAGAAATAACGCGGACTTGTGCCGGTTTTGTCATAACATCTTGAAGCTGTACTCCTTGTTTTAAAGTGGCGAGTTGATCCTCACCGATCGGTTGTGCCAAATGCACCTCATAACACTTGGGAACATGATGGCGAGGTGACAACAGATAATGCGCCAGTTTACCGTCATTGGCAATCAATATCAAACCTTCTGTGTCAAGATCCAATCGTCCGATCGGGAACATATCGATCGCTAAAGGCACATCGATACAATCCATCACGGTCGGATAACGGCTGTCTGATTTGGCACTGACCACCCCTTGGGGTTTGTTTAACATAATAAAATGATATTTTTCATACGTCAGTGGAATGCCATCCACAGTAATCTCATCATGAAACTCATCCACTTGTGTCTTATCCAAAACCATATCCGAATCGTTAACCCGTACTCGTTTTTCCTTAATCAGCTGTTTTACTTCCTTGCGCGTACCATAACCGGCATGTGCCAACAGCTTATCCAACCGCATCATTTCTTACTCCTGCGCCGAATCCACTTGATCGGATCCAAATGCAAAATCAGCTGTGGTAATTGAAAATAATAGGTAAACAGGAAATACGCCAGGATCGCCAAGCAACCGCTGATTCCCAGCTGTACGATGCCAAGCAAACGTCCACACCCATAACCTCTTAGGCCGATTGATTGACAAAGGAAAGCCACCGCTGCGATGATAACCAAACCACCCACCATAACCGTGATCCGGCGAAACGTATTTTTCCAGTTGATATGAAAGCGCCGTGACAGCGCATAGCCATCCAACCAAAAGAAAGTGATCATACTGATCAGACTGGAAAAAATCAATCCCGGATAACCGAAATAAGCCAGCAACGGATACGTAATAACAAATTTTAAGGTAACGATAACGGCCAGATTGCGTATATTTAATTTTCGCTGTTCCACGGCCATCATAAGTGAACTGAAGATCGGTCCCAATGTAGAAAGCAGTGCTTCAATCGAGAACCAACGCAGCACTTCGGCACACAAATCCAATGCCTGTTCATCCGTAATCAACTGAGCCGCGGGCAATGCGTTTTCCGGATAACCGGAAGGTGGAAATAAAAGCGCATAAATCGGCTTGGCAAAAACAAACAGACAAAAGCATACCGGAAGTGCGATATATAAAACCGATTCAATACATTCACAGATGTTTTTCTGTACTGCTTTATATTCTTTGCGAACCAAAGAACTGGTAATATGAGGTAAAAGGGCACTGGAAAAACCGGGAGCAAGTACCATCGGAATTGACATCAGTTTCACTACCGCATAATTAATCGAGCCGATGATGATGGTCAACTCAGCACTCGCCAATTCACTGAGAACCATTGTGCCGTTCACTTCAACTCCCCCGCCATGTCCCAAATAGTAAGCCTCCATCCCGCCCTTTAACAGAAAGCTGTTAATGATGGAATCGCTATATCCGAATATAGCCACAAATAAATACGGAACAGAAATGAAAATCAATTCGTGAAACAAACTCTTCATATCTGTATTGGCCACTCTTGTTTGTGCATCGGCCAGTGCCTTAATCTCCTTCATTTGTTTTCGATCATATAAACGAATATGGATGATTGCCAAAATTGCTGCGATACTGGTGGAAAAAGCCCCAAAATAAACCGCCCAGGTTCGTTCCATCCCGAGCAAATAAACAGCAATTGCACTGGAAACTAACAAAAAGACAACCCGGGCAACTTGTTCAAGCACTTGGGACAGCGCATAGATTTCCAAATCCTTTAATCCTTGATAAAAGCCGCGAATCGAAGACAATATCGGAACAAAAAAGATCGCGATCGCAACAATCATCAATACGTTGCGCATCACAACAATATTAACAGCCGTTGCCTGATCACTGACACCGACAGCGCCTTTTGGCAATAGCATTGACGCAAAGGGTGCGGCACATACGATCATAAATAACATTGCCAAGACACCGAAAGCGATCATAAAAGTCGTAGAAAGCTTTTTCACCATGATGGCTGTTCGATAATCCTCTTGAGAAACATATTTGGCAACCAATGTCGCAATCGCAAACGGCACTCCGGCCAAACAAATATTCAAAACGTAATTATAAATATTATAAGCGACACCGTATATCGCAATATTGGCACCGCCGCCCAAAATCGAATTAAAGGGAACCGCATAAAAAAGTCCCAGAAACTTTGCGAAAAAGATTCCGGCTGTGCTGATCAAACCGCCGGCTATAAAAGATCGTTTCTGTCTTTCATCGCTTTTCATCATCTTTTTGATCCTCTTTATCTACTGTTTGATCCCCATTATTTTCTTTTTGATCGGATGGTGAATCTTTATGATCCCGATCATAATCGTACACATAACTGAAGAAAACCGATCGGGTATTCACCTGTGCATAATCCTTCCAGCTTACTTGAATTAAAAGTGTAAATTTCGGTGTGGCACTCAATCCTTCCAATACAATTCCCTTCACAAAGTTATTCTCTTTGTTTTCCTGATTGGGAATCATAGAATATTCCGGTTCATCATTCATCAAACCGATAAAGGGATACTGACCACTGGCGGATTTATCCACAACCATCATTTGAATGTTATACATAGCAATGCGGGCATCATCAATCGTAATCGCATAGCGATATTCACCGCTGCTTTCCTTGGTCACTTCCAAATGATGTGCGAAAGGAATCTCCGCTGTATCATTTCCGTTATTATCCAAAATGGAATTCACAAAACTGTTATATGTATATTGAAAATCATTTTCTTTGATCTTGTTATTGGAACATCCACTGATTAAAATCGCCAGTGTACAGAATAAAACAAGTTTTCGCAAATTGCTCACCTCGGTATTATTATACCATAAACCATGAACGGATAGTAGAAAACAAAATCACTTCTTCTTAAAATTACCCATTTGGATAAAAGCTATGTTTGAGCGAATTCTCTGATGTTCAATCATTCCCCTGTTCAATCATTCCCCAAATAAAAAGCGATCGAGATCGCTTTTTATTTACCGCATCCACATTCGCTGCGAAATGATGCACATTTGGTTTCACTGCACTCATTGGGCATGATACAATCATCACAGCCAACGCTGATACAATTAGCCGTACAATGATTTTCCTTATGGAACATACAAGAATGCACATTGCATAAAATCTCTGTCTTATTTTGCATAGCGTTCACCTCCGTAATAATAGTATGCCCGCTTCACTCTTCACTATCAACGAAAATAACCATTGCGCTGAAACAATAAATCTGGTCATTTTCCATCACTCCGATCGCGGTAGAAAACTTAATATCAACAATATCTGCCGCTTGTCGTTGTGCCAGAAACTCGTTGATTGCCTCACTCAAATCATCTTCATGTTCTTCATCGAACACTTTTACCTGTACCATAACATCACCGTGTTCTACCATACCACTTCATCATCATAAAGATTGGTGGATTTTGTCATGGCTCATAAATGCATCGATTACTTGCATCGATTTGACTGAAAGTGGAACCAGTGGTAAGCGCAGACAGTTTTCACATTTACCTTCGCGATGCATCATATACTTGATCGCACTGGGAGAACATTCCAAAAAACATAAAGCGGCTACCTGTTTTAAATACTGACGAAGATCATTCGATCTTGTTTTTACATATTCCTGCATTTCTTTGAGATAGACATTACTCATCACAGAAATAACACCGCTTAAACCACGATCCATGCCTGCATAAAAAGTTGCATCTTCACCACTGTATAAGCGAATTTGCGGAAATCGCTCATGGAGCTTGGCAATAAGTGCATAATCATTTCCGGCATATTTTAAGGCTGTGATATTGGGACAATCATGAAATAAATGACACAGTGTATCGGCTTCAAAAGCAACACCACAGCGTGACGCTACCTCATATAGCATGATATTGAGTTCCGTGCTTTCGGCAATTGTGTGAAAATGACGATAAAGACCATTTTGGGACGGCTTATTGTAGTATGGTGTTACCAGCAACAGGCCATCAATATCATAATTGGCTGCACGCTTCACCAAGGATAATGTTTCTTTGGTATTATTGGTTCCACAGCCAAACCATAGTTCAACATCATGATGAGTGCGATCAATCACAAACCGCAAGATATCAAAGCGTTCATAAGTTTTCATTGTCGGTGTTTCCCCTGTTGTTCCACAAACAATAAACCCATCGATTCCCTGTGCCATCTGTTCGTCTATCATACGCCCCAACGCTTCATAATCGATTCGTCCGTTTTTGGTAAAAGGCGTCGTTAAAGCACTCATGATCTGAAACGTATTCATAGCTTACGCTCCCTTAATATCGGCTGTATTTGCTTATTCTCCAATGCTTTGGCAATCGTTTCTTCACACTGATCCCACAACGCAACTACACTCCACGGTTTTTGGAATGGCGCATCTTGGGCAAAGGGAATCACATAGATATATTTCATCGCACATAAGCGAAACAGATTGGCACCACTGATTCCCAAAGCATCATTGCTGGCAAAACCGATCACAATATTGCGCTGATTGCGAATCATTGCTTTCATCGCTAATGTCATCGGATCATCATAAATGCCGTGGACAAATTTGGCACATTGGGTTGCGGTACATGGTGCCACCAACATCAAATCATAACAATTATTCGGCCCGACTTTTTCTGCCTCCACCAACGTGTGGATGATTTCCTGATCACTGATTTCTTTCAGTTTTCCGATCCATTCCTCACGCGTAAAAAAACGTGTGGAATTTTCATATACATTTTCACTTAAAACAAATGTGAGTGAATTATTTTGCGCCAAATACCGAAGCTGATGAAAAACAGCACTGTGATTACAAAATGATCCGCTGATCCCAACCAGAATCCGTTTATTTTTTACCAATCCAGTTTCCCCCTTACATAATCTGCGATCCCTTTCCCTGCACTTTCGTAAGCAACCTGTGCCGGTAAATTCCCCGCTTTGATAACCCGAATCCCCAATGAGAGAGCCGTATCATAATCAATCACATCGGGTGTGGCAATATCAATGATCAATGGTTTCTTTTTCCAGCAATTTAATAAATCACGATCCACCACCGGCGCAATCGATGTATTGATAATCACATCCCCGCATTCTATATGACGATATTCTTCAACACTGATACAGTGAGCTTCCCCCATACAAGTTCGCCGAACAATGCGAGTGGGAATATGCAAAGCATTCAGCCATGATACCATTTCCTTACCACACAAGCCATAACCGATCACATCCACCCTCAAGTCCTTGATCGATCGTCCCGTATGATCCATTAATAAATATAAAGTACCTTCCGCTGTATAAACCGCATTTTGGGCTTTCATCTGCGGATCCTCCATATAATAATGAACATGAGGAAAATCATTCAGAAAATCCTGTTTGATTCCGGTAAAAATCGGCACATCACGCATTTTTTTCCAAAAAGATGACGGAAAAGCCAATTCTTTTCCGGCTGTATATAAGGAACCTGTTGCGGTCAGCCCCTTTACCGGAAGCACTAACGCATCTGCACCGTCAAAACGATCAAATGCGGTAAATTCATTGATCGCTATCGTTTCATAATCATGAGATAATGAAAAATAAACCTCTTGCATCCGTTGATCACAATTCACAATCGCAATCCGCAAAATGCTCCCCTCCTCTCATTTCATACTATGTGATCATGACCCAAAGGTAACCGATCTTTTTAAAAACGAAATCTTTTCTGACGATGCTTTTGTTTATATGAAAGAGAGAAAAAGCTTTAAATGCTTGTATTTATGACGCTTAAGTGGTTCCCAAGTAAATGACTCTTGAATACACACTTTTTCAATTTAAAATCGCACTCCTGAGAATGCGATTTTATATAAACTATTCTTCTTTCATTTTGCGCTTGTATAACAGATACAAGAGGATTCCCCCTGCCATCCAACTCATGCCCATATACATCAT
>CAJUGR010000112.1 GCA_910586285.1 uncultured Erysipelotrichaceae bacterium
ATGCACACCGTTGTCCATTCTATCGATTGACCTCCTTGGGTTAATGCGCCAGCCACTCGATAGGTGCTTTTTCCCTCACTGAGATCACCAATGCCGATTTTAGCACAGGCATTGCTTTCTCCGCTGACATCCAGAGCAAAGTCCAGCCGCTCACTCACATGATTCCAAAACAAGATCGCCAGATCACTGTCCGCTCCCAGATGAAGTTTGGTTTTTAAATCCAACTGCTTTCCATCATATGTGATCCACAACTGTGTGTGTATGTGTTTGTCCGTCTCAATCGTTAACATCATTTGATCGCAATCATGGATAACAAGCTGTTCGTTTCCATCCTCGGTCAGTTTCAGCGTATAGCGAACGCTGTCATTTAGCGTTATCATCACATTTCTCCCTGAGATTTCGCTCCACAGCTGCCTAAAATCGTCGCTTTGGGCTGCGGCCTTGATGCCTCCATCGTAATGCCGAGTGATTGCGCAATCCAATCATAACCCTGCGCATCAATTTTCTTCGTCAGGCTGAAATCTCCGTTCATTACGATTTTACCATCCATCAATACGTGAGCATGCGTTGGTTGTAACAAATCATAAAAACGCTCATAGTGCGATACCACCAAAAGCCCCATTGCGTTTTCCTCCTGCATACGGCGTACTTCCTGTGCCACTAACTTCAGCGCATCCACATCCAAACCGCTGTCGATTTCATCCAGCATTGCCATACACGGTTTCAACAATTTCATTTGGACAATCTCATTGCGCTTCTTTTCCCCACCGGAAAATCCCTCGTTTAAAAAGCGATGCGCCAAATCACTTTTCATATCCATATCCTTAATCGCCTGTTCCATCTCTTTGATAAAAGCGAATAAGGGAATCGGCCGATCACGGCGCGCATTGATCGCTGCGCGTAAGAAATCAGAATTGGTGACCCCGCTGATTTCACTGGGATACTGCATACCCAAAAATAATCCGGCGCGACTGCGTTCATCCACTTCCATCGCCAATACATCACGATCATCCAATCTAATATTCCCCTGCGTTACCGTATATTTCGGATTGCCCATTATCGCCGCCAGCAACGTAGACTTCCCGTTACCGTTGGGACCCATCAGTGCATGAATCTCACCGGAATGAATCGTCAAATCGATTCCTTTTAATATTTCTTTATCCTCAACACTTACGTGTAAATCATGAACAGATAATGTTGTCATCACAATCATTCCTCTCTATTTCAACCGCGTATATCATATCAAAAAATCGTTGACACGACAATCAAAAAGCCTTTTATCGGCCGGATCATCACATCATCTGATCCCGCATCATCACATACTTTCATAAATATTATGGAAAATCATGTTTCCATCATTCAAAAATTGCTTTTTAAGCGAAATTATTTTATAATAATACACGGATTTATTTTTTAGGAGGCAAATATGATTGAGATATTAAAAAAGCAATGGTTTGTCGTACTGATTGCGGTAATTCTTATCACCTTTGCGGTATTCAGTATCTGGGATACCAACAAAGGCAAATTAAAAGGTAAAAGCGTTGATGGAAAAGATGTCATCGCATCGGTAGCCGACCAGAATATTTTCGCCGATGATATATTCGAAAGCATTAAAACCACATCGGCTAATTCCTATCTGTATCAGAAATTTCAGGATGCCGTGGCCAACGAAGCGATCGAAACCACGGATGATATTAAATCCGAGGCGAAACTGCAGCAGGAACAGACCGAGGAATATTTCAAAACCAACGATCCGACCAATTATAAAACGACATTGCAAAGTCAGTTAGAGGCCATTGGATACAGTGATCTGGGTGAATATTGTCTGACATCCACCAAGGTTCAAAAACTGCTTTCCAATTATATGGATGAGCATATGGATGAATTGTTCACACCGATTTATAAAGATAAAAACGGTCGCATTGTCTCTCATATTTTAATTATGATGAAAGACAGCAGCAACCCTACCGATGAAGAAAAAGCCAAAGTTGAGAATGTTGATAAAGCATTAAAAGAAGGCAAGAGTTTTGCGGATGTGGCAAAGGAATACAGTGATGATTCTTCCGCAGAAACCGGCGGTTTGATCGGTTACTCCGATGAAGACAGCAATTTGGTTGAGGCATTCAAGAAAAAGGCTTTGTCATTAAAAAAAGGTGAAGTCAGTGATTGGGTAAAGGTCAGCTCCGATAATTATCAGGGATGGCACAAAATCACCGTACTGGAAACCGATAAGGATGCGATTATGAAATACGAAGATGATGCTGATACGGTAAAAAATCAACTGTATCAGGCTATCATGACCGCCAATGAAAATTTGGATAAGAAAATTGTTTGGGAAGCTGCAAAAAAATTAGATATTACCTATGGCAGTGATGATATTAAAAAGCAATTAATGGATTATATGGAAATCAAAGAGTAAGGAGGTATTGACAATGAAAAAAACAATCACGTTAAGTTGTGCCGCATTCCTATTGTTGGCGTTGAGCGGATGTAAAGATGCCAGTGTTGATATCTCTAACGGTAACGATGTCTTGTTTTCCGTTGGTTCTACCAAAGTAACCAATGATGATATCTTCCGACCGATCTTCTTAAGCAGCGGCTTTACCGAAGTCAATTCACAGGTCAGCAAAATCATCTATGATAAAGAAGTACCGGTAGATGATGAAATCACCGCTGAAGCTAAGAAAAATATGAATGATTTCAAGACTAGCGCAAAAGATAATCTGTCATCAATTTTAAAACAATATGGCTGTGCTGATGAAGAAGAATACTACAATAAATACATTTTACCCGGTGTACAAAACACACAGTTGGCGAAAAAATTTCTGGAAGCCAATGCCGAAGATCAAATAACTACCTATAAACCGGTAAAAGCCCGTATTATCGCCTGTACAAGTGAAGGCAATGCGCAAAATGCATTAAAAGCCGTAAAAGATGGTGACAGCTTTGAATCGGCAGCGGCAGCATATGGTAAAACCGATACGTATACCGGTGCGGAAATCGTTGTGAACCAATCCAGTCAGCTTCCCGCTGTTGTCTGGTCCAAAATCAGCGTTATTACAGATAAGGAAGCAATGATCAATGAAGTCATAACGGATTCTACTGATGCGGAAAAACCAATCTACTATGTTGTAAAAGTAACCAATACCAAAGCATTAGAAGATTTCAAAGAGGAAGCATTACAGTCCATTTTGGATCAATCCTCTACCATCCGACAAGAAGCGATGGTTTACTATTTAAAACAATATCAATTCCGTGTATATGATATTGATATTTATAATTCTTATCAATCCAGTATGCCGGATTATCTCGTTCAGGATGCAGATTAAAGAGACAGGAAACTGTTTCTTTTTATTAGAATTCAGATTATAATAGAATCACATTATGATAAAGGAGGATACTCAATGTGTATTTTTTGTGACATTGTCGCCGGTAAAATACCGGCATACAAGCTTTATGAGGATGATGAAGTGCTGGCTTTTCTTGATATTTCGCAGGTGACCAAAGGTCATACCCTCATCATCCCCAAAGCCCATTGCGATCATTTTTTAGCTTGTGACAGCGAGCAGATGCAAGCTGTTATGCGCGTTGCTCAGCGTCTGGGTAAGCATATTATGGAATCGATCGGGGCAAACGGTATGCATATTTTAAGCAATATTCATGAAGCTGCCGGACAAAGTGTTCCCCATTTCCATGTTCACCTCATTCCCCGCTATGATGAGAACGATTCCTGTGTTATCACTTTTAATCCCAGCGAGAAACAAAATCTAGAACAGTTACAGAAGCAGCTAACGCTGTGAATGAACAAACGGACATCCGAAATGATGTCCGTTTTAATTTGGAAAATCGTGACGCAGCTGATCTAAGGTCGCAGGCGAAATCCCCAAAATTGCTTCCCAAACTTGATCTTCCCAAATCCCGATAACAGAAGCGAAATCAGATCATTCACCACTTTCCCTTCCCAAAGCGCTACACCGTTGGCTTTAACCTGAAGCTGCCGGCGAAACTTCTCTTGTTGAAAATATAGGGCAGCCAACCAAATAATCTGTGATTCGATTTCCATAACATCCCCCTTTTCACATTATGCATATAAGAAGAATGTCGTGAAAAAAAGACGGATAAACCGTCTATTCCATCAGAGAAATGCGATAACTTAATAAATACTTCTGATGCAGTACTTGAACCAAATCATCTTGTGTATTTACCGCAATGCCGATGATTTTCTCACCGAATACATTTTCCTCTCGCAGTTGCTTGGCAGAATTAATATCATCAAAGGTAAGCATATAATAGATTTCTATTTCCTTTTCTTCTAATGCTTCATGATCGGTTGCCGTATTGATCATTCCCTTTGCCCGCAGACAGTATACATCGACAATCTTATCCTTATTCTCACGATTTAATGCTTGTAAAAATACCCGAAACTTCCTTGTCTTGCCGATATACTCTCGTTCACTGCCGGCATAGAATTCAGTGAAATCATCCTCAAGTATGGCCTTTTCATTATTCTTAAAATAGCGATCCGCATACTGATCCATCTTTTTTAAATAATCCTGATCAATCTGTTCAACATCAGCATAGCGCTCCGCCAAACCTTTCACTTCGATTTCTCTTGTTTCGTTGATCACTTCGATATGGTATTGCTTGGCCAAGTTTTCATCATACTGCGCCTGAATCTGGATAATCGTGCCGTTGGCAATATTGTTTTTCGGTGTTATTTGATATGTAATGGAATCTAAAAATTCCTGGGTTCGCTGATTCAAATTCATCGCACCATTGCTTGCGGTTACGGTTGCCGAACCACTTTCTCCGTTGTAGACGATTTCCGCATGCTTGGTAACATCAATGGTGATCGTACGAAAGAAAAACAGATAACAAGTCATAAACAAACTCAGCATGATAAAAAGAATACAACAGAAAAACAAGCATTTATTTTTTATCAGCAGCTGTCGAGCTGTATATTTCGCAGAATCCATGCAATCAACCTTTCTGACACTTATTAGTATACCACACCCGAATCAATTTGACTAATCACGAAACTTCGCTTCCAGTGCCTGTGCCACTTCTTTACATACCAACCCCTCCAAATTCTGATGATAGCGGGCAAAATCCTTTACGGCAGAAGATGAAATAAACGCATGTTCCGCCTGTGCAAATAATAAAATCGTTTCAATGTTTGAATCAATATGAGCATTGCACGCTGCCTGATTCCATTCATATTCATAATCTTTCACCTGTCGAACCCCGCGAATCAGCGCAGCGGCATGAACCGAGCGGGCGAAGTCTAAAGTTAAGCCATCATAAGTACATACCTTGATATTGGGAAACGATGCCAGTGCGCGCTCACACAGCGAATAGCGCTCATCAAGAGTAAACAGCGTTTGCTTGGCCTGATGATCCAAAATGAGTACATAGACTTGATCAAACAATTTCGCGGATCGTATCGCAATATCAATATGTCCAACGGTTATCGGATCAAATGTTCCAGGATAGACTGCACATTTCATATTTTCACCTCTGATAATAAGTAATTTTTGTAATGCCGTAAGTGGCTTCCTTTATTTTTTTAATGTCGCCATAGCTTTCCCCAAAAGCATCTTCCTTTAAACTTTCGGCAATCAGTATTCCGCCCTCTGCCAATAAGGAATGTCCATTCACAAACGAAAGGATTTCATCGATTCTCTGCTTACGGTATGGTGGATCCAAATAAATCAACGAGAAGCATTGCTGTTCCTGCGCCATTCGTTTTAACATCACACGATAGTCAGCTTTGATGATATGACACTGTTTTTCGCATTGCAGTGCTTTTGCATTGGCCTTCATCACTTGAATCGCTTGAGAACTGCAATCAGCAAACCATACCTCATCCATGCCACGAGATATCGCTTCCAGCCCCATATTGCCGCTGCCTCCGAACAAATCCAACATGATACCAC
>CAJUGR010000113.1:0-1133 GCA_910586285.1 uncultured Erysipelotrichaceae bacterium
CCGATTTTGGATCGCATTTTTGTTTCTAACTCATGAGGATCATGACAATATGCACGCAAATCCACCCATAACAAATATGTTCCCTCACACGGTGAAACGATCGCTTTGGGAAGGCGCTCTTGAAACAAGCGTGTGGCTGTCGCGATATTATCATCAATATAATCGTTAACATGATTCAGCCATTCTTCGCATTCATTATACGCCGCAATCGTTACAGCCTGTGCAAAGACATTGGGATCGCTCAAATGCAGCCGTCCGCCCACCTCTTGTTTCCATAATTCTTTGATACGCGGATTATGGATAAGAATACTACTTGTTTTTATACCTGCGATATTAAATGATTTTGATGGGGCTGTGCAGACAATAATGCGATCTAAGGCATCCGGACGCAGCTTCGCAACCGGTAACTGGATGATCCCCTTACGAATGATGTCACAATGAATTTCATCAGCGATGATCCATTTATCATAACGAACCGCCAAATCCACTATCTGATTTAATTCCACTGCTGTCCAGACCCGTCCGATTGGATTATGCGGAGAACACAAGATCATACCGACATTATCCGGATCTGCCATTTTCGCTTCCAAATCCGCAAAATCAATATGGTAAACACCGTAATCATTCACAAGCGGACTGTTAACGACCTTGCGATGATTGGCAGTGATAACTTGACGAAACGGATGATACAATGGCTCTTGAATGATGATACCCTCTCCGGCTTGAGAAAGAATCGAAATCAAAAAAAGAAACAGCCGGTACCACTCCGGGACTGTAAAACAAATCGGTAGGTTCAATCGTCCAGCGAAACCGCCGTTGAAACCATCCGCAAATCGCATCCTCGTACGCTTTGCTTGTCGCATGACTGTACCCGTAAATCGGATGAGCCACACGCTCTTGTAACGCCTTTTGAATCCCTTCCGCACAGGGAAAATCCATGTCGGCCACCCATAATGGTAAAACATCAGATTGAAGCCGTGCATCCTTTTCATTCAGCCGATCCCATTTAACACAATTAGTATGATATCGGTTTACCAACGTATCAAAA
The DNA here is from genome assembly GCA_910586285.1 of uncultured Erysipelotrichaceae bacterium. Lineage (GTDB taxonomy): Bacteria > Bacillota_I > Bacilli_A > Erysipelotrichales > Erysipelotrichaceae > C-19. The sequence goes on from CAJUGR010000113.1 coordinate 1,049, forward strand.
TCAAATTTTCGCATCGTATCCCTCCTTGTATCATTCAGCACTTATTCGTTATCTTGTACACAGCGTTGATTAATGAAACAGATCA
>CAJUGR010000113.1:1233-5804 GCA_910586285.1 uncultured Erysipelotrichaceae bacterium
GGACAACGACAATTATGCTGATTCTGATATCTTCCCATGGGCAATACGAATGAGCATAGAGTGAGAATCATGATGGCAATGTTTTTTCACCGGAATTATTATACCATAGAAATCATGACGCTTTCTACATCACATTCCCTTACCAATCATAATAACGCTGTGATGAAACCACTAATAATTTATCCCTAATATTTATTCTTGAAAAAGACCGGCTAATATAAATTTTACTTTCACCTGTTAGAAAGAAACTGTTGTCAGAGATTGATTGAATAATAACCAGTTTTTTCGTTTTACTCTGATTTCATCTCAACATATTCATTAAAGTCTTCTGATTCCTGTAATCATTTTAATAATAACAGAATCATAAAATGGTCGTATCATCTTTTCGTATTTTCGCGCTTGTATATATTCATAACATTCCCTCCTCGTATAACAGTATAATAACCAAAAAAGGCCGTTTGCCAATACCTTAATTGCCAAATTGTCAAATAAGTAAGGCAAACAGGTTTATTCGACATGCTTGTACACGGATCGCGGTTTCAATAACTTTGCCCTTCCCACAGCATAAAATCTGTGTTCTCAAAAAGATTGCGTTACAAAACATATGAGATTCATTAAAACAGATCCTACAAAAAAAATAAAACTGAGTTGAACAGCACATTGCATTTTAATCCTTGTTTTTCTATAATAAGAATACAAAATGCGAAGTAGATTGACTGGAAGAGGGGCATTCTAAATGAAAGTAACCATATTTGCATCGTTGCCACATGAGGCGAAAGCAATTCGAGAAGCTGTATTTATGCAGGAACAAGGATTTCAAAATGAGTTTGATGAAATGGATCAAAAAGCAGTGCATATGGTTTTGTTTGACGAAGAAACACCTGTCGCAACCTGTCGATTATTTAAAAATGAGGAAACAGGAATCTATACCATGGGAAGATTGGCAGTGATGAAAGCCTATCGTGGTAAAAATGTTGGTTCGATCATGATGAAGGAAGCGGAAAAATATGTACGGAAAAAGGGTGGAACAACCATCGTATTACATGCCCAGTGTCGGGTCATTGATTTTTATAAAAAATCAGGTTTTATCGCCTTCGGCAAGATTGAAGATGATGAGGGATGTCCTCATACTTGGATGAAAAAGGAACTCTGAAAAGCCTTGTGATAGGATCAATAACGGTATATCTCAATTACGGTTGTATCAATTTAGGAAACGACCGTTGCCACTATGTTTCAGCCTTAAAAAGAGCCTTTATGAGTGAAGACACTACATAAAGGCTTTTTCTATTATTTTACCATTTTTTCAAATGCATCCTTGGCTGCGGCTTGTTCTGCCCGTTTTTTACTGGTGCCGACACCGGTTCCCAATATGATATCTTCTAACAACACGTTCATTTCAAATTCGGGATGATTGCTGGGACCGTCCATGCGCACCAATTCATAGTGTACTGTTTGACGGGTATCGGCTTGAACAAACTCCTGAAGTTTGGTTTTATAGTCAATTACGGCTTCACTTTTTGGGGATGTAATCGCCGGAGTTAATACCTGTTCCAAGATGATATCCACCGCATACATTCCCTGATCCAAAAACAATGCTCCCAACAATGCCTCAAACATATCTGCCAACAGGGAGTCACGATTACGACCGCCGGATTTTTCCTCGCCGGTTCCTAATAATAAGAACTGTCCGAGACCAAGCTTACGGTTATAATCAGCCAGTGCTTCTTCACAGACTAATTGTGATCGCAGTGTGGTCATCGCCCCCTCACTAAGCAATGGCCGAATCGCAAATAATTTCTTCGATGACCATAGCTGTAAAACCGCATCCCCCATAAACTCCAATCGTTCGTTATCACGGCGCACCCAACGATGCTCATTCGCATAAGAGGAATGTGTCAAGGCCTCATTAATCATCTGCTTATTGTTATAGCGAATAGATTGAGAATCCAACCAATCAAAAATCGTATTCATATTCATCCTTCCTTTCGTTAATCCAGATAACTTTCCTGTGGTAGTTGTTTACTTACAAAGCGTTCAATCGCAGGGTATTGATCAATATGTGCCAATACATAGGCCGCATCATCTCGAGCCACCTCTAAGATTTTCACATCCTGTACGACATCGCCCAAAATAAATCCCGGAACCCCGCTTTGACGGGTTCCCAGTATATCTCCGGGACCGCGTAATGCCAAATCATAGTGCGCAATTTCAAAGCCATCCGAGGTTTTTACTAAAATCTTTAAGCGCCGCAGACTTTCCTCTTCTTTGGCAGCACTTAACAGATAGCACCAGCCCTTTTGATTGCCTCGGCCGATGCGGCCGCGTAATTGATGGATCTGCGATAATCCAAAACGATGGGCATCATAAATCACCATAATATTGGCACTGGGCACATCCACGCCCACTTCAATCACTGTTGTAGACACAAGAATGTGGATTTCCTGAGCTTTAAAGCGATTCATAATATCATCTTTTTCTTGAGCATTCATTTTCCCATGAAGTAATTCTATCGTATATTTCTTACCTAAAGATGACTTCATTCCCATATAAATATCCGTCACATTTTTCACATTGGTTTCTTCATTTTTCTCAATAGCCGGACATACCACATAACACTGATTGCCCTCATCAATTTTTTCCAACACCTCATTTAAGATCGGACCCATTGAAGCGGAATGAATCAGCTTAGTCGTAATCGGCATTCGTCCCTGAGGCAATTCCTGAATCGTGGAAACATCCATATCCCCATATAAAGACAGGGCAAGGGTGCGAGGAATCGGGGTAGCGCTCATTAACAGGAAATCAACCTTATCGCCTTTTTCAATTAAGCGGCGTCGCTGTCCGACTCCGAAACGGTGCTGTTCATCCGCTACCACCATTCCCAAATCGTAAAATTGAACCTCTTCTTGAAACAGCGCATGCGTTCCCACCAATATATCAATTTCATTGTTCGCCAAACGCTTTAAAATCGCTGCCTTTTCCGCACTTTTTAATGAACTGTATAATACTTCTACCTGTACATCAAAATCTCGGAACAGCTTCTTCAAGCTCTGACCGTGCTGCTTAGCCAAGATCTCAGTAGGCGCCATCAATGCCGCCTGTTTATGTGCCAAAATACAAGCATATAATCCAAATGCCGCCACCAGCGTTTTCCCGCAGCCAACATCTCCCTGTACCATACGATACATCACCTGGTCACTTGCCAAATCTTGTAAAATATCCTCGATTGCTTTCTGTTGATCAGCAGTGAGGGAAAAAGACAATGCGTGTTTCAATTCCCATACATCTTCCATCGCAAATTGTTTGGCATGGCCTTTTACCACAACGGTTTCTTTCGCTTTCATCGCCTGCATCACAAGCTGAAAACGAAAAAACTCTTCATATTTCAAATAGCGAAGTGCCTGCTTCACGCTTTCGTACTGATCGGGATGATGAATAAAGTAAATAGACTCTTTGCGAGTAATTAAGCGATATTTTGTTCGCAGATCCTCCGGAATCAAATCAGTGATTGTATGATGTGCGGCCTGCCATGCTTTATCCACATAATTGCGAATATCCCGTTGCGTAATGCCCTCGCGCACCGTATAGACAGGAGTCATTCCCAGTTGTTCCTGCAATGGCTTGAAGTTATATTGTAATGCCGTAATTTTATTCTTGCCATCGTATTTCCCGATGATCGTGATGGTTTCATTATATTTAAATTGAGACACCCATGGTCGATTGAACAACGAAACATCGAACTCTCCGTCTTTGTTCATGATTTTAAATTTCGTTATGGATCGCTTCCCCCCCAAGCGAATCACATGGGCTCTTGTGACAATGATACCCGCTGTCGCAATTTTATCATCTTTTTGCCATTGCGCAAATGGAACAGCCTCGATATTTTCATAGCGAAACGGATAGTAGGTTAAAAGATCCTCCACACAGTGAATATTCATATTGGCTAAAATTTCCTGCTTCTTTGCTGATATTCGTATTGTTTTTAAATCCATGAACCATACCATCCTTACATCAGCATTATTATAGCACACCCCGTCATTCCCTGCATGGAAATGTGAATGCATTCAAATAGGGGAGAGGGAAAGAATCTAAGATTTATTGCCCCTCCCGTTGACCCGTACGTACGGGTCTCATATACAGCTCTATATTTTTATTGATATCTCAAACGCTTAAAAAATAATTAAAATTGCCAGCGGCTTTTGTCTCCCATTTGCCTTGGGAATATATACGCTTCTAACCGGCACAGGGAAATTTTGCATGTTCATTATCTTTGAAATCAATTCTTTTGATTGCCTCTTGTAAATTTACTTGAAGTCTGTTCTATTAACTTCATTTTCCACTCCTCCACTTGTAAGTCTCTTCGAAATTATCCCAAATACGTTTACCATTTATGATTACGATTCGTATAAAAGGAAAAAGCACACATCATTTCGATATGCACTTCTTCCGGTTATTCATCTGTACTGTTTCTTTTTAATTGAAGATATAATATCATACCGATGGAAAGACACATCCATCCCATGTACATCATCATGTTCGTGGTATCGCCGGTTAATGCTCCGCCCATATTG
>CAJUGR010000114.1:0-4944 GCA_910586285.1 uncultured Erysipelotrichaceae bacterium
GGGTGCCGGCAGCGTTATCCTGACGCAGCTGAACCACTGCATAAGGACGATTGCCATCCGGTTGTTCCAGTCCCACCGGTTTCATCGGCCCAAACAATAGCGTTTTGGCGCCTCGCCGTGCCATTTCCTCAAACGGCATGCAGCCCTCAAAATATTTTTCTTCAAAATCATGCAGTTCGGTTGTTTTTGCCGAAATGAGTTCCCGATAGAAATGATCAAATTCCGCTTTATTCATCGGACAATTAATATAAGCGGCCTCACCTTTATCATAGCGACTTTTGATGTAAGCCTTGGTAAAGTCAATGGAATCCTTTTCCACAATCGGTGCCGCAGCATCATAGAAGTGGAAATAATCCGCCTGTACCGCTTCCATAATCGCGTTACTAAGGACATCGGAAGTGAGTGGACCGCTGGCGATAATCAGGGGACCTTCAGAAATTTCACATACTTCCTCACGAACCACCTCCACCAACGGATGCTGTTGGAGCGCTTCGCCCACCGCCGCCGAAAAAGCATTGCGGTCTACCGCCAAAGCACTTCCTGCCGGAACCCGATGAGCATCCGCAACGCGCATGATCAAAGAATCCAACAATCGCATCTCCTCTTTCAAAACACCAACGGCATTATGAAGGGAATCGGATCGCAGAGAATTGCTGCAAACAAGTTCAGCAAACGCATCGCTATGATGAGCCGGCGTCATTTTGTGTGGGCGCATTTCATAAAGTGTAACCGGAATCCCACGCTTTACTAACTGCCATGTCGCTTCACATCCGGCCAAGCCGGCTCCAACAACTTTAACCCGTGACATCATAGTGCTTCCTCAGCATCATCGCCTGCCTTTTTTTTGGTCGTTTTACGAGTGGTCCGCTTTGGTGATTTGTCCTTGGCAGCGGCTTTTGCTTTTTTGGGATCTTTTTTAATATAACGGCATTTGGGATAATTTGAACACCCGACAAATGTCGTACCGAAACGTGACTTACGCTCCACCAAATCATGTTGGCAAAGCGGGCACTTCTCACCGGTTAATCTCGGTTCTTCTTTTACCTTGGTACTCTTGATATATTTACAATTCGGATAATCGCTACACGCCAAAAATGAACCGTACCGCCCGCGTTTGGTTACCAACTTACTGCCGCATTTCGGACAGACTTCATCACTTACTGCAGGATCTTCTTCTCCGCGTGTATAACGACACTTCGGAAACTGCTCACAAGAGATAAAGCGTCCGAAGCGACCGTTGCGATATACCAAATCGCCACCGCATTCCGGACATTTTTCACCGGTGCGTTCCAATTCCTTCTTTTCCATTTTCGCATAGGCCTCATCCAAGAGCGGTTCAAACTCATGGTAGAATGTGCTTACCTCTTCGATATGATCACGCTGTCCAGCCGCAATTTCATCCAAATGACCTTCCATGTTTGCCGTATAGCTTACATTAATGATACTGCTGAAGAACTCCTGTAATCGCTTATCCGTCAATTCTCCTTGTTCACTGGGGATAAACACCTTGGTTTTACTGCCTTCACTCTGTTTTTCCAATGAAACATAGCCACGAGCCTGAAGCGTATCAATAATAATCGCATAAGTAGAAGGACGACCGATGCCTTTTTCTTCCAATTCTTTAATCAAACGCGCTTCACTGTAACGCAGCGGCGGCTCGGTAAAGTGCTGTTTACCTTCCAATTCCACCTGTTTCAAGACTTCTCCTTCAATTAATTCCGGAAGCATCTCATCTTTGGTAGTTTCATAATCGCCATACATTTTCAAATAACCATCAAAAGCCAAAATACTGCCATTGGCACTGAAATCACAATCATCACTGCGAATGATCGCATTGACCACATTGCTTTTGCTGGCGGCCATCAAAGAAGCGACCGTGCGGGCATAGATCAGCTTATACAGACGATATTGATCATTGGTCAAGTACGGTTTTACCGCTTCCGGAGTATTGTTAATATTGGTTGGCCGAATCGCTTCATGCGCATCTTGAGCATGATCATCGTTTTTCTGACGTGCTTTTCCCTTGTATTCTTTTCCAAACGTTGATTCAATATATTGGAAAGCCTCTTTCACAAAGACATCAGAAAGTCGCGTACTGTCTGTACGCATATAAGAGATCAAACCTTCACTGTGACCGCCCAAACTGATACCTTCATAAAGGCGCTGGGCAATTTGCATTGTCTTTTTTGCTCCGAAGCCGAGTTTGGTACTTGCTTCCTGTTGTAAAGTAGAAGTGATAAAAGGCATCTTTGCTTCCTTACGACGAACCTTCTTTTCAATCGACGCTACGCTAAATTCATGCAGACGCGCAATAACCGCATCAGTTTCTTCCTGTGTTTTCAGACTGGCTTTTTTTCCGCCAATGCGAATCAGCTGTGCGCTGAATGCCTTTCGATTTTTCTTAACATTGGCATTTAATGTCCAATATTCCTCGCTTTTAAACTTACGAATTTCATTTTCCCGCTCCACGATCAATCGCAGTGCAACAGATTGAACTCGCCCTGCAGATTTGGAGCGAATCTTATTTTGCAAGAGTTTTGATAGTTTAAAGCCAATGATACGATCCAACATACGGCGTGCTTCCTGGCTCTTTACCAAATCCTGATCAATTGTTCTCGGGTGGCGAAATGCTTCCAATACCGCATTTTTCGTAATTTCATGAAAAATGATGCGATTATCTTTATCCATATCCAGATCAAGAACTTGAGCCAAGTGCCATGCAATGGCCTCTCCTTCGCGATCCGGGTCACTGGCCAGATAAACGTTTTCACTTTCCTTTACCAATGCTTTTAACTCCTTTACCACATCCCGTTTATCGGGACTGATTTTATATGTAGGGGTAAAATGATTCTCCATATCAATTCCCAGACCGCCTTTGCCCGTTGTTGCAAGATCACGAATATGACCTTTGCTGGAAACGACGCGATAATCTTGTCCGAGATATTTTTCGATTGTTTTTGACTTAGATGGTGACTCCACAATCACTAAATTCTTCATGAACATCCTCCTAGCAAAAAATTGTACGTACCCTATTATTTCCGTAAACGATCAATTTGTCAAATGGTTTTTTATAAAATTGCTAAAATATCTTGTTCATCCACCAAGATATTGGCTCCTTGGGCAATTAATAAATTGCATCCTGAGCCATATGGATCCTGAAAGAGATGCGGTATGCAATAAACAGGTACATTGATTTCCAACGCTTCATTCACCGTCAGCATCGTGCCGCTGCGCATTTGGGCCTGAATGACGATAACGGCTGATGATAAGGCTGCTATCAGACGATTGCGCCACGGAAAATGATGAGCCAAAGGCTTTACATCTTCGGGGTATTCACTGATGATAAGCTGTTGTTTTCGCATGACTTGATACAAATTTGCGTTTTCTTTCGGATAACACACATTTAACCCACAGCCAATCACCCCAACCGTATGACAATCCAGTGCTTCTTGATGGGCAATGGCATCCACTCCCTTTGCCAAACCGGAAACAATTATGGCATGTGGCTTCAATAAGCGGCAGACATGCCGCCCCATCGCTGCCCCATACGCATTGCACTTTCTGGTTCCGATAATCGCTACCGCCTTTCGCTGTAACAAGTCGATATTCCCTTCGTAAAACAAGATCCACGGTGCATAACGCAATCGCCGTAAGGAATCGGGATATTGTGAATCCGCAATCGTAATATAATTTTTTGGATACGGCACCGCTTCCCATGGCTCCTGTCGAGCCAAAGCACTAGTGATTTGATTCCACTCCCCTTGGTATTTCAAAGCATAACTTAAAATTTGTTCTCGCATAAAAAACCTCCTAATCTCTTATACATCAAGAAGAGAACATTTACAGATTTTTATGCTTTTGGATATTTCCTTTTAAACACAAAAAAAGGAACGAGTCTGTTTATCCCTTTCTCATTCCCTTTTTTACTATACTTTAAGATTTTTTAGGATCACTGATGAATTCTTTCGCCGATGTTAACAATGTTGCCACATTTTGTAATTCTGATGGAACAACCAGCTTCGTTGCTTTGCCATCAGCCAATTTTTCATAGGCTTCCAATGATTTCAGTGTCATGTATTCGCGGCTTGGATCCGCATCCTTAATCATCTGAATGCCTCGGGATTGCGCTTCATATAGGCGCTCCATCGCCTTTGCCTGACCTTCAGCCTCGGCAATCATCGCATCCTTTTTGGCCGTTGCTCGTAGCACCATGGCTTCTTTTTCACCTTCGGCGGTCAATATTGCTGATTTTTTCTCACCTTCAGCACGTAAAATCGATTCACGGCGTTCCCGCTCTGCCCGCATTTGTTTTTCCATGGCTTCTTGAATATCACGCGGCGGAATGATGTTTTTTACTTCCACACGGTTGACTTTAATGCCCCACGGATCGGTTGCTTCATCCAATATCGAACGCATTTTTGTATTAATAATATCACGGCTGGTCAGTGTCTCATCCAATTCCAATTCACCGATGATATTACGCAAAGTCGTTGCCGTTAAATTTTCGATCGCGGTAATGGGACCTACGACACCATAGGTATATAGCTTAGGATCCGTAATCTGGAAATACACCACCGTATCAATCTGCATCGTAACATTATCCTTCGTGATAACTGGCTGCGGCGCAAAGTCCTTCACTACTTCCTTCAATGTCACCTTGTTCGCAATACGATCAATAAAGGGAATCACAAAATGAACACCGGTTGTCCAAGTTTCATGATAAGCCCCCAAACGTTCAATCACATAAGACTTGGCCTGTGGCACTATTCGAATCGAATACGCAAATAAAATCACAATAAATAATAATACAATAATGAAAATCATATTTTTCCTCCTATTTCTCACAAACTGCGAACCAGCAGTTTTGCTCCTTCAATCGCTACAACACGCACCTGTTCACCGGCTTCGATCACTTCATGATCAACGCTTACGGCACTCCACAAA
>CAJUGR010000114.1:4954-5718 GCA_910586285.1 uncultured Erysipelotrichaceae bacterium
CCCCCCATGTTTGTTCACCGATAGGCTTGGTCACAATGGCGATCTCATCAATAAAACGATCGACATTGGTCGGCGTAATATTACCCCGTAAATAATTTACCGCAACCGGCCTTACGATAACAACCAACAACCCGGAAACGACCAAACAGACAGCGATCTGAATTATGTCGGGGAGCTGTAACATCTCGCAAATTCCCGCTGCCAAAGCACCAACCGCAAACCATATGCTGACCAGTGCAGTCGGAGTTAACAATTCCAATACGACGCCCGCAATTGCAATACCAATCCATATCCATCCCATTGTCATCATCCTTTCTCCAAACGGCTGGTTAACTCAACAATTAACAATTCTTGTTGCTCATGAAACGTCGCATTATATTTGTTACCGTTCAATGGTTCCCCCAACAAATTGGATATTTCCTCCATCATTTGTTTATTGGTAATTCTGGCATATCCTTTGCCGATTGACACTTTATGAAGCTGCTCCATCGGTACAAGCTTACGATCTATGTCTTTTTTCTTTACCGGTCTAATCGCAATTTTTTCCGCTTCATGATCAATACCGATCATTACCCAACGAACATCCTGAAAATATGCTGCCGCCGCATTGTTCAGAGTGATGTTATTGGCATACAGCGTTGCGATTGGCGCATATACATTGCCCTTGACCCATGTAAACATTGCCACACCGCCTTTCTGTATTTCATTATAGTTCTTATTTTTGTAATGTCAATATATTTATCTTATTTTTCTTATTATTTTGT
>CAJUGR010000115.1 GCA_910586285.1 uncultured Erysipelotrichaceae bacterium
CGCTATCAGGATCAATATCAATCAAACTGATATCTCCACCCACTTTGGAATAAGTAATTTTCACACCATCGCTTGGAGAAGCCGTTGCCGTTTCATTCCAAGATGCTGCGGCATCCGTTACACTTTTCTTGGTTTGGTTGGGATCATCAAAAGCAATGCTTAAGTCCGTTTTCTCTACGGTGAAAGCAGTACATACCTTTGTTTGATCACTGGTACTTGGCGTAGCTGGATGACCGTTATCATCTTGCGCACTGATACAAAACTTATAATTCCCTGCCTTTAATCCTCCACTCACTAAATCCGGCGCATTCTGTTTGATTTTTACATTTAAAGATGTTTGGCTAGAGGCATTGTTAGAATCTAATCCGTCAATTTCAAAGTTTTCATATGTGCTGTCGCCGTTTGTATCAACCACATAAGTCAATGGCATGATTCCTTGTGGATTCACTGTGATTTTTCCGACTGTTTGTCCTTCGTTTACATTCTTTGTATATTCATAATCTCCTTTGGTCGCTCCGCTTTGCGGTGACTTTGTGTAGGCAAGTTTATGCGGTTCTACAATTTCTAAATCCCTTGCATCGGAAATAAGGGAACTTTCGATCGATTCTCCGGCTTTATCATGATAAGCCTCATTCACAACCGCTATTTTATACTTCCCCGCTTTCATTCCCGAAGTATCGAATTCATATGTGCCGTTTCCTTTAGCATTCTCTAATGGAATATAATATTTAAAATTATTATCCTTATCGAATACGATGACAGACAATGTATAAGGATTTCCTTCTGCATCTTGTCCGGAATTGGCTTCCGCAATCAGATTCACAACCGAATTCTCTACGATTTTTGTAACACTTGTGTTATGACTGTTTTGAATATCGCTTAAGCTTGCATGCATACTGTTATTTAAGAATCTGAGTTTCAAATGCCCCTTTGATGAAATCGTATCCCATAATGATTGACCGGGTGTTACAACGGTTTCTTCCACCTTTGCGATTTGATTCGTCGTTCCTTGGGAAACACCAAACACAACGTCATTCAAGTCGAAAAAGGCAGCGGGTCTTACCGATTTCGTATCTGCATATGAGCTTGACTGCATTCCAATCTCCCCCGAAGTCCCACTAAAATACTCCCACGTATAATAATAATATCCATTATGATAACTCATCGGCGTCCAATAGTTTGATGAAAAGGTTAAATCACTTGCGGATAATCTTCCGCTATAACTGGTATTATAACCACTGCTTTGCCCTATACTTACATATCCAATACTTGTTAAAGTAAAAAATCTTCTGCCAGATTCATAGCCTATCGTTAGAATATCTCCGCCACATCCGTTGTAAGAATATGAGTTTTGATAGGTCAAACGAATATCTTTAATATCCCTCGGCATAAGTAGGTTTCCTTTGTCCGTTGATAGAAAAGAAGTTGTTAATTGATTAACGGCATTACTGATAGCACTGTTGCCATAATTTACATAATAATAATGTCCACCAACAGAACGATTCGTAAAATCAGCTGCTGCTGCCGGTATGACTTCCGCAATACTTTCCGTACTCATCACAAACCAGCCGGTTAAGGGATCACCATACTCGATGGGAGTTGTGGTTGCCGGTGTTACATAATCCGTGTAATCCTCATTTTTTAACAGCACTACAAAACCTAAATCACTGCCATCTTTCGGATTGGTAGCGCCAATATAAAACTTGTCCCCTTTTTGAAGGCCAATATTTGTCCCGGAAATATTCGATGGTGCTTTATTGATTCTTCCCGATACAGCTCCTCCCGCAAGATAAGATGTTTGAGCCGCATTTAAACTGGTACTGTAATATGCATATCCGACAGAAAAAGTCCCCACTAACGCTAATATCAATACAAGAAGCTTTTTCCACATATCTAATCCCTCCTATTTACATGCACAAGACACAATGTCTTATCATCCTGCATGCACTCATCGCATAAATCTCTTTGCATCAATCTGACGTAATGAAAAAATAATCGGTTTCACAAATATCAATATTTTTTAATTTTTTTCTTTTTTGATTCTGATTCCCACTCAAATAAAGAACAGTATGCTTTTGGGTATAAGAAAAGCAGTGTATGTTTTCATACACCAATTCTTTATCTAGAATTATCATAGAGATTACATGGCATTCAGAACTTTTTCAAAATCAATGTTCCATTCACGGAACTTTAACAATTCCCAATAAACACCACCATATCGCTTTAATTCCTCATATAAGGGAACAATTTCTCGAATTTCCTCCGCTGTTTTTTCCTTCATTTCCACTTCGCAATGAGCGAAAAGTGTAAGAGTATAAAACGCTTCCTCCGCATTATTGTATTGCCCATTGCGATACGTGACAGGCCCAAAAGGCTTCTTTTGATCAAAATCACCAACAACTTCCTCTTTAGGCTGATGATGTTCGCGGAAAATAATAGCACCGCCATATAAACCGGCACAACACAAAGCCACCGCCGATGAAAGAGCCGTAAAACGCATAAGTTTTCGCCCAAATGTAAGATGGACACTACCCCATGCCGGTAGGGACACACTGAGCGATGCATATTCACTCATAAAGAGGCCGCTTAACAATACTGCCATATCAGCACTGCGGAAATTCAATTCCACTCCTTCGTTGTTCTGATACTGCTCAATCATCATGCGCAACACTTCCCGTCCTCTTTTTAATCTTGTTTTCACCGTTCCATCCGGAACCTGTAACGCATTGGCAATTTCCATAACACTCATCTGTGAAAAATATCGCAACACCAGCACCATCCGATATCGCTCATCCATTTGCTTCAGAAAATATTCCAACAATGCATAATCAGAAGAAATATGCATTTTCGCTTCCGGAATAAACTGACTTCGTTCTTCCTCTTTCAGTTGAAATACCACATGATCATCGGGAAGTGAAGTTGTCTTATTCTTTCGAAACAAATCACTGGCCTTACTGGCCACAATCCGATTCAGCCATTGCACAAACAGTTTATTGTCATTTAAATGCGGAAGTGACTTGTTGACCTGAATGAATGTTTCTTGCGTAATATCCTTGGCATCTGCCTGATTTCCACTGATTTTCAGTGCCGCATAATACGTCTTTTTATAAAATCGTCGGTACAATTCCTGAAAAGCCAGTTCATCCCCATCCTTGACCAATTCCAGTAAATCATTTAATTCCATTTCACTCATTTTCATCACTTCCTATATGGATAGGATATTATAAGAATATTTTTCTGTCAATAATAAATTGAAATATTTTTAAAAAATTACTTTGAAAAATATGCAAATTATGGATAAACATCTCCTTTTGCATATGAATTGTCATTTATTTTACCTTGCAATGTTATTTTCTTCCATATCTAAAGCATTATATCCATCATTAAACCGATCATTTTATGATAAGAAAAAAACAGGTCATCCGCGAATGGATTTCCTGCCTTTTCATGAACCATTTTTGTGCTAACGCTTTGCCAATTCCTGTTTGATTAATTGGTTGGTCATCGCCGGATTGGCCGTTCCCTTAGAAGCTTTCATCACTTGACCGACCAAATAACCGACTGCGCGATCCTTGCCGTTTTTAAAATCTTCAATCGACTGCGGATTCTGATCCAATACATCCTGAATCAATTTCAATAATTCAGTGCTGTCTGACATCTGTTTCATGCCCTTTTCTTTGACAACTTGTTTGGGATTCTTACCCTTCATGATCTCTTCAAATACAATCTTAGCCTGCTTAGAAGAAATGGTTCCTTCTTTAACCATGTTAATCATTTCTGCCAAGTGTTTCGGATCGCAAGGATTGTTTTCCGCTTTACAGTTGGCCTTATTCAAAGCTGCGATGAGTTCGGTAATCGTCCAATTCGCTGCCATTTTATATTCCTTCGTGTGAAGACATACGGCATCGAAAAACTCCGCCAGTACGCGATTATTGACCAAAACACCGGCATCGTAATCATTCAGACCATACTCCTGTTGATAGCGCACCTTGCGGGCATCCGGTAATTCTGGAAGTTGTCTTTGTATCTCAGCGATCCAAGCATCATCCAATCGGATCGGAAAAATATTCGGCTCCGGGAAGTACTTATAATCGACATTGCCTTCTTTTTTACGCATAGATACAGTAGCCTTGGCCGCTTCATCATAACGGCGGGTTTCCTGAACAATGGCTTCACCGCTTTCAATAAGCGCTGCTTGCCGTTGCACTTCAAATTCCACAGCTTTCTGCACGTTGGCAATGGAGTTCAAATTCTTGATCTCCGTTTTAACCCCAAAGGTTTCGCTGCCCGCTTCTCGCAGCGAAATATTGACATCGCAACGCATACTGCCCTCTTCCATCTTAACATCACTCACATCGAGATATTCCAAAATGGAACGTAACTTTTCCACATAAGCAGCCGCTTCTTTGCCTGAACGCATATCCGCTTCCGATACAATTTCGACCAACGGGGTACCGGCACGATTAAAATCAATCAGCGTTCCGGCATCGTTATGAAACTGCTTGGCCGTATCTTCTTCCATGTGAATACGATTTAAGCGAATCGCCTTCTTTCCTGCTTCGGTTTCAATTTCCACATAACCGCCGCGGCCGATCGGATGAAATTGCTGAGTAATCTGAAAGCCTTTCGGCAAATCGGAATAATAGTAGTTTTTACGATCAAATTTTACCAACGGATCAATTTCACAATGAAGTGCCGTAGCTGCCATAATGGCTAAGCGTACCGCTTCCTTGTTTACGCAGGGCAAGGTACCGGGATGACCTAAGTCAACCTCATTGACACAACTGTTTGCCGGCGCCCCGAATTTTACCGGCGCAGCGGAAAACATTTTGGTTTTGGTTTTTAACTCACAGTGGATTTCAATTCCGATAACGGTTTCAAAATTCATGCTTCCACCTCCGCGGTTTGTCCTTTCAAACCGGTTTCTTCTTCAATCGCCAAAGCGACATTGAACATCGTTTGTTCATCAAACGGTTTCGCCATCATACTGATGCCGATCGGCATATTCGATACGGTTCCACTGGGCACGGTGATGCTTGGATAACCGCTGAAATTGCCCATTATCATATGGTTTTCCGCGATTAAATATGTATCGCTCAAACCGATTTCTGCGCTGTCCTCAGGATGAGGCGCAATCCCGCTGGTAGCCGATGCGATCGTAACATCATAGCGATCCAATACCTTTTCCACTTCTTTGACGATTAAGCGGCGTACCTGCTGCGCCTTGCGGAATAATTTATCCTGATTTTCCACAAACAACGAATAGCTGCCAACCACAAATCGTTTGCGAATATGCGAGGAAAAGCCTTTGGTACGGGACTGGATCATCACTTCCTCTACACTGTTCCCCGCTTCACGCATGCCAAAGCGAATGCCGTCCAAATTTGCATGGTTGGCCGTGGCTTCGGCATTGGCAATGATATAGTATGTCGGTAAAATCACCGATAACAATTCATCCGGCAAGTGAACCGATTCTACAACGGCACCTCTGGCCTTCAGTTTGGTAATCAAATCCTCAAAATCAGCGAGAATTTCCTCATTGGTAATAGCCTTTTGGATATTATCGATCACGGCAATGCGCTTACCGTGCAGATCACTGTTTAATGCGGTTTCATAATCGGGAACGGGTTCATAGGAACTCGTCATATCGCGATCATCACGTCCGGCCAGCACCTGCAAGGCTCGTGCCGCATCCGCTACTGCCGTAGTAAAATAG
>CAJUGR010000116.1 GCA_910586285.1 uncultured Erysipelotrichaceae bacterium
GCAACGCACTAGACGAGAAAAATCAATATATACAGTGAGAATTAAAAACAGAGGTAGCCACAGTTGGTTACCTCTTACTTGTCACTATTGTCTGTTTTGTTTTTTCTTTTTAGCGATCATAAAATACAATGCAAATAATGAGAACATGGATATTAAGGTAAAGATGGCAGTATACTGATTTATTCCGGTATTTACGTTTCCACCTGTTAATCCGGTATCTTTAATCACGTCTTTATCATTGACTTTATTTAAGTCATCACCATCAGAAACTACCCCTATTTTCTTAACAACAATATTTTTCAATTCCTCATCAGAAAGTTTTTCTGTGATAACGTATGTAGAGAAATGATCCGTTTCAAATGTAATCTTATCATTTACAACTTTACCGGACACTTCTGTTAATTTACCTTTATCATTAAGATAGTAAACACTTAAATTTTTCTTATTTTTTAATTTTGCCGGTATCACAGAAGCAATATCAACCTTTCCGACCGGTTGTATTTTCTCTCCATTAGCCATTAAGGTCATATCATATGCCAAGTAGGGACGGTTTAAATCAAGGATTAATTCTTTGATATCTAATAAGCTATTATCGGGCATCGTACCTTCTTTTGCGCTCATGCTTACCTTATCTTTGGTTGTTTTGTATTGCTTGTTCGGTCGTTTCGAATATGGCATAACAATCTTCCCGTCATAATCCACTAAGTTACCATTTTTATCAATCAAGTAGGCAAGTCCGTGTTCCCCTCGGTTATAATACCCTAATTCGCCGGGATAATAAGGATCAAGTTCCACGTCACTGGTGTCTACATTATTGATATAGCGAAAATCATTCGCGGAAAGAAATCCAACTGGCAATGCAGGGTCAGGCCATCCACCCGCTACGCCATAAGCAATTAATGCAGGGTAAGAAGGAAGTCGCACTTCGCTAATCGTTCCATCCAATAATTCGACGACAACGGTATCAAAATTTATTTGATTGTTCCACTCCTTAAGCAATTCTAGAGAATCCTCATAAGAAAACATCCATCCATGTTTAAGATTATGCAATTTATTCTTAATAATTGTTCCTTCTACTTTCACGACTCTTGCCGGTAAAGACATCTTACCTATATTACGGCTTTTTCCACTCTTTACATCACTCAGCGTTATCGTAAAACTAATTTCAAAGTCTTGTGGTGTATCAATAAAGCCCTTTACATCATGAGCAGGATTGTTGATATTCATAAGACTTAGATGAAAATCATGATAACAATTTCCTTCATGATCTTCACCGGAAGTGCCTATACTATAAGAATGCCCATCAATTTCATTCAAATAAAATCGTATCGCAGAAAATGAATTATGCCCGGTTCCTTGTTGGTAATAAACACGTGGTGTTTCATATCCCGGAATCACTTCATCTTCTCCAAATCCCCCAATTCTCCACCTCATCGCATGACTATAAGCATCGAATATCGTAAGATCGTCCATCGTGATTTTACTCAGTACTTCTTCCGCAGATGGCTTTTGAGGCTCGCTCCAATTCCCCGATTGATCCCCATCCTCAATCGGATCCCCTGTGTACGTATACGTTTCTTCCGCTTTCGCTTCCTGTATGCCGATTGTTCCTGTCATTAACAGGGTTAAACACATACAAACACTACATAATCTTTTCATACCCTTCACTCCTTCTTTTTGATAAACATACAATTTACGTAAAAACGATCTCATAAGGTGTACTTTAATAGACACAAAGAATTTCGTACAAAATCAATAAAAATGCTCTAAAAGCATATAAAAAAACAGGTTTATCAGCCTGTCATAAATGTACACTTTTAGAGACATTTTTGTGTCAATCCCATGTTTTATAATGGGAAATTATGTATTTTATCTGTCTTAATTATATACTGCCTTTTATCATAAAGCAACAATTACCATTAAAATTTATCATCAACTTAATTATCATTCTTACTTTCGATCTGCATACGCCGATAAGCACGTAGATAAGGATGCCGTAAAGCACTGCGACAAGAAATAAACACCAATAAATAGCGCATGATTTCAATTACGATCAATAACAATTTCAGCACAATGGGAACGATACGATTACCAAACAGTTCAATATATTGCGAATAGGATAATAACAGTCGCAGTCCTTCACCGATCATCGCCACATAAATCAGATAAGGACTCCAGCTTTTACCCAAATACATACCGATGACCGGAATACTCCAAACCATGACGCTGAATAAACATTCGGAAAATAACGGATATTGAATGGCTTGAATCGCATCGTGATATTGCGGCAGTATGCGAATCAAAATGCCAAATAACATAAAAGAAACCAAAACACTGAAATACAAACAAAAGGCCAATCGTAAAGAAGCACGTTTTAACAATATCACAGCTTTCTTTTCCTTTTTTGACATAGGTTGTTCTTCTTTACTTTCTTTCCCCTCTTTGATATTCTCCATCTTTGCCAATTCATCATCAAAAAGTTCATACACATTCCAAATACTACGAATCTTCGCTGACGTAAATATACGCACTCCGCCATATAGTATCATTATGCATTTTAACAAGAATAAAAGCTGAAACAAATATCGAAAAAAGGCGGGTGTCCATTCATCGCTCACAAATGAAAGCTGATTACGATACAGATATACGCTGATACCGATGCATAACAGATAAACATAGCGGCCCAAGCGATTATAACGCCATAACATTCTTAACGGCACACACCACAGCAGTAATGTTATGATGGCATAAAAAAGATAAGTTTTCATCACATCCGCTACCGTATGATCAATTCGAGTGAGAACATAATAATTTAAGGCGCTGTACAGCAGTAATCCTAAAAATATCATTAAGGACAAAAAACGCAAATCCTGCTTTCCCTGTCGCTGTATTTTCCGATATTTCTTTCGCAACGCCGCATCTTTATTACGCACACTCTCACCTCATTTCTCGTACATTATAGCGAAAAACGGGAAAGATTGCCACATTTCTTTTCTACCTCAATATTGTGATAAATCTTTTAAAAAAATTGACCATCAAAGCTTAGCCATGATGGTCATGTAAAGATTCCAATTCAGAAGGATTTAAAAATTCCGGATTGGGTTTATCGAAATAATTGCCGGCATTCGGTGAGAATGCATTATGTGAGTCTTCACCCAAGCCAAAATCCTTGATTTCGTTCGGTTCTTTGAGAGTGTTTAAGATATCTTTCAGAATTTTCACATTCTCTTGTTTTCCTGTAACGATATGTTCAAAAACTTTCCGCGCACCGGCATCATCAATTTTAGCGATGCATTCCTGAAACAGCCGGATTTGACGTTCCTCATCTTCCAGATGAAACATCGTTGCGGCGGTGATATCGTTATTCACATGTTCTTGCCGCATTGGCTGAATTACTTCCTTCTCGCTTAGAGGTTTGATGAGTTCATGGGTTGGAGTATCATCATTATCTTCATCGTAATAGCGATCATCACTGCCATGCATCTGATGTAACAATTCGCTTAACAGTTCCATATGATTGATTTCTTTTACCCCCATTTGCATATAGAAATAGCGAAAATCATCGTTGTTAATCATGAAACTATCTCTCATGTAACTCATTGCGCTGGTTAAGCCCAGCAATGTTCCCTGAAAATTACGATCAAGTAATAAATAGCTTTTAAAATCGGGTCTTGTCACTTGAACTGATGTTACCAAGCCTTTTTCGTAGGTTATCATGTTATCACTTCCTGTGCCATTAGTATGGAAACAGAATGTTGTTTTATGCGAATTATTTGTTTGTTACGGACTTTTTCATGATATAATAGCATCGAAATAATTGCGTTGAAAAGAGGTAACGATATGAAAGAAATCAAAGTAGGAAAAGAGCAGACCTTCACTCATACCATCACGGAAAAGGAACTGGCAAAGGTAATCGGATCGGGTGAAGTGGAAGTCTATGCCACGCCGATGATGGTTGCGTTTATGGAACAGAGTGCCGCAGCATTAATCAAAGAAGATCTGGATTCAGAAGAAACCAGTGTAGGGATTCTGATTCATACTACACATCAGGCAGCGACCCCCTGTCACAAAACCATTACCTGTCATGCAAAAGTTACTGCCGTTGATCGTAAAAAAGTGACGTTCCAGTTATGTGCAAGCGATGAAAAAGAGGTCATCGGCACTGCAGTTCATGAGCGGGTGATCGTCAACAAAGAACGCTTTGAGGCGCGTGCCAAGGCAAAATAGTCGTTGTTAAAAAGCCATACTCAGCTTAACAAGATACTTTCCAAAAGAATATGTAATTAATATCCACCGGCTTAGCTGGTGGTTTTTCATATGCACCTGTAAGGCTTTTTTGCTAGATGCGCTTTATATAGCACAACAGTCCGCCATTTGCTTTTACTTCCTGCTACCCGTAAACGGCTCTATGTTTCCAATGTTAGCTGTTCTGCCATTTGATCTTCTTTGATTTGGTTCCCGATGTATTCTTTTATCTTCTTCTTATTCTTCCCTGTCGTGTCTATGTAGTATCCACGACACCAAAATTGCCTATTCCTATATTTATATTTCATATTGCCACATCGCTCATAGATCATTAAACTACTTTTTCCTTTCAAAAAGCCCATTATTGATGATGCACTATCTATTGGTGGTATTTCCAACAATATATGTATGTGGTCGGGACATGCTTCTGCCTCCAATAGTGTGGTTCCTTTCCCTCGGCATAATTCTTGTAATATCGCGCCTATTTCTAGGCATTTTTCCTCACGAATACATCGCTAAAACTTCTCTGAACCCCCAAATCATCCGGTAGTTTTCTCTTACAAAAAAAACAGAAACATATGTTTCTGTCATAAGCAAATTGGTGACGCGTACGGGATTTGAACCCGTGACTCACTCTAATGGATATGGTTACTTAACATTGACCATGTCTTATCTACATCATTAGTATAGCACTAAAGCACATAATGTGCAACATAAAAGTGCAAGATTTTCCACGATTTTCCACTAAACGGATTCCGAGGATCCCGATCTGACTCCGTGAGTTCATCTGCTTTAACTGTTGTCATTATATAAATCCATTCAAAACGTAGAAAATCCTATTGATTTTTATCGATTTATCGCATATAATATCACCGTAACCAACAAGTGACGATGAGCCACGGAAAAGGGAGCGATCACTACTCGCTCCCTTTTTTTTACAATTCAAGGCTAATCTTATTACTTACTTAGCTTGTCAAGCTTGATAATAATGAGCAGTACGACCACAAGAGTTAAAAACTCTGCGTACATACAGCTGTATGTCTTCCTTTCTGCCCATCACCCATTCACCCACTTCATCCGGCTTTTTCAAACCAACAAGTAATGATGAGCCTTGAATTAACCGCCATGTTAAACCTTTCGGTGGTGTTAAGAGGTCGCATTATCCGATCCTCCTGTTACCATTATACTACGATTATAAAATAGTTGAAATGAATCTCATTAAATAGGTGCAGCTTATTAATATTACGATTTAAAATATTTCGCCCCTTCTTTGATCCTCTCCTCATCCAGCTCATTGGCATTGATAAACTCACGATAAACATATTCGACCATTTTCGTATTCTTGTGTCCAAGAAAACGCGCAACATCCTCCATTGGCATCCCCTTTTCAAGCAACATTGTAC
>CAJUGR010000117.1 GCA_910586285.1 uncultured Erysipelotrichaceae bacterium
TTAAGGACGGGCAAGGCGGCTATCACGAATTAGAGGTATCCGAACAATTCTTTATAGAGTTTCAGCAAATGGAGCGCAGAAACCGTAACCTGCTGCAATCAGATGAACGCCACAAAGAATTACTTGAGCTTTCCGATGAAGCCCTTAACAAAAGGGCAAGGGTTACGCCGAAAGGTGTTGACGAGCTGATTATTGAGCAGGAATGCTCCGAACTGCTCCACCGTACCATTGCCGCTCTTCCAGAGATACAGAGGCGGCGTTTCCTGCTCTATTACGAGTACGATTTCAATTACTATGAGATTGCTGAAATGGAGCATTGTACTGCTTCTTCGGTGGGTAAATCTATTTCTATCGCAAAAGAAAAGATAAGGACGCAGATGAAAAAATATCTCTGCCCTTAATAGTTTGATAACGCTCTTGTATCTTCGGGTATGGGGGCGTTCTTTGATATGTTCTCTAATGGAATTTGGCAGATGTAAAAGATTAACACGTAACCTTCATCAAAGATGCGGACGCATAAGAGGCAGAGTGGATGAACAAGTGAGCAATCACAGTTTATCGGCTTGTTTTTATCTGACCACAGATTGACCAAGCCCACCTAATAAAAAAACGATGTGCGGGTGCGCTGATATGTTGTGCTGCTTATCCTTTGGCTTCGCAATTTGATGTTAAAAAGGATTTTTATTACTTTTACGCGGCTTTCATTTGGTATCATTATTACCAAATTTTTTCCTGATAACTTACGGCTTTCCTTGATCATGAAAATGATTATGATATAATGAAACAAGGTACGGAGAATAAACTATGAATCAAAATGTTATCTGCATTCAGGATTTATCCTGTTTCGGGAAGTGTTCTCTGACGATATCACTGCCGGTTTTAAGCAGTATCGGTTTGAGTGTAACACCGCTTCCCACTGCCTTATTATCAACACATACAGGAGGACTGGGAAAACCATATATGCTGGATCTTTGTGATTCCATGCATGAAATCCTTAATCATTGGCGGGAACTGGATCTCTCGGTTTCTGCGCTTTACAGCGGATATGTATCCCATGCGGCTCAACTCAATGAAATATCACATTTGTTTTCCCAATATCCCGATGCCCTTCATCTGGTAGATCCGGTACTGGGTGACCATGGACATCTTTATGCATCCTTGAGCGAGGAATTGATTTGGGAGATGCGGCGGCTTTGTGCGAAAGCAGATATTGTGACACCCAATATGACCGAAGCTTATGCACTTTTACAGGAACCCTATTGCGAAGGGCCTTACCGTGAAGGGGAAATTATTCGCCTATTAGAGAAGCTATATCAAATGACACAGGCCACGATCTTATTAACGGGGGTTTGGCTGAATAACTCCGAATTGGGATGTGCGATTTACGAGGCTAATCAAACACCGCAACTATTAATGCGAGAACGCTTGCCTTATCACTTTCACGGCACCGGAGATCTCTTTGCATCGGCATTTCTAGGAGCCTATCTGCATCAGAAAGCGTTGGCAAATGCTTGTGATATCGCCATGCGCTTTACCACTATGAGCATGGAATACAGTGAACGTCATCACGCTGATGAACGCTATGGATTAATGTTCGAGCCCTTGTTGCCACAATATATATCAATGTGTAAACAAAAATAAAAAACGTATTCAATATAAATCATACAGAAAGCGAGGAATTATTATGGAATACAAATCATTACGATCACTAAATGCCAATCCATCTTTATTGGGATTTGGCTGTATGCGATTTCCCACAAAAGAAAATGGTGAAATTGATGAGGCAGAAGCCGAGAAAATGTTGGACTATGCGATCGCCAACGGAGTAAACTATATTGATACGGCTTATCCTTATCATGAAGGAAACAGTGAGCCGTTTGTCGGACGCGTATTAAAAAAATATCCGCGGGATCGTTTTTACCTTGCGACCAAATTGCCGCTCTGGTCGTTAACAGAACCGGCGGATGTGGAACGAATTTTTGAAGAACAATGCCGGCGCCTACAAACAGATACCTTTGATTTTTATTTACTCCATGCGCTGGATCAGGAAAAATGGCAAAAGACTCTTAATCTTCAGATCATTCCTTTTCTGGAGAAGAAGCAGAAAGAAGGACGTATTGGTCATCTCGGATTCAGCTTTCATGATGATTACGATACCTTTCAAAAAATTCTCTTATATCGGAAATGGGATTTCTGCCAGCTTCAATTAAATTACATGGATATGAACATTCAGGCAGGCATGAAAGGCTACCAACTGGCAGCACAAAATGAAGTTCCCGTGATCGTGATGGAACCGATCAAAGGCGGTCGCCTTGTGAATTTGCCACAGGAATTTCAAGCACGCTTTTTGAACGAATGTCCTAATGCATCTTTGGCCTCTTGGGCACTGCGTTATGCGGCTTCCTTGCCAAATGTGGCAGTGGTATTGAGCGGAATGTCCTCTATGGAACAAGTGGCAGATAATGTGAAAACCTTCTCACCGTTTGTGGCTTTGAATGAAAAAGAGCAAAACATCGTTGATGAAGTCGCTGATTTACTACATGCACGGGTGCGCAACGGATGTACCGGCTGCGGCTATTGTATGCCATGTCCTTTTGGCGTGAATATTCCGACCAATTTTAAGATTTGGAACGAAACAGCGATCTATGCGGAAAAAGAGAAAGGCCAATCTTCCTATCGCAAGTTGGATCAGGCGGCAGCGGAATATTGTCGCAAATGCGGAAAATGTGAAGCGTTATGTCCTCAGCATCTTCCCATCCGCAGTGATCTGAAAAAGGTTGCGGCAGAGCTGACGGAATCCGAATTAGTCCGCTGAGTTATCCTCAAGCTGATGAAAAACAGGCATGTGGGATTCCTCAATAACGCGGAATTCCCACCCCTGGCGTTGAAATTCCTGCAAGGTCTGATCTAAAGCCTGCAGTGTATTGGCATTTTCACTGCCGTCATGCATTAACATCATAACCGTATCTTTACCTTCTACACTCGCTAATGCATTTTGATACAAGGTTGTCGGGGAAAGTTTAGGATC
The DNA here is from genome assembly GCA_910586285.1 of uncultured Erysipelotrichaceae bacterium. Taxonomy (GTDB): domain Bacteria; phylum Bacillota_I; class Bacilli_A; order Erysipelotrichales; family Erysipelotrichaceae; genus C-19. The sequence goes on from CAJUGR010000117.1 coordinate 3,029, forward strand.
GTGGTCGCCGTTTTCACCATTCCAATCATAATAGACATAATCAAGCTGTTCGGTGTCTTTGACCAATTCACTCATGATTCCTTCATGATATTGGTTGGCAACGATATTGGCAGATCCTTCGGGAAAGCGCAGAATGTTTGTTTGAATGCCTACCTGATCATTCAGTAAATTTTCCAACTTTGTCAAATCCTGAAAGTAAGCATTCGCATCGGCATAAATCGTCTCATAATCATGACTGTAAGTATGCAAAGCCAAAACGTGGCCTCGTTCATGAATGATTTTTAATAGATCAAAATATTCAGGATTCGATCCGGTAACGAAAAAAGTAGCCTTAATATGATAGTGATCAAGAATGTCTAATATTCCTTGGGTATTTTCACTGGGACCATCGTTAAAGGTTAAATACATTATTTTTTGTTCCGCCATTTCAACCGTTTTGGTTGGTTCATTTTCAGCCATGGCGGTGGTTTCATTATTTGTTTTGCGATGAGGCTGATCCATATGTGCCAATCCATAAAGCAGGCTTAAAAAGCCGAGGCAGATGATGGTCAGTTTTATTGTTTTAAAATGCTTCATGTGATCACATCCTTTTTATTCAGTATTCCCGTGACTTTATGTGCCTATCCGCATTCTCGGATTCGAATTGTTTGGACTTAAGCAGTATGAGGATCGTATTCTGTCGCATAAAGAAGCTATTCATTTTCATTGGATTATGATATACTGAAGAAAAATCAGAGAGGAAAATACCATGGAAAAAACTATCGGTTTTATCGGCTGCGGTAATATGGGAAGAGCGATGGTCGAGGGGATCATGAAAGCACAGTTAGTTTATCAGGATCAGCTGATCGTATCCAATTTGCATCCGGAAAAGCTACAAGATCTCGGCAGTCAATATGATTTTTATATCAGTGATAATGAAACTGTGGCTCAGCATGCGGATATCTTGATACTCGCTGTAAAGCCGCATTTATATAAGACGGTTATCAATGAAATAAAAGATTTGACGAAACCCGATGTGATTTTGGTCGATATCGCCCCAGGCATTACGATTCAGGATATGGTCGATATGGTTGGTTCTGAGTGTAAAGTAGTCAAGGCAATGCCCAATACTCCGGCACTGGTTTCAGAGGGAATGAGCGCCATCAGTTTCGGTAAGGGATTATCTGAGGAAGATCAGGAGGAGATCATCGAAATTTTTGAAAGTTTCGGAAAAGCCTGCGTTGTTGAGGAACGTCTGATGGATGCGGTTACCGCTCTCAGCGGATCTTCTCCTGCCTATGTATTTTTAATCATCGAAGCGATGGCGGATGGCGCAGTGCGCCATGGAATGCCGCGTCAAGCAGCATATCAGTTCGCAGCGCAAACATTGATCGGATCGGCAAAGCTGATACTGGAAACAGGCAAGCATCCCGGTGAATGTAAAGATATGGTTTGTTCTCCGGGCGGTACGACCATTGAAGCCGTGGCAAAACTGGAGGAAAAAGGATTGCGCAGTGCGATCATCGAGGCAATGGATGCATGTGTAAAAAAAAGCAAAAGCATGAGATAACCAAAGACGCTGCTTATGCTTTTAAGGATGGAAAATACTTATACTTACCTGTATGATGAAAACGAAATACTAGAAAGAGTAACGATTGTTTTCGGAGGATAAATATGAATTATGTACCCGCAACATCTGATATGGCAGATGCCATTTATCATGTTTTACATACAACGATAGAAACAATATATCCAAAGTTTTACCCCCAAGAGGTGGTCGATTTCTTTTGTCACCACCATAGTAAAGAACATATTTTGGAAGGAATCGCATCCGGGAATATGGGAGTATTGAGAGACGGCAATGTAATTATCGGAACAGGCTGTTTTCATGATAATCATATTACGGGAGTGTATGTATTGCCTGAATATCAGAAACAAGGCTGTGGTTCACAAATAATACAGCGCTTGGAAGCGGAAATTATGAAGAGCCATAATACCGTGGTCTTAGATGCTTCTCTTGCGGCAGTATGCTTATATGAACATAAAGGGTATCAGACAATCGGACACGGTATTTTGGAACTGGATAATGATGTGAAATTGGTTTATGAAATAATGGAGAAGAAACTGAGCGGAAATCATTCGCTAGGATGAGTCGATTTGCGAAAGCTATTTCAAGCAAGCGGTGATGATGAATAGCAAGTGAAATATCATTTGTATCCTTTAATTCAAATTCTTTAATTAGTTCCTTTATTAATTCTTTTCTTTTGTTCATCAGAAAAACCTCCAATTTCATATATTTTTTCATACTACTTTTGAAGGTTTACACAATCTTTTACACACTACCGTTTTACTTAGAAAAACAGGGGAAATCATTATGATTTGCCCTGTCTTAAATTATTTATTCCTCTTGTTTTCTTTTAAACACAATGAATAACATCATTCCTACTGATATACATCCAAGTCCCACGTACATCATTATGTTGGTGGTATCTCCCGTTAATGCTCCGCCTACATTTGTACCGGGATAATACACAC
>CAJUGR010000118.1 GCA_910586285.1 uncultured Erysipelotrichaceae bacterium
CAACGGAAAATACATCGCCAAATGCACAATACCGTGTGTTGGAAGCGGATGAACCAACACGGTAACACCGTCAATGATTGCTTCCTTTGTCGCAATCAATTCCGGCGTATCATTTACTTCTTTCAAGGAAAGCGTCGGCAGTGTGGCAATCTGTGCCGGGGTATCCGGAGTCTGCTGCCAATCCATTAACGCTTTATTTTTCGCAATCAATTCTGCCATTTCCTCTTCGCGAAGCGATGCAATCGTTTGATTTAGCCGTTTTTCTTCCTCATCACGTTCTGCTTGACCTAGCGTCTTGGAAGGAAGCATATGAAGCACACTCATGCCCTCATCTTCCAGCAACAATTCCCGCAATAAATCTTCAAATTCATGGTTTTCAATCATATCACGCAACTTTGTCATAGCCTCATCATAAACCATATACATTAATGGATCCCCACCGTACAGCCAACTTTTCAAAGCAGATGTCGCCCGCTCCAAACCTTGAGGTTCTGACATTTGACGAAATCGGAAAGCAAGATGATTTACCGATGCCAAAAGCGCCTGTGAATCTAATCCTTTGTCAACGGCTTCGCTGATCGTATCATGAATGAGCTTGCGAATCGCATCGCTGTTTTCATTATTGATATTGCGTACGATTAACAATAAATACGGCTGGGCAATCCCGTCAATGACGCCCATTTCCAAATCCTCGCCTAAATGAGAGGATAACAGCGCTCTTTTTAACAGGGATTCATTGGTATCGGCAAGCATATCACACAATACCTGCGCTGCCAGTAAACGAGTTCTATCTTTCCATGTGCCAATGATCTTGCCCATGGCCAACATCGCACGATGATCGAAATCTTCCTGTGCAGCGATCTCATAATAACCGTTCCCTTCGTTAGCAGCTGGTCGCTGTTCATCAATATGGAAAGGAACATCGCACTTCTCATAACGCTTCAAATAAGAATTGATCAATGCCAATGTCTCTTCCAATTCAATGTCACCATCAAGGAAAAAACGCGCGTTAGAAGGGTGATAAAAGCGTTGATAGGTATCGACAAATTGTTCATAAGTTAAATTCAAGATGACTTTCGGATCACCGCCGGAATTAAAGCGATAACAGTTGTCGGGAAACAACAATTCATTCATGGCATGTTCGATGCGATCATCCACACCGGACATCGCTCCCTTCATCTCATTGAACACTACACCTTTATAAATAGGCTGGCCATTCTCCATTTCCATATGATGTCCTTCTTGATAAAAAATATTCGGATTGTGAAGCAACTGCGGTGCAAACACCGCATCCAAATAAACGGATGTCAAATTCAAAAAATCATGATGATTACGACTCGATACCGGATACAACGTTTTATCCGGATAAGTCATCGCATTCAGGAACGTATTCATCGAACTTTTTAACAGATCAACAAACGGCTCCTTTACCGGATATTTTTTAGATCCGCAGAGCACTGAGTGTTCCAAAATATGGAAAACGCCGGTACTATCCTGAGGCAGCGTCTGAAACGCCACCGAAAACAGTTTGTTCACTTCTTTGTTGTCCATCCAACAAAGCTGCGCACCGCTTTGATCGTGAATCATCTCGATCAGATTTCCATTCAATTCTGTTACTTCCCGTACTCGCTGTACCGTAAATCCGGATATCTTTGTTCCTGTTGTGATGTTCATGTTATTTTCTCCTATCGATTTTGTTGCGCCAAATAGGCAAACGCCGCATGAGCGACAATATTCCCTTCGCCCAATGATTTGGTAATTTGATAAGGGGTACCGGTACAATCACCAGCCGCAAAACAACCTTTAATGTTGGTTGCCATATGACGATCTACCGCCACATGTCCCTGTTCCATGTTCAAATCGGTCAAAAGCACGGCCGGAGATATGGAATGTTTCAGAAAGAACACGCCGTCAACGGCAATATTTTGCTCATCCTTACAGCGAATGGCACTGACACGCTGATCTCCTAAAATCTCAACAATGGGAGATGATAACCGTTCACAATGATCAGCGTCAAGCTTACTGTTTTGAAACAATGGCAGGTAATATACTTTTTGCGCTAAGCCGGCCAAATAGGCAGCTTCTTCTTCCATCGGGGCATTATCACAAATCACTGCAATCGTTTTTCCCTGATACAGATTGCCATCACAGGTAGCGCAATAGCTGACACCGCGACCAAGAAATTCTCGTTCTCCGCGCAGTGGCTTGATCGTTTCCACTCCGGTCGCCAAAATGACACTGTTGGCATAGAAATCATCCTGATTTGCCAACAAGGCAAAATAATCGCCCATCGGATAAATTCCGGTAATGTGTTTCTGGGTAACGGTAATACCGGCTTCATCAATATGTTTGGCGAATCGTTCATTCAATTCCGCACCGGATATGACTCCGATTGCCGGAACATTGGCAATTTGTTCAGATCGCTGTACTTTATCACTGAGATTGCCTGATCCGAAAAGATAAAAACTTTTATGCCGAATTTGAGCATTCAGTGCCGCCGATATACCGGCCGGCCCGCTGCCCACAATGGCAATATCAACTCGTTCCATCATCATTCTCCTTAAACTGAAAGAGCCTGTTGCAGGAATGCCGCAGACTCTTTGATCACATTCATTACATATCGGGAGTTACATTTAAAGCAGTAAGAAGCTGTTGGTAGGCATTGTTAAAGGCCTCATAGTTAGCATCATCCAGAATAGAAGTTTCAAAGGAGAACGCCACATTCCCGACAAGGTGATCCACCGGCAATGATGCATATTCACCCGGCAGCGTATGATTTTCCTTAATGCTCTTGATCCATTCGTTCATCTGTTCCTCACTGGTGTCAGCATTATCGGATTTCATAATCAAAATCATCACCCTATCCGTTCCTTCTTTATTCCACCATCCGGCACATTCATTGACCGGAGTGTCCGGCCAATAAGATGTGTGATCCTGAATCCACGTTTCATATCCATTGTCATTACTGAACACACCGGCTTCGGTAAAATAATCAACAAAATTCTGTCCGCTCCATTCACTTATTTCCGCAGGATATTTACTCATATCCACATCGGTACTGTTCTCATCGTCATTTTTGCCATCTGATTCTTTGTTGCATCCGGCAAAGCAAACCAACAGGAATGCTGCCAGAACGACTTTCATTACTTTTTTCATGGATATCCTCCTTTAAAGTATCTATTTATTCATTGATCACCCATTTAATAAACTTACACTGTCATTTTAAATCAATATAGAATTTCCGTCAAGCGTGCCATGATCATATCCTTACTGTCAAAGCCCGTTTCATGGGCAATGATCTTCCCGTCTTTATAATAATAGACATCGGGAATACCGTTAATTTTAAACTCCTCCGACCGCTTTGGGCATTCATCCACATCGACCTTAACGATGTTTAAAAACGGGAATTCATCGTCTAATTCTTCCAAAACAACGGCAAGCATTTTACATGGCCCACACGTTTTTGAGAAAAAATCCACAATAACTACACCTTCACTTACCAGTTCATCATACGTTTCATCGGTTGCATATTTGATCGACATATTACTTCTCCTCTCTGATTTGCAAATTTGCTTTTACATATTCTTCTAAGAATGCCCATCCGTTATTTTCGATTTCTTCTATTGATTGTTTTTGATGAATCTCCAGCAGCCACAGGTCGGACGCGATCACCCGTTCCATTTCAATTCGCAACATGGTATCCATTTCATCGAAGCTTTCTACTCCGAAAAGGATCTTTAAATCTTCAGTGGAAAGATCTTCCAAAGTCTGCCCCTTTTCTTCCTTGAGTTCAGTGTTAATTTCCATTTTGACTGCTTTTACTCGCTCCGCTAACTCATCCTCATCAAAATCCCAATCACTGTGTGTCAATACATACTCCATAATATCGTCCATCGTTTGATAAAGAATGCTCTGTTTTTCTTTTTGACAATAGTCTTCGATCACTTTTTGGCGATATTGTGCTACCGTTGTAATCCCCGCAAATTCCTCATGTTCTGTGGCATACACAGCGGCCATTTCATCGGTTGGCTGAGGAAACAATGTACGACTGGCTTGTTTGATTGTAACGTTAACCGGTTGGTTTTGAACGGTAACTGTAAAGCTTTCACCACATGAATGATGAATTAACTGGGCTTCTAATTCTTCATCAAACAAACGGGAACCAACGGTAATCGGTACCATTGGACGATTGAATTTAGTCAATTCACTGACCAAGGAGAGAACAACGACATCACCCTTTGCCACTTCGCTGACCGATTCTGTCTTTTTAAACTTGCGGGTCAAATGCTTCATCTGAACATTGATATGCTCAGCAGGACAAGCGATGGTAACCTCCTTTTGAAACGGCGCCTCCCGATAATCCGCCAATTCATTAATTTTTGATTTCATAAAATCTCCTTTCAATAAATAATATTTATGATCCGGATGACGCTACTTTCAGCTGGCGCAAAGTTGGACTATTTGCCTCTGTCTCATCTCGGGTTCCTTCTGCTTCCACGCAGCCGTCTTTTAATACGATAATATGATCAGCACGATCCAATAACTTCATATCATGGGTAATCATCACCGTAGTGCGATGTTCCATGAGTTTCATTAAGGCTTCCGTTACCGACTTTTCGCACTGTACATCCATATTGCAGGTGGCCTCATCCAACAACAAATAAGCGGGATCTAGCATGATCGCTCGGGCAATCGCAATTCGTTGACGCTGTCCGGCCGATAATTTACAGCCGTTTTCGCCGATGACATAGTCATAACCGCCTGGAAGTTCTCGTATAAATTCATGTGCGCAGGCAACTTTAGCAGCACTTTCCGTTTCCTCTTGAGCAACCGTTCGATCCATTCCGTAATTGATATTGTCGCGAATCGTTCCGTTAAACAACTGTGACTCCTGAAGCACATAAGCCATGCTTTGACGCCATTCCTGTAAATGAATGCTTTCCGCATCATCACTGCCGAAAAGCACTTTTCCTTGATCCGGAGTATAAAAACGCTCCAACAGCTTAAACAGCGTTGTCTTACCGGAGCCATTGGTTCCAACGATGACTGTCATCTTTCCTTTTGGAATCGTAAACGATACATCCTTAATCGTTGCTTCTTTTCCATAACCGAACGTCACATGATCAAAACAAATGTCCTGATCTTCACGATCCATACTGCGCTTTCGTTGATAAACTTCTTCTTTCTTATCCATCAAAGCGGCAATATAAAACAATTGACCGTTGTAATACATAAAATCCGTATATATGCCGGGTAAAGAAGAAAATGACTGGTATACGATCAAGATGTAACTTTGGAAAGCCGCCAATTCATTGATCGTAATGCTTCCATCCTTTACCTTTGGAACACCGAGAAGAAAGACCAAAATGGTTATGATATTGGTTAATGAACCCGAAACAAAACCATTCACCAATGTTAAAAT
>CAJUGR010000119.1 GCA_910586285.1 uncultured Erysipelotrichaceae bacterium
GCTATGGGGTACCGGACAACGATTCCATCGTTTATCTGGAAATCAAAAAGAAGTGTAACGGCGTTGTCAATAAACGTCGAATTGCGCTGACATTGGATCAATCACGTGCCTATATTCAAAAAAGGAGTACTTTGCCTCAGCCTTCACAAATTGCGACAGAGATTGACTATTTTATGTCATTCTATCATCCCAAGCCCAAGGTTTTTCTAGCTTATGATCGTGTTCCGTTAATCGGTAAAGAACAAAGCGATCTGCGATTGACCTTTGATGAACGAATTCGGCGTCGTTATGATCGCTTGGATCTTGGCTATGGAATGGATGGAGTGCTATTATTGGCAGAGGGGATGACCCTTTTGGAAATTAAAGCGCAAACCGCTTATCCGTTGTGGTTAACTCATCTGTTAACAGAAATGAAAATTTATCCGATTTCTTTTTCCAAATACGGAAGGGTGTTCATGCAAGACACGCTAAACGCTCATTCTGTTTCGGTTGTAAATCAACCCCATGATATACAGGTAGCACAAAAGGTAACGCATTATCAGAAAGGAGATCAACGATGTTCACTGGTATTTTAAACGAAAGTGCGGCGTATTTAAGCTTTATGGGGGGAGGCATCTGTACTTTTGCCTCATTATTGTTAGGACTGTGGATATCGATCGTTTATACTATTCAGGGTCATGCAAGCAAGAACTTTAAAATCACCTTAGTGTTATTACCGGCATTGGTTCAACTGGTGATCATGATGGTCAATGGTAATCTTGGAACCGGCGTAGCGGTTTTGGGTACGTTTTCTTTGGTACGGTTTCGTTCCGTACCCGGAAGTTCTCGTGAGATTATATTTATTTTCTTTGCGATGGCTGTCGGTTTGGCAACAGGTATGGGCTTTTTAACCTTTGCTTGCTTCATTTCTTTTGTGATCGGCTTGACATCGTTATTATTAAATAAACTTTCTTTTGGAAGCAGTCAAACGATAAACAAGGATTTGCACATTACGATTCCTGAAAATCTAGACTATACGGAAATATTCGATGATATCTTTGCGCAGTATGTGAAACAAGTGGAATTGGTGAAAGTAAAGACAGTACAGCTGGGTTCAATGTTCGAAGTATATTATCAAATCACACTAAGAGATATCAAGCAGGAAAAAGCGATGATTGATGCAATTCGCACACGTAACGGCAATCTCAGTGTGATTGTAGCGAAACGGCAGGTAAACAGTGATGAATTGTAACCATGGACGCACGCTTTTGGCATTGGGAATGAGCATTTCTTTGTTATGGGGTTGCGGCGGTAAAGGCGATGCGGCAAATTCTTCAGATGAGGAGACGCTTACCAATGTGGTTTCTTATGATGACGATGATTGGTATACGGATTATGATGAAAATGATTGTGAAGTGATCAATCTTGGTGACTATACGGATAAGGTCACAATCGCCAAAGCCGGTACCTATGTACTGCAAGGAACATTAAAGGGACAAGTTGAGATTACGGTGAATAAAAATGATACGGTACGATTGATCTTGGATCAGGTAAATATTACGGCAGAAAACGGTCCGGCAATTTCATGTACAGAGTGTAAAAAACTGATTCTTTCACTGCCTGAGGGTACAAAAAATATGATTGCGGATGGCTCATCCTATCAAGATCAAAGTGAAGATGCACCGGATGCAGCTATCTTTTCACAGGATGATTTGACGATAAACGGGTTGGGGGAATTGAATGTTAATGCGAAGTATCAAGATGCGGTGAAAACAAAAGATACGCTGAAACTTATGTCGGGTAGAATTACTGTCAAAGCCGCAGATGATGGATTCTTCGGTAAGGATTTTCTTTATGTACACGAGGGAACTTATGCAATAGATACCGGTGGGGATGGATTGAAAACTACTTATGATAAGGACAATGAAAAAGGGGATATGGTTATTGAAAATGGAACCTTTGCCATTACCGCAGGCAATGACGGTTTACAAAGTGAACATAGCCTGGCAATTTATGATGGTACGTTTACGATTACAACCGGCGGGGGCAGTGTGAACAGTGTTACGGCGAAAAATGCATTTGAACCGGGTGGATTCGGACGTTGGGAACAACCGGCACACGAATCATCACAGGAGACGACAGCGAGTGCCAAAGGAGTGAAGGCAGGCAGCGCATTGACAATTTACGGGGGAGTGTTTCAAATGGATACCAGTGATGATTCATTACATTCTAACGGAGCGCTCACCGTGGAAGGCGCAAACTTTACGATTGCCAGTGGGGATGATGGAATGCACAGTGATGGCACACTGACGATTCAAGACGGTACAGTGGATATTACCAAAAGCTATGAGGGAATCGAGGGTAGCAATGTCATCATCAATGGCGGCGATTTGCTTGTGACGGCGGATGATGACGGTATTAATGCGGCCGGGGGCAATGATAACGATAATGAATCACAGCCCTCACCGGATCATTTCGCGGATGGAGACCATGTGATTGAGATTCATGGCGGCTCCTTACAAGTGGATGCGCGAGGGGATGGTGCGGACGCTAACGGTTCGATTGTTATGGATGGAGGGACGATGGTAATATGGGGGCCGGAAGATGGGGGTAATGGGGCACTGGATTATGACAGCGCTTGTGAAATTAATGGCGGGATTCTTATCGCCTTGGGCAGTTCACAGATGGCACAGGCTCCTTCCGCAAGTTCTTCGCAGAATGTCATAATGTTTAACCTGTCAGCTCAAAGTGCCCAATCATTTACTTATTTGACGGACAGTGCGGGAAATGTTATTCTAGGGTTCACTTCACCACGAGCTTACTCCAATATCGTGATCAGTTCTCCAAAGTTGGAAAGCGGTGAAACCTATCAGCTTTATACCGGTGGCAGTGGTGGCAGCGTCAATGATTACGGTTATATTGAAAGCGGCATCAGCGGCGGCACGCAGGCGGCATCCGTCACGCTGAATGATCGTATTACGACTTCCGGTAATGCGATGGGCGACTATGGTGCACCACTGGGCAACCCTCAGGAGCGTAATCCCGGTGGCAATCCTGAAGACTTCTCCGATCGTCCTGCACGACCTGATGGTGGAATGGATGGGGATGGTATTCCGCCTCAAAGGTCATGATTTTCAAAGTATTAAAAGGCAGGATTGGATAAAACATTCCTGCCTTGTTAATGCAATGCAAAATCTACAAGCTATGCGTGTGGTAAAAGAAGTTTTAGTGTGGAAAACGCAAACCTCCTTCTGTACAATAAAGTTGGCCTGCCAGCTAACAAAAGTAAAGAAGGAGGTATGTATATTGAAAGACACAAATAGTTTATTACAATCAAGTTATCAATGCTAATATCGTATCATAATCATACTGAAGAATGGCGATATATAATAAGTTAAGAAAAGAAATATGGCAGATATTACAAATGCAAACAGAGAGATCGCTGATATATTTAAACTCAGAATTTATGGTAAAAAGTAAATCAGCATTGATGATGTTTGAGTGGCAAGCCAATATGAAGTATAAATTTGGGAATAGGAAATTTTGATCACAAGGATATTTTGGGAATACAGCAGGAAATAAGAAAAAGCAATACAAGAATACATCCTAAGCCGGTTGCAGGCAGATAAACGATCGGATCAAATGAGGATGAAAAAATTTATCGCCCCGTTTATGGATATGTGAAATAAAACGATAAGAAAGGCCTCTTTGGAGAGGCAATCAGAGTAAACGTTGCGACTGGCGAGCCTCAATATTCGGATGAGTATGCGAACATCAGGCTCTTATAGGGCGAGTTCATACCACATCTTTTAGACGTGATTATGATTCTCTGTCAATTAAGATTTTTAATGATATACATTTAAACATAATATCCGCTGTTAAATGTTACTGTTTCCAAAGAAGCAGTGTTTTCTTATCTATCATAATAGATTGATTTTTTCACCTCGTCCGCTTTGGCTTTTCCCAGCAGATTTTCAATAATCAAAAAGGCAAAGTCAATAACAGCTGCGGCACTGCGACCGGTGATGAGATTACCATCTTGCGCGGTGTAAGCATCAACATATTTACCGCCAAAATCTTCGTTCATGCTGGTAAAGCAAGTGTAGTGCTTACCTTTTAACAATCCCATTTTACCCAAAATGGTCGGGGCGGCACAAATGGCACTGATGAGTTTATTCTGTTGCGCAAATGCGATGATCATCTGTTTAACGGTATCATCTTCTTGAAGTTCTTTATAGTGCGGACCACCGGGTAAAAATAAGGCATCGTAATTCGCCGCATCAGCATTCGCAAATGAAATCAGATCGCAGATACACAGATTAAAACGCCCGCGTGCTTGGTTTCCGTGCAAGGCACAAACATCAACGGTGATGCCGGCCCGACGTAATAACGCAATGGTACCTGTCGCTTCCAGTTCTTCAAATTGATCACTCATTACACATAGTACTTTTTTCATGTATTTCACTCCTTCGTTTTGGCTTTATTATAATATAATCAAGATAAATGTACCAGAAAAAAAGATAGGATTGGGTAAATATACAGGAAAGGGGCGTGTTATCACATAGGATAAAGCGAAGGTGATATAATGACAATTAAAATATTTATTGATCAGGGACATAATCCGGGTTTGATCAATGCCGGCGCACAGGGAAACGGCCTGAGTGAAGAAGCGGTGAATTTTACAATAGGAAGTATGTTAGCGGATTTGTTGGACAGTGATCCGCAGTTTGCGGTACGCACAAGCCGGATGTTTCCTGCGCAGGTAATCGGTACCACAACCACGTCATCATTGCATGAACGGGTGAATATGGCAAATTATTGGAACGCGGATTATTTCATCAGTATTCACAGTAATTCGAATGCTAATCCGCTGGTCAACGGCAGTGAGGTATATGTATTTCGTCGTGGCAGTCGAGCCTGGTATATGGGGGAAGCGGTCTTACAGGGGATTGTGGAGAGTGCCGGAACCAAGGATAATTTGGTCCGTGTGAATCCTTCTCTTTATGTATTGAGAGCAACGCGCATGCCGGCTATTTTGGTGGAACTCGGTTATTTAAGTAACCCACAGGATGCGGAGAAATTACGTAATGATCCCTATTCCTTTGCATATGGAATTTATATAGGTTTATTAAGCTATTTTAATCTTTAATCAATCTCCGATCGGAGATTGTACATATAGAATGAAACGCTGTCGTAAACGCTCCATGAATGCTTTCGCAACTATAAATTGTTCAAAAACAGTTGACAGATGTTTTAGGGAATGGTATTATATTAAAGCAATTCGAAACTGATGGCGCGTTGGAGAAACGGTTAACTCACATGCCTTTCACGCATGCATTCACGGGTTCGAATCCCGTACGCGTCACCAATTTGCTTGCAACAGGAACATGTGTTTCTGTTTTTTTG
>CAJUGR010000120.1 GCA_910586285.1 uncultured Erysipelotrichaceae bacterium
GTATATAATAGTAGACAGAGGTAGGAAACCGGAGGGGTCACTTTGAATATACTATTGATTTGTTCGGCGGGGATGTCGACTTGTATGCTGATGAAGAGAATGCAGCAGGCGGCTGCGGCAAAGCATATCAATGCAAAGATTTGGGCGGTACAGGCCAATTTAGCGCAAGAACATATTCTAAGTGCGGATATTGTATTATTAAGTCCGCAGGTACGTTATTTGCAGAATGAGATTGGACAAATGGCACAGGGAAAGCCGGTTTTGCCGATCGATCTGGAGTCTTATGGCAATCTTAACGGAGAGCGGGTATTAAAAATGGCAATGCGGCAGGTGAAACGATGAAATCATTGGAACTGGCCAGTATGGAGATCATCTCAATGGTCGGTACTGCACGCTCATATTACATAGAAGCTATTCGCAGTGCTAAAATCGGTAAGTTTGCGGATGCCCGTGAACAGACACGTCAGGGTGATGAAGCTTTTTTAAAGGGGCAGAAAGTGCATAGCCAATTATTACAACAGGACGCGAATGGGGTTCTTACCACCGTTACTTTGTTATTGGCTCATGCGGAGGATCAGTTGATGAGTGCCGAGACCTTTCGCATTCTGAGCCAGGAATTGATCGATCTTTATCAACAAACCTTATCGTTAGGGAATGGGAATAATGATGAATCCGTATGAACAGCTGAAAGCGGATATTACATCCTGTCGGAAATGTCGTCTGCGCTTTGATCATGAGCCGCAGCCGATTTTTTTCGGTTTCTCGCATCCGGCGGTGATGCAGATTTCACAAGCTCCCAGTCGTAAAGTACAAAAAAGCGGTTTGCCTTTTTCTGATCAGAGCGGTAAAACATTACGGGAATGGTATCAGATAACGGAAGCGGCGTTCTATGACCCTAATCATTTTTATATGACCTCGGTGGGTCATTGCTATCCCGGATGTCAATCGCATGGTGATAAGGCCCCGATTATCGAATGTGCCGATCGTTTTTTACAGCGTGAACTTAAGATCATTGAACCGCAAATTTATATCATCATCGGAAGTTATGCTGCTCGTTTTCTTTTTGGATCGGAAACAGCTTTAGAGGATCTCATCTTTCAGGATCAAATATTATGTGGGAAGTGTGCTTACGTATTGCCGCATCCCTCACCACGAAATCGTCGTTGGCTCCATGAACATCCGCAGTTTTTGCAAAAGCGAATGCCGATCATTGCGGAGCATTTACATCGACTGTTAAAAGAGCATGAGTGAAACAAATTGGCTGTTGATTATGCTTTTCTTTGTCTCACAAGAGTGATAGCGTATATTTCCACTTATTTTCATAATAGCGCTCCTTTTTTGTATGCAATAGGATTTTTAATTATTTCATTATATCTTGCAATTACAATACTATTAATTATCATTACTATTTTCTGTGCATATTCACCAATTTTGGTAATTCATACATATGTTGCGTTCACAACTAGCTTTAATTCAAATACCCTTTCATCGGGTAAATGATACATTACCTTTTATAATAGACTGGCTTCCCTCTTTTAATGAATGAATTTCTTTGTTATCAGATGAAAGTGAAAAAGAGCTGTGAATTAGGCTTTTGGCCTAAATATCACAGGCTCTTTTATTTGACTATTTTCCGATATAGCGGAAACGGGGAACTTCCTCACCATCCACCATTACGGTTTCAGTAAACATGGAACATGGGCGTACCCAAACGCTGCCATCGCCGTATAATTGACGATACACCGCCATATCTTCCAATGTTTCACTGTGTTTGGCGATGTATAACAGGGAATAAATATTTCCTTTAAAATGTCGATATCGACCGATTTTCGGTAACGTTGATGTATTCTCTTCTGTTATAGGAACACTGATCATCGCATCTGCTGTTTCCTTGTTTTCGCTCTTTTCTACTTCCAAATGGTCAATGATAATCATTGACCCGTGGGGTGCGATGGTAATCGGTAATCCTTGGCTTGATCCGTTATAGATTTTATCGGTAAGGAGATCTTGTCCTTGTGTTACATGGTCAATCGTCATTTCAACTTCCTCATCGGCAAGGTTTAATGCCACATAGATGGTCTCCTCATCATGATGACGACAATAAATCAGCTGTTCATTACGAACACAGACTTGTTCATAGCTTCCGCCCTGTAAGGCGATATGTTCGCTTCGTAACGCACCCAACTTACAAATATGGCTGTATAACGGGGAATCGGATGTGAAATCCGATAAGTTTAAACAAGGACGAATATCCGCATCACTGCCATTGTGCTTCGTACCTTGGATAGCGAATTCGCTGCCATAATAGATAGAAGGAATGCCCGGCATGGTAAATAGCATTGTATAAACATTAAACAAATCTTCTGCTCGGCTTATAACCGAGGCCAAGCGATTTACATCGTGGTTATCCACAAAGTTATACAGAAGTAAATCTTTATAAATACCGCCATTGCCGTATTGACGATTCAGTGAATAGGCAATTTCAAAATAATTTTTTGTATTATGAGCAGAAAACAATCCTTTATAGCATTCATAATTAGTGACAGAATCAAGTAATTCCTTGTTGGCCCATAAGGAATAATCACCATGAATGATTTCTCCCATCAACCAGAAATTCGAGTCCCGCTCTTTTGTGTACGCCTTCAAACGGCGAAAGAACTGTTTATCAATACAATCGGCCGCATCCAAACGCAATCCGTCAATGTGAAATTGTTCCATCCACATTCCGACACTCTCTAATAAATAGTTTACGACATCCTCATTTTGCAGGTTCAGCTTGACCAGGTTGTAATGGCCTTCCCATGCTTCATAAGTAAAGGGATCTCCATAAGGAGAAGTGTTGTGAAAATTCATGCCATGAAACCAATGGCGATAGGGAGAGTTTTCCTTGTGATCAATAACATCTAAGAAAGCCCAGAATTCTCGTCCGACATGGTTAAATACCCCATCCAATACGATTTTAATGTGCGCCTCATGAAGCGCATCACACACTTTTTTGAAATCCTCATTCGTCCCGAGACGACGATCGATCATGCGATAATCACTTGTATCATAGCCATGCTCATAGGACGCAAAAACGGGACCTAAGTAAACCGCATTGACATT
The DNA here is from genome assembly GCA_910586285.1 of uncultured Erysipelotrichaceae bacterium. Lineage (GTDB taxonomy): Bacteria > Bacillota_I > Bacilli_A > Erysipelotrichales > Erysipelotrichaceae > C-19. The sequence goes on from CAJUGR010000120.1 coordinate 3,106, forward strand.
CATTTGTTTTAAGTGGTCAATCCAGTCAATAATTTTCAAAATCCGCGGCGTTGTGGTGGTCTCCTCATAAGCAAAGCGCGGTGCCCCACAAAAGCCAAGCGGATAAATATGATAAAAAATAGCGGAAGATATCCAATTTTGATTCATGTTATCACCTGTTTTTCTGTTGTTTAGTATAGCACGTTTTGCGTTAAAACGGTAGACCTTTGAGGGAATCATCAATTCTTTTCAACCTGCGCTATTTTTAAAGAAAAGGCAGATATCACAAAAAAATGATGCAAAATTTTGCATCATTTTTTTAAAACAGCGCACGAAAATTTACCTTGCGGTGTCTAATATTGGGGTGATTATATTTATTTACATAAAATGTAAAATAAGTACATTATTTTATCATTTATTGATTATATAAATGAATTATGTAATAATTTATTTATACATTGAGGAGTGGAAAGAATGAAACGAAGCGATGTACCTAAACTTATCAGCGAGATTCAAGCAGGAAATGAAGCAGCTTTTAATACGTTGTATCAGGAATTTCATACCGCTTTTTTCTATATGGCTTTAAAGCTGACCAATAATGAAGCCGATGCGCAGGATGCCGTTCAGGAAACATTTATCAGTATTCAAAAAAATATTGGGGCATTAAAAAATCCGAATGTGGCTATTGTATGGATGAAACAGATCCTAATCAATCGCTGTAAGAATTTATTTCGAAAAAATCGTGATGTGATCATGGATGAAGGAACCTTAGCCGGATTGAATATTGCGGAAGAGCGGATGGATTATATTCCGGCGGAGCAAATGCGGCAGAAAAGTGATGAAGAGGTTGTACTGCGATTACTGGCAAATGTTCCTTATATTTACCGGGAACCATTGATTTTAAAGTATTATGACGGCGCAAAGATGAGTGAGATTGCGACGATTTTAAGTATTCCGGAGGGGACGGTTAAGAGCCGGCTGCGTACCGGTAAGCAGCTTTTAAGAGAACAGATAAATTATTATGAAAGCCAAACCAATGAACGAGTACCGTTTCATATGTTTCCGGTGGGCTTGTTATTACTGTTGGGGTTTTACAAAGATGCATCACAGGCCTCCACGTTTTCTTCGCATGGAACGCTTATCATGAAAGTGACCTGTGCAATATTATTGACAACGGGAGGAGCTGTCTTGGTATCGGGAATTCTTAGTGACAGACAAAATCAAAATGCAGTTCAGAATGTGGAAGAAATATCAGAACTTACTGAACGGGATGCGTATTTTATATTAAGAAAAAAAGCCCACTGTAAAGATGAATTGGAGTTGATGGATTCATCACAACTATCACAATTAACTCCTTATGTCACGTTGTTACAGGAAAGAGCAGGAGTGTACTATGATTTATTGTGTCAGGATGGGTGGATGGAAGCCTATGAGCATATGTTGAAATAATTTTTTTCTAAATTTAAGAAATTTTGCGCACGTTTTATGATACCGGTGTGTCTAGTAGTTGAACTATTAAATCTGTCGGTAGTGTTGATGAGAAGGCAAGGATTGTTATGCGGAAAAAGAATGGTAGACAAAAATAGATAAAGGAAAATGTTATAGAAGTATATGTTTGTGAATTAAAAAACAGGCATTTTCATAGTGAAAATACCTGTCCAGAGATGTCTACATTTGTGGATAAAATAGAGAGGAAGATGAGATATGTGGAAGAAACTTGTGATTGCATTGATTAGCTTATTGGGCTCTTTGTCGATAGGGTATACTTACTTTAATCTAAATATTATGGATGCAGCAAGCACAACATATCAAGCAGGCGGAAATATCAATGGGTTAATCAATTTACCACCTTCAGGTGTAAATGGAGGTATTCGCTGGGAAAAAGGAGATAAGATTAAATTAGGTTTTCAAAATTCTTCAAATGATTATATAAATTGGACATTGTTCTATAATCATATGGATCAAGTATGGATGTGTTTTACAAATGAGAGTATAGCGTCTACAAGCATATATAATTATGGAAACAGTACTTGGCCAGTATTTTATAGAGATACTCCATTGAAAACTAATGTAGATACACTCAATGCACAACTATCTAATCTTCCTTTTGAGAATGGTATGTTGACACCTAGAATTATTAATGAAGCTTGGTGGACGGATGAGCATCAAGTACAAGATGTGAATGAACGACAAATATTTATTCCAGTATAC
>CAJUGR010000121.1 GCA_910586285.1 uncultured Erysipelotrichaceae bacterium
TCTATACTATTAGCAGACTTAATAAAAGAGTGCTAACGGAGGTAGGAAGATGAGCAGAAAAAAACAATTTAAAGCGGAATCAAAACGACTCTTAGATCTGATGATTCATTCGATTTATACGCATAAAGAGATCTTTCTGCGTGAATTGATTTCCAATGCCAGCGATGCGATTGATAAATTATACTATCGGGCATTGAGTGAGAATTTACAGGATGTCAATAAAGAAGAATTGGCCATTGAATTGGAACTGGATAAGGAAAACCGCACGATTACGATTCGTGATAACGGAATCGGTATGGACAAAAGCGAACTGGAGGAAAATCTCGGTACGATTGCCAAAAGCGGATCTCTTGCCTTTAAAGAGAAATTGGCGCAGGAAGAAGGAAAGTCCGATGACGATGTTGACATCATCGGCCAGTTTGGTGTCGGATTCTATTCAGCGTTTATGGTGGCCAATCAAGTTGAGGTCACAAGTAAAAAATACGGAGAAACAACAGCCTATCGCTGGCGTTCCAATGCCAGTGACGGGTACACGATTGATGAAGCCGAAAAGGATCACCACGGTACGGAAATTGTCCTCTATTTGAAAGATAACAGTGATGAAGAGGATTATGATCAATATTTAAGCCAATATGAAATTGAGGGTTTGATCAAGAAATATTCCGATTATATTCGCTATCCGATTCGCATGGATATAGAAGAACAGCGTAAAATTGAAACCGAGAATGAGGAAGAGGCAGAAAATCAAGAACCTCAGTATGAAACGGTAGTGGAAACGAGAACACTGAATTCGATGGTGCCGTTGTGGAAACGTCCGAAAAAAGATATTACCAAAGAAGAATACGATGAGTTCTATAAGGCGAAATTTGATGATTTCCAAGCGCCGCAGAAGGTAATCCATACGAGCGTGGAAGGTACGGTAGCGTTTGATGCACTGTTATTTATCCCAAGCAAAGCTCCGTATAATTACTATTCACAGGATTATGAACGAGGACTTCAATTATACAGCCGCGGTGTCTTTATCATGGATAAGGCAGAAGAGTTGATTCCGGAGTATTTCCGTTTTGTCAAAGGGTTGGTGGACTCACAGGATTTGAGTTTGAATATTTCCCGAGAAATGTTACAACATGATCGCCAGCTGAAAGTGATCGCTTCCCGTATTGAAAAGAAGGTCAAAAGCGAATTGGTGCTGATGTTAAAGAATGATCGTGAAGAATATGAGAAGTTCTGGAACAACTTCGGCCTTCAAATTAAATTTGGTGTCTATAACAACTATGGCATGGATAAAGATAAGCTCATGGATCTGTTAATGTTCTATTCTTCCAAAGAACAGAAGCTTGTTACCTTGGATGAATATGTGAATCGCATGGAGGAAGGACAGAACTCCATTTACTTCATGTCCGGTGAAAGTATTGATAAGATTGATAAACTGCCTCAATGTGCTTTGGTCAAAGAAAAAGGCTATGAGATTTTATATTTGGTAGACAATATTGATGAATTTGTGATGCAGACACTGGGAACCTATAAAGAAAAGAAATTCAAGAATATTTCTCAAGGTGATTTGGATTTGGCCAGTGAAGAAGAGAAGCAGAAATTGGCGGAAAAAGCCGAGGCAAACAAGAGCTTGTTGGAAGCTTTGAAAGAAGCTTTGGGTGACGAGGTCAAAGAGGTGAAGATTTCTTCCCGATTGGTGGATGACCCGGTGTGTCTTTCCACCGAAGAAGGTTTGTCCTTTGAGATGGAGAAGGTATTATCGGCAATGCCGGAGGGCAATCCATACGGCATGAAAGCACCGCGTATTCTGGAGATCAATCCTTCACATGAGATCTTCAAGACTTTACAAAAGGTGTATGAAAACAATCCTGATTCGGTAAAGGATTATGCTGATCTGCTCTTACAACAGGCATTGTTAATTGAGGGCTTCCCGATTGATGATCCGATGGAATTTTCACGCAAGGTCTGCGCTTTCATGGTAAAAGCCGGCATATAAAAAATAACGGTATCGAAGGCAGCGCATTACGCGTTATCACTTCATGATACCGTTTTTTTTAGAATGAGCGGGAATGGGTTCCTTTAGTTTTTGTAACAGGATGGATTTGGTTTGCGAATCAAGCAAGGCATGTTGTAAGGCAATTTCATTACTGTGGCGGAAATCCTCATCCGTAAAGGAAAAATCCTTGCGCAGCCGATCGTATTCCTGTTCCAGCGATGTGTTTGAGATACTGCGATTATCGGTATTGATGGTAATCAAAACCCCCTTCTCCCATAACTGGCGAATCGGATGAATCATTCCTTCAGGGAACACATGACATTGAAGATTGCTGGTATAACAAACCTCTAACGGAATTTGATTTTGAATCAGAGTGCTGATAATTGCTTCATCCTTAATCGCATGAACACCGTGGCCAATTCGCTTCGCGCCCCATTTTAATGCCGTTTGAATATGTTGGGGATAACCGTTTTCTCCCGCATGCATCGTAAAGGGAATTTCTTGATGTTTGGCCTTGGTAAAGAGTTCCTTAAATTCACTTAATGCTCGAATTCCTTCGGCTCCGGCAAGATCCAACCCGCCGATCCCCTTATGAAGATATTTTTGTGTCAGGCGCAGCGTTTCAACATTGGCGTCGTGGGTGTCCTCACTTAGAATCATCATGCACAACAGACCTTGTAAAACAATCGGCGCTTCCTCCATGGCACGTTGTAATCCCCGTAATACCGCAGTGACTACTTCTTCTTGTTTTAATCCCTGTTTGGTATGTTGCTGTGGGGCAAAGCGAACCTCGGCATAGAGTACATTTTCTGCGGCCAAGCTTCGTCCCAAACGATAAGCGCATTCTTCTAACGGCTGTTCATATTGTAAAATCCGTAACGGGATGTCAAAGCATTGCAGATACTGATACAAATCATGACAGTCGTGATCCACATGAGTATGTGCCGCATAGGTTTCATAATTGGGAAAACCGGGATCAATATGATAAGTCTTTGCCAATTCCCAACCATCCGCAGCGCTTAATGATCCGTCAAGATGAAGGTGCAGTTCACATTTATAATAAGGATATTTCATTATTTGTACCTCCTTCCTTTTATTGTAACAGAAAATATGTTGCTTTTCATAACAGATGATAAAATCTACAACGGCTTTGCGACTTTGTGGATTTCCTATTAACGGTAAAATATGGTATAATGTCTATGTTCATAGAATGATGAACAGATCTCTCAGTCATTCTCATAATGAAAATGACTATCGCATATATGATTCATTTTGAAAGGAGCATATGCATGAATAAGAAAGAAACGAAGTCAACCACAGCGAACAAAACAGTGAAAACCGCTGTGGACGTTAAAACCGTCGCTGCGGATTCTACGGTGAAACCGAAAACAACAACTTCTGCGAAAACTAAAAAAGCAACAGCATCGACAGAAGCCAAGCAAACGACCACCAAAACAACCAAAAAGGCCACAGCGCCAAAGACAGCCGTAAAAAAAGCGGTGAAAGAAAAGGCAGCACAGCCTGTTGCTGCGAAAGAAGCGGTCGCAAAAACAAGAGAAAGCACCAAAACAACGGAAATACCGGTGAAAAAGACGGTTGCCAAAACCACAAAGCGAGCAGCCGCTAAAACCGCATCAACTCCGAAAAAGGCAGCTGCCGCAAAAGCGGAAGCAAGCACCGCTGCCAAAGTCACCAAAAAAGCGGCAACCAAAACGGTGAAAGCAGAAGCGCAGCCGGAAGTCAAAACAAATAAAAAAGCCCAAGAAGAAAAAATGGCTTATTATGAATCTTTACCGTTGGAAGAATGTATTCGTTTGATGCAGAGTATGAATGTCCAATATGTATATGAAGACTATTATCGTTTATTATTGGATGAAGCTGACAGTAAAAAGTTGGTTAAGAATATCATCAGCGGAAATGAAATCACAGCTGAGAAATATGATTTTGCGAAAGATGGCTGTGATCAGGATTTGGTAGTGGTAACACTGAATAAAGTCGCCGATACGATGGATATGAAGGCTGCCGATTTTAAGACGATCAAAAAAGCAATGAAACAGGCCGTAGCTTATTCTATGAATTCCGATGCAGAGAAAAATGCAGCGGCTTATTTGGAAGAATTTCAGACGGCAGAGAAATTGCTTATGCTTGGTCAGCGGAAAGGCGTTACAATGGCACAGGAAATCAGTGCGATCATTGATCAAGATGTAGCGGAATTCTTTGAACATTTCTTTGGATTTGCTTATGAGTTGTTACCGACATGGCAATACAATGATGTGAAATTCTATGAGGATTTTGCCTATGCTGTATTGTCACAATACAGTGATTTATACGAAGCTCAGCAGTTGCGTGTTCAGATTGACGTAGCGGATTTGTATATCAAGCAGGGTGATTATATGCATGGAGATGAGATGTATGGTTATATCTTGCGTGATAATCAAATTAAGGATTATATTTATTTCCGTTATGCTTCTGCATATCAGGATATTGATCGGAATAAAGCAAAAGCGATTGCTTACAGTTCCTTGCAATATGTAGATGATCGTTATACGTATTATCCTGATATTATGAATGTTGTAAATAATGATTAATGAAAGGGTACCTGCGAACTTGCAGGTATCTTTTTCAAGTATGATGGGCATGCCCTATAAAATGTAAAAATCCATGTTGAGCGCTGTTTTCTATTGGTTTGTAAACAAGGTGATTCATTCATTGAAAAAGAAATAAACACATTTGACAAGCTAAAGACTGCTATGTAACCGATTGAGAGTAAAGTGATTGTTTGTGATATATTAGAATCGGTTTCGATCAATAGGGAAATTATGGCGGTTTCTTTCATTTGATCCTGATCTAAGAGGATTGGAATCTGAGAGAAATTCATAATAAAAAACTAAAAGACTGTGAGGGAGGACTTTTGTCGCTTATCACAGTCTTTTTTCCATACATTAATTGGTGAAGAAATCGAGTATATCCCAACCGGAATCGGTTTCTTGTTTATACAGTTCGGTATATCCGCATTGGGTACAGGAAATTGTTATGAATTTTTTGTTCTGTACATCAAATATTTTGGCAAAATTACCTCCGGTCGCCTGAAACTGATCGGATTCATATCTTTTATTACCGCATTTCGGACAAACATAGATTCTTTTTTCCATTATGAGCCTCCTTTTCCCGTATTATAGCATAAATAAATTATGGGGTGAATTCATTTTTTTGATCATTTTCTGTTTCCGACAAATTTATACAAATATTTATTT
>CAJUGR010000122.1 GCA_910586285.1 uncultured Erysipelotrichaceae bacterium
AATGGTGGTATCAATGCGGAGGGGACAATCAGTAATACACCAAGTGGTGGTGTCGTAAGTTCGCTCCATACAGGGGATGAGGTGCATCTTGGCACAGCGAGTAATGATAAGTTTACTGTGTTGGGATAAAATGGCGGATATTTATATTTGTTAAAGAAGCAAACGGTGGGTAGTGCGGTCAATTATAATACGGCATTAAGCCATGCGAATGCTTATAAAAGGGATGCGAATTTTGGTAAGATAGGGAATGCTCATCTTTCTTTGTCCGGGAATGGTGTTAGCTTGATATCAAAGTCAGAGTTGCAGGAAATATCAAGTTTGGTTTCAAGCAATCAGATAGCCTCTAGTGTACACTTGAATGCAGGTGATGGCTTAGCGGATATCAACATTGATTTGGATCATGATGACAAGGCTGATATTAATATAGATTTTGACGAACTTGATTCCGGATATAGATATTGACAGTAATGGCGATGGCAAAGGGGATGTGAACATAGAAACAGACGGGGACGGCAAGGCTGATCAAAATATCATTAAGATCAATAAATGGAAGCCGGAGCATAAGGTGGAAGGTGAAATCCCCTATAAACAATGACTTTAGAAGCGATAAGGGAACAGGAAAACAGTGGGGAGATCCAAAAAGATACGAACACTGAAGACAAAAATGATGTCTTCAACAATATGGGCGGCACATTAACCGGCGATACCACGAACATCATGATGTATATGGGTATGAGCTGGATGGCGATCGGGCTGATCTTATATTTACTGTTTAAACAAAGTACGAAAGAGAAATAGAAAAAAGCCGCATTCTCTCAGGAGTGCGACTTTTCCTTCAATTTATCATCATAAGATCTTATAAATCATGATAATATTCTTCCAGTTCTATGCGTGTTTTGGAGGTTCGCAGTTTTCGTATTGCCTTACTTTCAATCTGGCGAACCCGTTCTCGGGTAATCCCATACAATTTTCCTATGTCTTCTAAGGTCATCGGCGGTTCATCATTTAACCCGAAATGACGAATAATGATTTCCCGTTCCCGATCATTTAAAATATTTAAAGATTTGATGATGTCTTCATGGACAAAAACCTCATCAGCATCGCCGCTCAACGAGCCGGTATCCGGATCAGCGATCAAATCACTTAAACGTGTATCCTGATCTTCGTTGATTTGCATATCAATACTAATCGTATCTTTCGCCAAACTTAACAAGTCTTGTATCTTGTATTCACTAAAACCGGTTTCCTCAGCCAATTCCATAATCGTCGGTTCTCGCTGAAAATCCTTATAGAGTTTATCGAATGCCTTGCGTACTTTGAATTCATTTTCCAGCACATGGATGGGGATATGAATCAAATTTCCTTTATCCATAATATAACGGGAAATATATTGACGGATCCATTGGATACCATATGTGGAAAACTTATAACCTAATGAAGGGTCGAATTTTTCTATGGCCTTGCACAAACCCATATTCCCTTCCTGAATTAAATCCATAAATGAAACGGAGAAGTTCGCATATTGCTTGGCAACACTGACCACCAGCTTTAGGTTACAGCGAATAAAATAATCTTTTGCCGCATCATCCCCATTAGCGATGCGCTGGCAAAGAGCAATTTCTTCTTCCTGTGTCAATGTCGGATAATCGCCGATCATCTGTAAATAGCGCTTTACATTGTCTTTTAATTTGGCATTGGCATTTACCATAAAATCACCCTTTCTTATGATGATCATTGTATCATGATTTTGCCGGGAGCGGATAAATCGATTTTTGTTTGATTCAAAAATAGCGTAAGCACTTTCCTTTTTCCTTGATTCACTGTTATAATAGTACAAGAGATGTGAGGATAAAAACTATGTTTACAAAAATATTGACAAAACTGGGATTTACCAAAGAAGAGATCAGTTGGATCTTATATGATGTCGGTAACAGCGCTCAGGTATTGACTACCTGTACCGTGATCTTTCCGCTGTTAATTGCGAAAATTACACCGGGAGACTCCAGTGTATATGTGGGATGGGCGAACGCGGTGTATGGAATTGTGCTGGCGTTGTTATCACCGATATTGGGGACGATTGCCGATTACAAAGGTAAGAAGATGAAATTCTTCCGCTTCTTTCTATTGATCGGTATTATTGCCGGTTTTCTGTTGTGTCTCCCTACGCTTGATTATATGACAATGATAGTGATCTTTTGCATTGCGATGATCGGCTATAACGGCTCAATTATATTTTACGATGCCTTTATCGTGGATGTGTGTGATGATGATCGGGTGGATAAAGTATCGGCGGCCGGATATGCTTGGGGCTATATCGGTTCTGTGTTGCCTTTTTTGATTTTTATCATCCCTTTTGCGGCAGTGACGTTATTTGGTGATGCGCAGGGGAATCTTGTATTATCAAGCTTTACGTTGACCTATCGTACCGCTTGTAGTTTGACTATGGGAATGGCGGTATTGTGGTGGCTGATCTACTCACGGCCGATGTTAAAAAACGTTCGCCAAAAGCGTTATCATGAGGAAGTGGATCACGTGGTGAAGGAATCTTTTCATCGCTTATGGCACACCTTCCGCAATGTGAAAAAGAATAAGAACATTTTTCTGTTTTGCTTATCTTATTTCTTCTATATTGATTGTGTCAACACCGTGATAAAAATGGCTGTTTCTTTGGCAACGGAAATGGGTATCAGCGATATCATGAGTTTGGTCGTTGTGATCATTATCAATATCATTGCGTTTCCCGGCGCGATTATTTTCGGACGATGGGTGGATCGCTTTGGCTCCAAGAAGATGATTTTTGCCGGTATCTTCGGATATCTGGGGGTGGTGATCTGTGGAGCGCTGATTCCGCTAAATCAAAATTTCATCTGGGTGGTGGCGATTTTGGTCGGTATGTTCCAAGGGGGAATTCAATCGGTTTCCCGTTCTTATTTTGCCAAGCTGATTCCGGATAAAGCAGACTCTAATGAGTTCTTCGGTTTCTTTTCGGTATTTTCTAAGTTCTCTTCCATTTTAGGACCGATTGCGGTTGCGGTATTAATTCAGCTGACTAATGAAACCCGTTTCGGCATTCTCGGGTTGATTCCGATGATGTTATTGGGCGCATTGATTTTAATGTTTGTGAAGGACCCCGAACAATCATCCCTTCAAGCGAGGGCTGAGAAAAAGTAATTTGATTACGGTCATGGTTACCGCATTGGAAAAATAAAATCGAAAGGAAAGGTGTTTATGATGAATGTAATTGAACGATTTTTAAAGTATGTCAGTTATGATACAATGTCAGATCCGCTTTCTCACAGCGCTCCGAGTAGTGAAAAACAGTTGGCGCTGGCGCATGAATTGGTGAAAGAAATGCGGGAAATTGGTATTCAAGAGGCGCATGTCGATGAATACGGCATCGTATACGGATGGATTCCCGCCACAACAAACAAGTCACTTCCGGCGATCGGCTTGATTGCCCATATGGATACTTCACCGGATATGAGCGGTGAGAACGTGAAACCGCGCATTATTCGTGATTATGACGGCAATGATATTGTATTAAATGAAGAACAAAGTATTGTGATGTCACCGCAGGAATTTCCTTCCTTGAAGGAGCATATCGGTCATGATTTGATTGTGACGGACGGCACAACCTTATTGGGAGCGGATGATAAGGCGGGCGTAGCTGAAATCATGAGTTTTGCGGAGACCTTGATCAAGGAACAGCGTGAACACGGTAAAATTTGTATCGCGTTTACGCCGGATGAAGAGGTTGGCCGAGGGACCGAACATTTCGATATTGGAAAATTCGGGGCTGATTTTGCCTATACAGTAGACGGTGGTATGGTGAACAGCATTGATTATGAAAATTTCAATGCGGCGGCTGCCCAAATCATCATCAACGGTAAGAGTATCCATCCCGGCAGTGCGAAAGGAAAAATGGTTAATGCCTTGTTGGTGGCGATGGAATTTCATCAACTGCTGCCACAATTTGAGAATCCTGCTTGTACCGAAGGGTATGAAGGCTTTCATCACCTCCATCAGATGAGCGGCGGTTGTGAACAAGCGCAAATGGAATACATCATTCGAAATCATGACGCAGAAATCTTATCGCGCCAAAAAAAGGATTTTGTCCATGCGACTGATTTTATCAACCAAAAATACGGTGCCGGAACCATTGTTTGTGAAATCAGCGATACTTACGGTAATATTCGTTCTTTTATTGAAAAGGATATGTCAATTGTTGAACGCGTGAAAAAAGCGATGGTGGAACTGGGATTGGATTCACAATCCACACCGATTCGCGGTGGTACCGATGGTGCCATGTTAACGTATCGGGGATTATTATGCCCCAATTTGGGCACCGGTGGTTATCAGTGCCATGGCAAATATGAATATGCTTGTATCAATGAAATGGAAATCAGTGTGAAGTTGTTGTTAAAGATCATAGAAATGATGCTTTAATTCATCTGACAGTAATTCTTTATGCGCAAAAAGCAGTCGATCCGACTGCTTTTATCGAATGATCAAACCCAATAAACGAGCCAGTGACAACGCTTGCATTTCAGAAACGATGACTCCTTGTAAATGTTCTGCGTTAACAGTAATGCCTTCAATATCCGAAGTCGATAAATCCAATCCTTTTAATGGGGTATTGATGAACTCCGCTTCTTTCAGATGACATGTATCAAAAGCAGTGTGGAAAAATACGCATTGATTGAAGCTGCTCATTGACAAATCACTTTGATCAAATCGTACATGTTTCAATTTCGTTCCGGAGAAATTGGCATAACGTGCATTGTTTTGCGAAAAGGTGATATTTACTAAGGTGCTGCCGCCGAAATCACAGCCCATCATGCGGCAATGACGAAATTCCAGCCGATGCAAAGCACCGTCAAGCAGTTTACAATTCGATAATTCACAGTTGATAAAGACACAGTCTAACAAATCCAAATTCTCCCAATCAAATGCTTCAAACTCGACATTTTCAAAAACACATCCGTCAAAATGAATATATTTCTCATGATGTTCCCCGATGCGGCAATTTTGAAAATGGATTCCGTGTAGATAGGGATCCGCTTCCATCAGGGACAAGAAATCTGTGGCATCTGTTAACTCCGCCGGAAGAATGGGTGCTTTGATTTTTTCCATAGTAATCGTTCACCTTCTTTTGTTATTATTGTATGATAAAAAAATCCTTTTGAAAAGATGTGGTGATAAAAAACAATGACA
>CAJUGR010000123.1 GCA_910586285.1 uncultured Erysipelotrichaceae bacterium
GTAATCGGCCAACGGCGGTAATACGAGTGGCAGCTCTTCATCATCCAATGCCACACTCTCGCCGTTTTCCATATGAACGATCGGAATCGGCTCGCCCCAATACCGCTGACGGGCAAAGATCCATTCGCGCAGTCGGTAATTCACCTGCGCACGACCGCAGTGATTGGTCTCCAAAAACGCAATCATCGCAGCAATCGCATCTTCTTTATTCATGCCGTCTAAGAAATCGGAATGAATATGAACACCATCCTGAGTCCATGCTTCCTTGGAAATATCGCCACCCTCTAAAACCGGAATGATTTCCAAGCCGAATTTCTTTGCGAACGCATAATCACGCTCATCATGAGCCGGTACTGCCATAATCGCTCCGGTACCATAGCTTGCCAGTACATAATCGGAAATCCAGATTGGAATCTCTGTTTGATTCACGGGATTGATCGCATAAGCACCGGTAAATACACCGGTCTTATCTTTATTCAGTTCGGTACGTTCCAATTCCGATTTATGAGCGCACGCCGCTACATAACGATCTACTTCTGCTTTTTGTTCATCACTTACGATTTTTTGAACTAATTCATGTTCCGGAGCCAAAACGCAATAAGTAGCGCCGAATAACGTATCGCAACGCGTGGTAAATACGGTAAAACATTCCTCATGCTGGGCCACTTTAAAATCGACATGCGCCCCCATCGACTTCCCAATCCAGTTGCGCTGCATTTCCTTAGTGGAACTTGGCCAGTCCACTTCATCCAAGCCTTCCAATAAGCGATCCGCATATTTAGGAATATCGATCACCCACTGCATCATATTTTTACGCACAACCGGGTAACCACCGCGTTCACTTTTGCCATCGACAATTTCATCATTGGCCAAAACGGTTCCCAATTCTTCACACCAGTTAACCGGGATGTTGACATACTTAGCCAAACCATCCTCATATAACTGTTTAAAAATCCACTGTGTCCATTTATAATAATGCGGATCACAGGTGGAGACTTGTTTATCCCAATCTAAGCCAAACCCCAACATTTTTAACTGGCGGGTAAACGTCGCAATATTCTCCAAAGTAAATCCTTCCGGATGATTACCGGTTTGAATCGCATACTGCTCTGCCGGTAAACCAAAGGAGTCAAATCCCATTGGATGCAAAACATTATATCCTTGCATTTTCTTCATTCGACAGACGATATCACTTGCGGTATACCCCTCCGGATGACCGACATGTAAGCCTTGTCCACTGGGATAAGGGAACATATCCAAAGCATAGAATTTCGGTTTATCAAAATCCCACACATCACATACAAACGTTTTGTGTTCCTCCCAATATTTTTGCCATTTTGATTCAATTTTCTGATGATTAAAGCCCATGTTAATTCCACCTTTCTCATAAAAAAACGCCCTCTTGCGAAGGACGTGTGAACGCGGTACCACCTTGCTTCATATATCTGTGATATATGCACTCTATCCTTTTAACGCAAGGATTACGTATAATTTCCATCATCGGCTCCTTAGCGAGTTCCGAAGCATTCATCACAGTTTTTCACCAACCAACTGCTCTCTAAACACGAATATCATTCGTACTACTCTAATTCACTGCCTTTATCGGTATTGATTATAACGGATGATATACGGATTTGTCAAATATATTTCCAATTATTTCAGCTTTTCATAAACAATGCCAAAACAAATTAGCCAAAGAAGACTGAGAAGTTCATAACATCATAAGCAGATTCATGAACAGCACACTTTTTTACTCACTTTCCTTCCTCCATGATAAGGGTTAAAACAAACGGTTTTGTTTATTAGACTTTCCATTTCCTTCAGGCTTAAACGAAAGACACGGTCGCCACCGTGTCTTTCTATCGGTTAGTTATCGAAAAGAAATCGATATGATAAAACATGGATGCTGTGTTTGCACAGCCATCATTGGATTCATAATAAAACGCCAATTTATTATGAACTGAGAAATAAACAAGTTATTTCTTGTCTATATCATAACATACCATTCCAAAAAATGTAACCCCTAACATGATCGTTTGATTTGCTTTTTTGGTAAAAAAAGATATACGATAAACGATCGTATATCCGTTTATGATTTATTTATTCTTGATGTATTCATCAATGGCTTGGGCGGCCGTTTTGCCTGCGCCCATGGCCATGATAACCGTAGCGGCACCGGTAACAGCATCCCCGCCGGCAAATACACCATCCCGTGTTGTACGGCCTTGTTCATCGCAGATCAAACACCCCTTGCGATTGGTTTCCAAACCTTCGGTCGTGGAGCGAATCAACGGGTTGGGAGAAGTACCGATCGCCATGATCATGCAGTCAGCCTCGATAACAAAATTGCTTCCTTCTTTAACCACCGGACGGCGACGACCGCTTTCATCCGGTTCGCCCAATTCCATTTCCACGCATTCTACCCCGCGAACCCAGCCATCTTCATTACCAAGAACGCGTACCGGGTTGCGTAATAATTGAAATTCGATTCCTTCCTCCATGGCATGTTCGACTTCTTCCTTACGAGCCGGTAATTCTTCCATGGAACGACGATATACCACGGATACGGTTTCCACACCCAGTCGTTTCGCGCAGCGAGCAGCATCCATTGCCACATTACCGCCACCGACAATTACTGCACGTTGGGCGCGCTGAATCGGTGTATCAACATCGTTTTGATACGCTTTCATCAGATTACAACGGGTTAAAAATTCATTGGCAGAATAGACACCCTTTAAATTTTCTCCGGGCAAATTCATAAAATTCGGCAAGCCTGCACCACTGCCAATAAAAACTGCTTCATAACCTTCCGCAAACAATTCATCCACCGAATCACTGCGGCCGATGACCGTGTTGCATTCAATCGTTACGCCCAATTCTTTTAATCCGGCGATTTCCTTTTGAACAATTTCTTTCGGCAGACGAAATTCGGGGATACCATACATCAATACGCCGCCCGGCGTATGCAAAGCCTCAAATACTGTTACTTCATAACCAAGTTTAGCCAAATCACCGGCACAGGTTAATCCGGCCGGACCACTGCCGACAACGGCAACACGATGATGATTGGCAGTCGGGCGCGATTGCGGAATCGAGACGTTTTCACGATACCAATCGGCCACAAAACGCTCTAATCGACCGATTGCAACGGCTTCTCCCTTACGTCCGCGTACACACTGCTGTTCACATTGCGTTTCCTGCGGACAGACACGACCGCATACCGCCGGCAATGAACTTGTTTGATGAATGATTTCATATGCCTTTTTAAAATCGCCTTTGGCAACTTCCGCAATAAAATCGGGAATCTTTACTTTAACCGGACATCCGCTCACACAAGGACGGGTGGGACAATTCAGACAGCGTGTTGCTTCTTCCATCGCCATTTCTTTGGTATAGCCCAATGCCACTTCCGCAAAGTTTGTACGGCGAGTGACGCCATCCTGAACAGGCATCTTCACTTTTTCTGTCGCCATATTGACCATGATTATGCCGCCTCCTTTTGAAACAGATTACACGTTTCTTCACGTCGATGCTGTTCCTGTTCGCGATAGGAGCTGTTTCGGCTCATCGCTTCATCAAAATCCACTTCATGACCGTCAAAATCCGGACCGTCAACACAGGCAAAACGCGTTTCCCCGCCAACGCTTAGTCGACAGCACCCGCACATCCCCGTGCCATCAATCATAATCGGATTCATACTGACAACGGTTTTTATGCCGTACTGCTTTGTCAGCTGGCATACAAATTTCATCATGATTAACGGTCCGATCGCGATAACTTCATCAAAATCGTTACCCTTTTCGATAAGTTCTTTCAATACATCGGTAACCAAGCCTTTGCGGCCGGTAGAACCGTCATCACTCACCAGATAACATTCATCGGATACCTTCTGGAATTCCTCCTGTAAAATCACCAGATCCTTATTACGGAAACCGCTGATCACCGTTACCTCCGCACCGTTTTCATGCAGCGCTTTGGCCGTTGGATACGCGATCGCACAGCCGACACCGCCACCGATCACACACACCTTCTTTATTCCGCTTACGACACTAGGTTTGCCTAACGGTCCGACAAAATCCTGAATCGCTTCTCCTTCATTCAGATGTTCCAACAGCATCGTTGTCTGACCGACGATTTGATAAATAATCGTTACGGTACCCGCGCTGCGATCATAGTCGGCAATCGTCAGCGGAATACGCTCTCCGTTTTCACGAACTCGCAGAATAATAAATTGGCCTGCTTGGGCTTTTTTTGCTACTTTCGGAGCCTGAATAACCATTTTGGTTACCGTAGGATTTAAATGTTCTTTATGCAGAATGGTATACATTTGCTCATCTCCCATCTTTATTTCAGTTTATGAATCGCATCATAACCTCATGACACGATCATTATTTCACTGCGATATTATTTTACATTGTTTCATGAACAAGTGCAACACTGCACTTCCTTTCTGCTATGAAAAACTTCATTTATTTTTCTGTCTTATTATTGATTTTCTCACCATGATCCTGCGATTGAGGATGCAGCTGTGTCAATATTTCCTTTAGGACTTTCCACGGCAGCTGACCTAGGGCACTGACTTGTTTCAAGGAACCGAAACTCATCACCGAACCGCTGATGGTACCGCCGATGCGACTGAGTACCCCCAAATCGCCCATCGCCATAGAAACCAGTGGCCGACTGTCTGCTCGCTCACTGTAAGTACTGCTTACTGATAATAAATTCCATACATCCTGACTACACTGTGGCATTACCGCCAGCTTTACCAAATCTCCGCCCATTCGCTCCATGGCACGAAGCCGAATCATCATCGCCTCACTAGTCGGCGTTGTATGAATATCATGATGGGACATCACCACCTTCACCCCATGCGCATGAGCCTCCTGTACCAGTTGTTTCACTACTTCCTCCCCCGCAAACAACTCCACATCGATCATATCTGTCAAACCGCTGCGAATGATCGCTTGATTCAACGCCACATATTCTTTTGTTTCAATCGGCTGTTGTCCGCCTTCTTCCCTTCGCCGCCATGTCGCAAGCAACGTAAAGGAAGCAATGTGGGAACGTATGGCTTTTAATATCTCTAACCAATCATCCGGCAATGACCCGTTCACATAATCCATTCGCCATTCCACAACATCAATCCCTTTTTCCAACCATTCACACTCCGCTACGCATTCTTCAAGATTCCTGCCGCAAAGCG
>CAJUGR010000124.1 GCA_910586285.1 uncultured Erysipelotrichaceae bacterium
CTGGGCGGTTTTCTTAGGATGGTGCTCGCTGATATATTTCAGATATCCCAACATCACAATCGCCATTCCCTCTCCATGGATAATTCCATACTGCGCACTTATTTCATGTTCCACGCGATGAGAAGCCCAGTCCGATTCCCGTCCCGTGTCCAAAAGATTATTATGCGCGATAGACGCAAGCCATTGAACCTCTGCTCTGGCATGAGAATCATTGGGATCATCCATAACTCTTGCGCCGTTCAGCAGCAATGCCTTGATCGCCCCTTCGATTAAGAAATCGGTGGTGTCCACTTGCTCAGTGTTGGTAAAATATCTTTCCAATAAATGAGATAAGATATCCGAAATACCGCAAGCGGACTGATACTTTGGCAAGGTTCTTGTATATTCAGGATTCATTACCGCAAATTGGGGGATGATTTTCTCATCTTCAACACCTACTTTGTGAAGCCCATTGCTTATAATCGCGGCGTTGGATGTTTCAGAACCGCTGGCAGGAATGGTAGAAATCACTCCGATTGGCACCGCCTGCACGATTTGCGCTTTTCCTTCAAAGAAATCCCATACATCTTTTTCATAAGGAATTCCCACGGCAACCGCTTTTGCCGTATCCACCGAGCTTCCTCCGCCAACCGCGAGAATAAAGTCCACTTGTTCTTTCTTTCCGATATGAACCAACTCTCTTACCAACTCCACTTTGGGATTCGGTACAACATTTCCATTCGCGATCAGTTTCATACCGCAATGCTCACAAATTCTTTCTACATTCTGATAAATGCCCAGCTCTTTAACAAAATCGCCGCTATACACCATCAGCAAAGTTTTTACCCCTTTCGATCGCAAAAACTCCTCTACCTTGCCATAAGGCTCCGAGCCGAAAATAATTCTGGCAGGATTATAATATTCAAAATCAATCATAACTTAATATCCTCCTTTTCTGTTATGCTGTATAACCCTTTGATCCTTTATCATCCGCATCCTTTTGTCCATAGGACTGAAATTTTTCGATCACCTCATCAATTTGTTCTTCCGATAGTATGTAAGGCTTTCCCACACAGAGACAGCGCCACTGAAGCTCAGCGATCCATTCGCAAGTCTGGGCGATATTCATTGCCGCTTCCATAGAATCTCCGCCGCAAATCATCCCATGATTTGCCATTAATACCGCATGATTCTCTGCCATCAGTTGGGAAACCTTCACTGCCAGTTCCTTACTGCCATAGGTTTCATAATCGGCTACCGGGACGTGATCCGAAGCGGTATTCGCGATCAGATAATGCACTGCCTGCAAGGGGATATGCAAACTGGCAAAGACCGTGCAATACATAGAATGCGTATGAACGATAGAAGCGGCTTCCGCGTCTGCCTGATAAATGGATAAATGCAAGTCCAGCTCGCTGGAAGGCTTGCGATGTCCATCGACAATTTCACCATTCAGATTGGTAATCACCACATCTTCCGGTTTTACCTCATCATAATTGATTCCCGAAGGAGAAATAGCCACCAGTCCTTTCGTTCTATCAAGTATACTCAAATTTCCTGATGTGCCGTTGGTAAGCCCACTGCTTTTCAACTGCTTCCCATACGCTACAATTTTTTTTCGTTCTTCTTCCATTAACATATTTTTATACCTCGAAATATTCTTTCAGATGATTAGCAGGAAAAATTCCTTTATCAGTAACGATACCGCTCACAAATTCCGGAGGGGTGATATCAAATGCCGGATAATAGCCTTTTACGCCTTCCTTGGTAACCCTAACCCCCATAGATTCCATTACGAGTTGAGGATCGCGCTGTTCTATGACAATATGAGAGATATCTTTATGGTTCAAATCCGGCGTCCCTGTCACATAGTAAGGAATTCCAAAATAATTGGCCGCCAGAGCGATTTGAAACGTTCCCACTTTATTAATGACATGGCCATCCTGCGTAATCACATCCGATGCAGAAATAAACACATCAATATTCTGACTTTTTAATGTATAAGCAGGCATATTATCGGATATCACCGTGACATCGAATCCCATGTCGCAAGCGACGCTTGCGGTTAATCTGGAGCCCTGAAAATACGGTCTGGTTTCGGCACAGTAAACCTTAATATTCTTATGCATTTCTTTGCATGCCCTCAGCATGGTGCCAACTACGGTTCCGGGAAAACAATGCGTTAGGATGGCGCCTTTATCGGGAATTTGTTCTGCCATCAGCCTTCCGATTTTTGTATAGCGACGATAATTATTATTTATATAGTCAAAAGCGAATGTCATGGCTGCCTCCACCAATTCATCCGATGTTTTCCCCAGCTTTAAAGCCTCCTCAATGATTGCCACGCCTTTGTTTACGATGCCGATCATCTGTTCTGCCGTGGTTGGTCTTGCATGAGACAAATGGTATGCTGCGACTTTTACATATTCAAGGATCGTATATTTATCCCTGTCCTTTACTTCGTTTATCGCCAATACCATTCCCATTGCCGCCGCAACATATGGACCCTCGCTTTGCGTTACCATATCTTTTATCGCCTTGGAAACTTCCTGATAATTTCTACAATCCACAAATTCCGTTCTTATCGGGTAGATTCTTCTATCTAAGATTTTGACGATCCCATCCTGATACCAAGACACATTTTCAAATTTCAACAGGAACGGCAAATCGTAATCCTGTCGATCTTTCCATAAATGGATCATAGATTCACACTCTCCCAGCAGCGATCGAATTCGGCGGTCAAATCCGACCCGCATTTATACTTTTCGCGATGCTTGATAAAGGATACGCCCGATAGTATCAAAGCCCGCTCCATTTTCACTTTTTCTTTACGATCTGTTATGAGCATAAGCTCTTTTACCTTTGTATCACCGACCACCCTGCGGATGATCTCAGTTCCTGCCATGCCCACGGTATCCGACATCACAGCGGTCACATAATCGTCAATAAAGCGCTCATTATATAAAGGAAAGTGAATCTCCGTCTTTAACTTATGAATGGCTTTCGCTTTGAATTGATCGAATATCTCGGCAATCGTACGTTTTATCCATGAAATAAAGTCTGTATGATTCGGTTCCATCACCACTTTATTGGCAAAACTGAAAAACAAATTCCCGATTACATTTCCGACGTCATAGCCGATCGGTCCATAAAATGCAAACTCCGGATCTATAATTCTTATTCCTGTCTCATTAATAAATATCGAACCGGAATGCAGATCACCATGAATCAAAGCCTGGGATACATTCATAAAAGTGTTTCTCAGTACACCGACTTCTTTCTTTAAATGCTCATCCGCATACAGAACTTGATTCACAAACGCTTCGTTTCCTTCTGTTATGATGTTTCGGTTTTTATAATTATAATAGGGTTCGGTAAAAACCAAATCCTCCGAAATATCACACAATTCCACATTGGTAAATTTTTTTACCCAGTCTTTTTTCAAATGTCTGTCCATCAGCAAATCGGTCGTTGATACCAGTACTTGTACCAGAAAATCGGTGATTTCCTGACTGAAATTCTCGTACCTATTGCCTTCTAATAAGGCAATGCGCAAGTTTTTAAAATCCGAAATATCTTCCATGGTCAAAGCGCACATCGGTTCGTTGTAGTGATAAACTTGCGGAACTTTTCCCGGCGCAAAATGATTCTGAATCTTTAAAATTTCTACTTCAATTTTATTTCGATACACGCCCAGCGGTCTTCCCGATGACTTCAATTTCTTATCCGCCTGTTTTACAACCAATGATTTACCTGTACTGTCATCCCATATTCGGAAAACATAATTAATATTACCATCACCAATTTCATCGACATTCAAGGCGGCATCGCTACGAAAATAATCTAAATTATCTTTTACAAAATCAATAATGGTTTTTTCATCTAATAGAAAATGATCTGTATAGACTCTATTCGCCTCGCTCATATATTGATACCCTTAGACATGACAAGTCTTCCTTTCGTATTAATTATAGAATTTAATAAAATCAGACTCAATATAGATAGTGTCGATGATGTAAGGTTATCTGTTTAAAATTTGATTTTAATGTAAATATATTGTTGAAGTAAAAAAATCTATCAAATAAATGATAGATTTTTTACTTTGCTGTAAATTCACTTTCATGCTTTTTTGCTAAATCTTCATAATATTTTGCTTTATTATGATCGCCTTTATTGGTATACATCACCGATAATAAGTATTCATTAATATACTTTGCCTCATCAGCACAATGTTCATATATCCGCATAACCTCATCCAAATACTTATACCCCTTTTCCATTAAAATATTATAAGACATTTCGATATTCTTTTTAATTTCTTCATTTTTTAAAGTCTTAGACAGTTTATGAAAATTCTCGATTCTTTTACGATCATTGGTTGATAAGTAATAATTAAAGCCGTTTAAGTATACATCTTGTTTCTGACGCTCATTTAACTTCATTGCTAATAAAATATCAAACTGGCTGTCGATCATTTTTTTATTGTTACGCATCATAGCTTCATTTAATCGGCAATATTCTATGTTAAAAGGTAGGAATACCAATTTTACAATTTTACGATTCAATATTTTTTCCAGCCGTTCATAATCACGACTTTTGAAACAAGCATAAATCTTATTCTGATAACATTTTTTTAATAGAAATTGGGCGACCGGCTGTCCTACAATCAGCAAAACCATGAAAATCACTAGCATTTCTGTTTTCATAATGTCTCTCCTTATAGATATATTTTACAGCAAATCATAAAATTTATCATGTTTTAAACAACACTTCATCCATTAGGATGAAATTTAAACAGTTTTATCTTTTTGTAGACAGAGTTTAAACATAACGATTTAGCATCTTGGTAAGCGCCTGTTGATGATGCAATCTCAAGTACGTTGGTAATTGAGCCGCTTCTGGATTTTTCACCGCAGATACAGGGCATCACCGCACACGAGAAAAGAAGTGCTGTTAATGCACTTCTTTATCTTTCCTTTTCCTTCCCTCATGTTACGTTGCACCCTATGCTTTGTCTAGCTCGCCTTTACCGATTCTCTGATTTTTTATAAACCAAAAATAACAGGAGTCCCAATGATGACAGCATAATTGCGGTTATCATCAGCACATTGCTTGTATCTCCCGTTAAGGCTCCGCCTATATTCTGCGCACCTCCGGCATTGTCTCCCGGATAATAGC
>CAJUGR010000125.1 GCA_910586285.1 uncultured Erysipelotrichaceae bacterium
TTTCCCGTATAACGAGGAATCTAATGAATAGGCTTGTGCTGAAGCTGCATTCATATTGTAATCATAATACGTATACGCTACTGTAATCGTTCCTATCATTGCAAATAACGCTATGAAACATCTCTTCCACATATACCTTCCTCTTTCCTTTTTCCTCATTCGCCAAGAAATGATATCAAAAAGAGAACTCAAACTGAGTCCCCTCCCTGTTTTACAACGTTGACGACAGTTATATATTCAATGTTCAAAATTTCTTAAAATTTTTTTAAACTTTTTTACGATGATGATTCCATCGCAATTCCAGCATTGTTTTGATTCATTTCTGTTTTAATTATACAGCATTTTTTAAGTAAAATCATTAAGAAAATATTGCCAATAATAAAAAATGTTGTGTTTTTGTCATAAATGGGTGAAAACACAACACAATTTCGACGCTTAACGATTCAGAGCTTCTTCATACATAGTTATCCAGCCTTGATTCGCAAGTAATCGAATATAAGCATTATCCCTGCTCTTTAGCTTACGGCAATCATCATAAACACTCAATAATTGTTCACGGGTCTTGTTTTCCATATCCGATCGGGTTGCCGCAAAATCCATTAAATGGAAATAAGCATCTCGATATTCGGTATTACGATCCGATGACAAAGTTTGTTCGTTGGTCGGATGATGATTCTGCATTTGGGTATAAACGTATGCGGCTCCGCCGATGGAAATTGCCAGCGACAGTCCCAACGCTGCAATGTGATGTCCTTTATCTTGAAAGCGAAGTGATATCAATGGTGCCACTCTTGGCTTGCAGTGTTGATACGCAAAGAGAAAAGCAGCGATCACCGCAGCATCAATACTCTCGAAGTTCAATGGCTGATTCTTCTCTTTCAGGTTATGATTTTCTACCATGCCCCGTAACATATCTTTCGCATAATGCAGACGGCTTTTCACCGTTCCTTCCGATATTTGCATTACCTCGGCAATTTCCTGTAACGATAAATCACCAAAAAATTTCAGCAATAATACTTCCTTTTGTGAAGTCGGTAATTGATCAATAAAAGAATGCAGCAATGCCTTGTCATTATCAAAATGCATCTGTTTCTCTGGTAACATATACCGCCGTTTTTCTGTCTGACTATTTTTCAGATAGGCATTATCACTATCATAATTATCATATTTATTCTTTTTAAACAAATCTTTGCATTTGGAAACAGTGACAGCATTCAACCATGCTTTAAAACGATCTTTATCGCGTATAGCTTTAGCACCTCGTTTGACTTTAATGAATGTTTCCTGCATAACATCTTTGGCATCCGCATCATTATGACACATTTCATAGGCGATATAATAGACCAATTTGTAATAGCGATCATAGAGTTCGTTAAATGCTTCTTCTTCCTGTTCCAATAAGGTGAGCAGTTGGGCATCATCCATCGCAGCATATTGTTTATTCATAATTTCATCACAGCCTTTAATTTTATGTTACTTTATTATTGTAAAATAGTCAACATAAAAAAGCAAAAGATAAAGAGATTTTATAATTTCACAAATCGTTTTACTTATTTGTTCTCCCTCTTACCCTATAAGGAAAAGGCAGTTGTTACCCTGCCCTATATGTTTCATATGATAAATAATGCTTATATTGCTTGTTGTAATTGATACCTACATGGAAGCTGCACCGACAAGAAAGGACGTTATCACACGAATCATTCAACAGTACTTTATTGTTTTTCAATCATCATTGCCAATGATACGAAATGTAAGATACACGCATCAGCAACCTTTTCACAATTATTATTTCGAATGATTATTTGGATGAAAATGATAACAGGGGAGATTCAACCAAAGAAAAAGAGTCATCTCATTCCCCGGGAAATATACAAATATTGGATGATTAAGAAGCATCTACCTTTTCACTCATGATCTTTATGGAAAATCAAATAAAGATAATAAATAAAATGAGCAGTGGCACAGATAGCCAATAAACCGAAGATAATCGCCATGAACCCCCCTCCTTGTGCAATCCCGCGCTTTGATTTATAAAAGACAAGATTCTTCTTCCATTCATACTATGTATGACATATGAGTTTGTCTATACTATAATCATGTTGGAGAAATAACCCGTTGTACTTACCAAAGGGATAAACAAAAAGTGCCCGATCAGCGGCACTTTTTCTGCTTAGGCTTCTTTTGTGACGTTGGGCTCTGTCATCGTCTGATCGCTATCCTTGCCCAAACCGATGATATATGTTGCGATGGCTGCCACTACAAACCCGATCACTCCCGAAATCACACCATTAACAACATTCATCATGGTGCCACCGGTATAGTTGAGAACAACCAAAAAACTGGCAACTGGTACGAGATTGTACCCGGTCAATCCTGCTATCGCCGCATAGAGCGAACCGGCAAAACCACCCAACATCATTGCGAACAGCGGTTTTTTATAACGGAAACCGATACCGTATAATCCCGGTTCCGTGACACCGCCGACCACCTGTGCAATGACATAACTGACCGCAAGCGAACGATCTTTCTTATCTTTTAATTTCAAAAAAGCTCCCAGACACATGCCTCCAACGGCGAAACTGGATGCGGCCATAATCGGCAGCATCACCGATTCACTGCCCGATGTCGTTACTACAACCGTCACGGTAGCGATTAACAACCAATGCAGACCACACATTATCACGAATTGCAAAATTGTCCCCAGAAGTGTGACTGTCAAAATTGTTACCAGTCCTCCGGCATTGCCCAGCGTCATAATCACTTCCGTCATATAATAGCCGATGAAATTGCCGATCGGGCCAAACATGCATAATGCCAGCGGCAACATCATCAATATTGTTAACAACGGAGTAAATACGATATCCAACGATGAAGGAATATATTTATGAAAAATCTTTTCAATGTATGACATCATCCACACCGATAAAATGATCGGGAGAATCGTACCCGAATAATTCTGAACGGCACACGGAATCCCGAAAACCGTAAACGGTGTTTCGGAAACGGCCATATCAATCATCGTCGGATGAAGCATGATCCCGCCCAAAAGCATACCCAAAACCGGTGTTACACCAAACTGTTTGGATGCACAATAGCCGATAACGATGGGAAAAAAGTAAAATCCCGCATCCCCGGCAAAGGTTAACAGAACATACAGATCACTCTGTGCATCAACGACTCCCAGCATATCCGGGCCTAATATTGACGCCAGCGTTTTTAACATGGCCGCAGTAATCAACATGGGAATCAACGGAATCAGACAACCACCCAATGCATTTAAAATCCCATTGCCGATCCGCTTCCAAACAGCCTCCTTTTTCTGATTTTCTTCCACTCTTTCATTCATATTTTCATCCTTCCCTTCTCTTTATGACAAAAAAACACAGCCGTTGTGACAACTGTATTTTATCATCCGTATTCATAATGAAATAAATTTCAAGATTCGCAAAAAAGCCATGTTCCTTTGCGTCATAAAAACATCGTTCCCGTTCGTTCGCTTCTTTTTCATGGCTTGACCACGCATGCTTCCATCTCACCTTTCACTCTTCTTCATTCCTATCATATCACACTTTCACACAAAACGCAATTTTCATAGTCATTATGCTTTTTTGAGCCTTATTTATTCAAATTTGAATCCTTTTCCTGAAGCGCTGCCTGAATCAAAGCTACACAGCCATCAATGCCAAAAATCCCGGAATCCAAGACGAGATCATAATAGGCTGCCTCGCCCCATTTACGATCGGTATAATACTCATAATAATTGGCGCGGCGCTTATCGATTTTACGAATGCCACTCTCGATATTACGTTCATCCATCGCATAAACATGAATCGCCCGCTCCTTTCTTGTCCGGATGTCTGCATGGATAAAGACTGACAGCGTATCCGTTCGATTTCGTAAAACATAATCTGCACAGCGCCCCACAATGATGCACGATCCCTGCTCAGCGATATGTTCAATTGTCTCTGATTGAACCGCAAATAAGCGATCATTTATCGACATTTCGGATATAGATGTAATCGATGAACCAAGGGTAAAGCCAATCGCTCCCAACAGATAATAACCACGGCTGCTACAAAACTCTTCATCCTCGAACAGATCTTCGTTAATCCCGCTTTCTTTAGCAGCCAATTCGATTAATTCACGATCATAAAATGGAATATTTAATTCCTTTGCGAGTTTTTCTGCAATTTCTTTGCCACCGCTGCCGAATTGTCGGCTAATGGTAATAATGGTTTGACCACTCATGCGCGTACCTCCTTTACACTACTACCATTATACACATAAAAATCTTTCGGCACAATAAAAGTGATGAAGGAAAACAATTTCTCAACGCACGATCAATAACAAAACAAGTTCATTGTCCTAAGTCACAAAAACCGATCAAATGACGCTCGGCAATGAATGTAAAAACGATGAGAAATGTTAGAGAGAAATGAGGGAAATCCATTGACATTAAGCTTTGCATTGCTTAAAATGTTCTTGGTAAAATACATCCTATCATTCACCCCGAGGAGGCTATTCTATGTTTCGCTTTTTAAAGAAAAAATCCTACAGTTTATCGGCGCCGATAGATGGTACAATCCTATCATTGGATGAAGTTGAGGATCCGATTTTTTCCCAGCGAATGATGGGTGACGGCATTGCGATTGCGGCTAGCGGTAATTTGGTTTGCGCTCCTGCCGATGGCTTGGTTACCGTCACAATTGAAGCACGTCATGCATTCGGTATGTGTTTGGATAACGGAATGGAGTTGATCGTTCATGCCGGTATCAATACCGATGCCGATCGCAAAGATGCCTTTGAAATATTGATTCAGGAAAATGAACCTGTAAAAGCCGGCACGCCGATTATTCGTATTCACCGTGAACAAGGAGATGATAGTGTTCTCATCACACCGTTGATTATAACCAACCCGGAGTGCTTTCAGCTGATTGATTGCCATATCGGTGAAAATGTAACTGCCGGGATAAGCAGTGCCATTGATTACATTCCGCAATAATCTTGAAAAAGAATTAATCACTTATAAATTCAATATTCATGCAACGAAAAAGATGATCGATACGACCATCTTTTTT
>CAJUGR010000126.1 GCA_910586285.1 uncultured Erysipelotrichaceae bacterium
GAATTACGGTGCGCACAATCCGCAACGAATTCATCATGGCTATCGATTGTCCATGATTTTAATGCTGATATGGGGGATTTTTTGTAGCTTGGTGCTGATCATTTTTCCCGAATTCATCTTTCATATTTTTATCCAAGAAAGTGATGTTTTACCGCTGGGGGTGGATTATTTGCGGATTTTGGGAGTTTCACAATTATTTATGTGCATGGAAATCACCACAGCCGGTGCCTTTGAAGGTTTGGGTAA
Source organism: uncultured Erysipelotrichaceae bacterium (assembly GCA_910586285.1). Taxonomy (GTDB): domain Bacteria; phylum Bacillota_I; class Bacilli_A; order Erysipelotrichales; family Erysipelotrichaceae; genus C-19. The sequence goes on from CAJUGR010000126.1 coordinate 247, forward strand.
GACCTTACCACCGAGCATCGTTTCGGTGATTCTCACTTCGGCACGAATTCCGATGGCTTATGTTTTACAAAAAATATGGGGGTTGAACGGCATTTGGTGGTCAATCACCATCAGTTCCATATTAAAAGGAACTATCTTATTCACCTGGTTTCGCATCACATTACGCAAAGATCCGTTTTTTATCACAGAACAAACGGAATAACGGAATAAATGATGGCTTTAAGTATAATCCGCCTGTCACTGCGCATACTACCAATATGTGAAAAAGGAGGATTTTACGATGAGATCATGGAAATCATTCGCTGCTGTGGCCTGCACACTGGTGTTGATCATCAGCGGCTGCTCCCAAAATGATAGCAGCGATAAAAAGATGGAAAGTAATGCCAATGCGACTGATACAAACCCGCCTAAGAATGATGCGGCCAATACTGTCAATGATACGATGGATAATATGATGTCTTATCTAAAAGATCAGGGCATTACCATTGATGACATGAAAGATTTGACAGATATGGATTTTGCGGCTCATGAAGGACGCAGCTTCTCTTATCAAGGCAATACCGCATATTTGTATCGCCTGAAAGAAAATGACGAAAGCATGAAGGCACTGTTGGATTCCGCAAAAAATACCGGTACAGTAAAAGTGAACATCAACGGTGAAAGTAAGGATTATGCAGCTTCGGTCAACGGCAATTATTTGCTGATCTATCAAAAGGAAGCGAAAATGGATGACTTTATTAAACTGTTTGATACGTATCAGGCCGGGATCGGCGGCATCGATTCTTCCGACAACAGCGGTAGCGCAACGGAAAACGGCAACGGAGTGAATGCTAAGAAACAATCCGATGACCAGAACAATACGGTCACAAACGGTACACAAACCGGAGAAAGCAAAAATAACACTAGCGAAGAACCGATTGATTAATACGAAACAGGGCAGAAACGTCACATATACTTTCTGCCTTTTTAATTGCTTGATAAATAAAGTGGCCTTAATGGTCACTTTATCTTTTTTTGTACGTCTTTCATGCTTCTTCCTTACTTTGTTCGGAGCATGAAGTCTTATCATTTTCATAGAACATTTCTACTTTTTCTTGTATTGTTACATAAATAATGTCACAATATATGATATCGTATGGTCAACAGAAAGGATTGATTCATATGATGTTAAAATTTTTAAAGCACAATCATGAATGGGAGGGAAAATTAGCGAAGCGTTTGCTCAATGCTGTATGGGATGAGAATATAAACGAAGCACGTAAACTCATTCATCGAGGTGCCGATCCTAATTGGATTTATAACGGTTATCCATTATTATTACATGCGGTCTTTACTCGCAATGAGGATATGGTGATGATGCTGATCGAAGAAGGAGCCACGCAAGCAGCGGAAGCACTCGGCTTTGCTTTGGATCGCGGTATCGGTGAAATTGTTTTTCCGTTGGCCTTTATGGGAATTGTACCGAAAATGGAAGAACCGATCGGTAACTTCGGACCGTACCCATCACGCTTCGCCCCCTTGGATGTAAACTATCCGATTTTAATCAGTTAAGGAGTGATCAGAATGAATCGTACCGCTTTGTGTATTCGGATGCTGCAGCTGTTAAAAAGCCGCGGCTTCATGACCCGCGAGGAAATTGCAGCGGAGTTGGAAACCAATGTTCGCAATATTGCGGAATACCGTAAGGAATTGGAAATGGCCGGATATCGAATTGATTCACTTTCCGGTAAATACGGCGGTTATACTTTACTGAGCGATGTGCTGTTACCGGCGGCGACTTTTCAGGAAAAGGAAAAACAGGGATTACGGGAAGTACAGAACTATTTAAAGGCTCATCCGGAACTATTATGGGGAAAGGATGTTAACCAAGCCATCGATAAGATGTTGTCCAATACGCCGTTGTCTGTGCCACATACCGATTTTTATGTTGATCAACGACAGCCGTTGATCTCATCTGTCATGCAGGAATACATTGATCAAATGAAGGAAGCGATTCGCTCATATCGATGTGTAGAAATCACTTATCGTTCGCTTCAGGATCATCGAGTAAAGACCTTTATCATTCATCCTTATGAATTGCTTCATTATCAAGGAGCCTATTACTGTATTGCTTATTCACTTTTGGCAAAAGATTTTCGTACTTATAAATTCAGTGAGCAACGGATGAAACAATGTCGGGTTTTGGATCGTCATTTTCATCGTGAGATGTTTGATGTGCGTAAGCATATCGGAAAAAGCGGTTTGATTAAAGGAGAAGCCATTGAAGTGGAAATGCATATTATGAAGGAAACTGCGGTATTAATGAGTGAACGGCAAGTAGGGGTTCATCCTTATTTTGAATGGTTGGATGAGAATACACTGTACTATCGAACCATTTTTGAAAGTCATCAGGAAGCCATGCGTTTTCTTTTATCCTTAGGCAGTAACGCTAAGGTAATTACCCCGGTTTCGCTGTGCGAAGATCTGATTGCGGAAAGTAAGAAAATTTTGGATTCCTATACGAAGCAGGGAAGTACATAAATTGTCATAATACTTTTCATCTACATAATCATAAAAATATGCTATAATTTTACCAGTTAAAGGGGATGGAAAGAATGCATCTGTCCGATATCAAGCATTATGAGCGTTGTCCGCGGCTGTTTTGGCTCTGTCTGCATGAGCCGAAACCATTTGTGCCGTTTGTTTATTATAATGGTTCGATGAGTGATTACATCCGGGAATATTTTGCCGTTACGGATTGTTTTCAAGGTCAAGCAGGCGATGATGGACAACTGGCCATGCAGGCGATAAAGGAAACCGCTGTTTTGATCAACGCACGTTTTGAATATCAGAATCTGCGCGTAAAGGTTTCGTTGATGATGAAGGCATGCGAGCAATGGGATGTGTATTTTGCTTATGCAAGCTGTTACCCGCGTGATAATGAAGCACAAAAGATTGCCGATACGATTTGCGTATTAGAGGCATTGGGAATCGCTATTCGTGATGTGAAAGTCATACATCTCAATGCGGATTATGTGCGTGGTGAAACGCTGAACGTAAAAGAAATGTTGGTTGTGACAGAATATCTGTATCATCGTCGCAACAAGGCGGCGGAAACGGTGTTATCATTAGTGAATCAAGTACGCCGTAATGTTTTTGCGCCGCTTAAGGAAATGCATGGGCTATGGGAAGGCGATGTTCTTGCGGCATCGGAAGGACCGCATTGTATGAAGGGGGGGAAGTGTCGCTATTATGATGATTGTTTTCCAAATCCCACATCCGATACCTGTATTACCAATCTCATGCAAACTGCCCATAAATATAACATGATGGAACAGGGAATTCATGATATGAAAGATGTAGATATGGCACTGTTAGAGGGAACGCGACAACAATATGCTCAGTTGATGGCGGCACGACACAATGGGTTTTATATGGATCGCTTTGCGTTAAGCAGCTGGATGGATGATCAGCTGCACTATCCGCTTTCTTATCTGGATTTTGAATGGGAAACATTTGTCTATCCGCCCTATAAAGGGATGAGGTCGTATGATGTTCTGGTCTTTCAGTATTCACTTCATGTGGAATCGAATCAGGATGCACCCTTGATTCATCATGAGTATATCGGACAGGGAGATTGTCGGATCGCTTTCATCGAACATTTAATACAGCACATTCCTGCTACGGGTACCATTTTGGTCTTTAACATGGAAGGTGCGGAAAAGCTGCGATTACGGCAGTTGGCCGAACAATTTCCTTCCTATCATGACGCATTAATGTCATTATGCGATCGCATGGTGGATCTATCACTGCCCTTTGCGAGCGGCTGTATTTATGACAGCCGGATGCGCGGCTTCTATTCACTAAAAAAACTGGCGGAAATTTTCGGCGGTTTGGATTATCATGCTTTGGATATTTCACAGGGCTTACAGGCGGCACACGGCTGGCGGATGATGGAAGACGATGAGGAAGCGGCGGAAACAATTCGGATGGCCCTGTTAAAATATTGTGCTATGGATACGTATGCTGAATATGTTTTACTCCACCGGATGATGAAGTTGGTAAAACAAGCATAGTGACTTTGAAAAACGCTGTTTTTCCTGCTTGACTTAAAGTAAACTATAAGTGTTATACTTTATGCGTAGAGAAGGAGTTTGCTATGCAAATTAAAGAAGTCAGTAAACAATTTCAGATTACGCAGGCTACCCTGCGCTATTATGAGCGGATCGGATTGATTCCGCCGGTACCGCGTAATGCGAACGGCATTCGTGATTATGATGAGGAATCGCTCGGATGGGTTAAATTCATCCAATGTATGCGTTCAGCCGGAATGCCGATTGATGCATTGAGTGAATATGTTGTACTTTATCAACAGGGAGATCATACTTCAGAGGCAAGAAAGCAATTATTGATCGAACAGCGTGCCAATTTAATAAAACGGATGGCAGAATTACAACAGACGTTAGATCGTCTTACGCAGAAAATCGCTTTTTATGAAAGCGATAATGAAACAGATTAACGAAGGGAGAATGGTAATGAAAACACGTAAAATGACATTTGGAGCATTATGCCTTGCCTTGGCATTGCTGTTGCCGCAAATATTTCATCTCATCGGGATGCAGCAAGCCGGACAGATTTTTTTGCCGATGCATATTCCAGTATTGATTGGCGGGATGGTGCTGGGCTGGCAATATGGAGCGTTATTGGGTTTGATGGCACCGCTTGTCAGTTGTTTTTTGACCGGTATGCCTTCCGCTGAACGCGTGATCTTCATGAT
>CAJUGR010000127.1:0-2389 GCA_910586285.1 uncultured Erysipelotrichaceae bacterium
AAGCGAAAAATGACGGCTTTGGTCACGCAGTATTGGGTGGTGCCGGAGAAACTTTGAAGAATATGATTTTGGAAGCAGGCATTGCACCGCGGGCAAAGGTTCAGGATTTGAGCAGTGCTGCACGTTCCTCTAACTTCGCACAGTCCTTGGTGGATGTAACTGAGGCTTATGAATTGGGTATGTCGGCTCATATGCACAGCGCCGATGGTAAGTTTACCGGTGAAGTTGTTGCCGTACAGCGCGAATGTATTGACGGTAAATACAATGCGAAATTCATCAGCGGACCGGCGGAAAACTTTGCCAACCACGTAAAACACGTTCCGACTGAATGGATTTTACCGGATTACCAAGGCTTGACACAGGAATTCTATGATTATATTACACCGTTAATTCAGGGTGAACCGACATTGATCATGGAAAACGGCATTCCGAAGACCATCAAACCTTTCAATATGCGTTAATGAACACTCAAAAGAACAGGGAGATTGTCTCCTTGTTTTTTTACGCTCAAATTTTTCATAATGATAAGATGATTTTATGTAAATTGAAATTATCATAATCTTTGACAAAGTTCCATTACTTATGATAGGATAGCTTTGCACATAAGTTAGCTTGGACTAACGATAATGGGCTTGCGGAAAGGGTGAAGAGTGATGGAAATATTACAAGGGATAGCGCTACCGTTTCTGGGAACGGCATTAGGATCTGCTTGTGTTTTGTTGATGAAAAAAGAGTTAAATTTATCGGTTCAAAAAGCTTTGATCGGTTTTGCGGCAGGAGTGATGGTAGCAGCATCCATCTGGAGTTTGTTAATTCCGGCAATGGATCAGTCTGTATCATGGGGTTTCTGGTCATTTGTGCCGGCGGTAAGCGGCTTTTGGCTCGGAATTTTGTTTTTGTTCATTTTGGATCGCACCATTCCTCATTTGCATCAGGGAAGCCGTGAACCGGAGGGGCCAAAAACCAAACTGAAGAATTCAACGATGATGGTGCTGGCAGTGACACTCCATAATATACCGGAAGGTATGGCAGTCGGCGTTTTGTTGGCGGGGTGGTTATCAGGCAGTGAAACCGTGACACTTACCGGTGCCCTTACTCTCTCTTTGGGGATAGCGATTCAAAACTTTCCCGAAGGGGCAATCATTTCAATGCCCTTGTGTTCCCAGGGAATGAACAAAGCGAAAGCATTTCTGTCCGGCGTGCTGTCGGGCGTTGTCGAGCCGCTGGCAGCGGTTTTAACCATCTTGGCGGCTCACTATGTGGAGCCTCTGTTGCCGTATTTGCTGAGTTTTGCGGCCGGCTCTATGTTCTATGTCGTGGTGGAAGAACTAATACCGGAAATGTCTCAAGGCCATCATTCCAACATCGGAACCATTTGTTTTGCATGTGGTTTTACATTGATGTTGGCACTGGATGTTGCTTTGGGATGAAGGAAAGGCTGATGAAAGAAGTACTGAATAGCTGCGATGGATGAAATCTCTTTTAGCATTATAACATTACTGGTGATGAAATAAAATGATTATGAAATCGTAGTCATTTCACAATTCTTCCTTTATGAAAAAGATAAAACGTGATAATATATTAAATACCATTAAATAGAATTAGATTAAAATACAAATGTTCATATTAAAGAACGGATACGGAGGAATTGTCATGAAAGTCGGATTGATCTCATTGGGCTGTAGTAAAAATTTAGTGGACAGTGAAAAAATGATGGGGATGTTAAAAGCAGGTGGTCATGAGTTGGTAATTCACCCTAAAGATGCCGAGGCCATGATCATCAATACATGCGGATTTATCAATTCGGCGAAAGAAGAAGCGATCAATACGATTTTTGAAATGGCGGCTTATAAGCAACAAAAACTGAAAAAATTGATTGTGGTAGGATGTCTGGCACAGCGTTATCAGGATGATCTGCGCCGGGAGATACCGGAAATTGATGCGGTTATCAGTATTCGGGAATATCCCCATCTTCATGAGCGCTTACAAGAATTATTAAGCAGTTCTCCTATGCCTGCTTTTGCGCAAAGTGAGCGGTTATTGGCATCAAAACCGTGGACGGCTTATTTAAAGATTGCCGAGGGCTGCAGTAACTGTTGTACGTATTGTGCAATTCCGTTGATTCGCGGCGCGAATGTTTCTTTTCCGATCGAACAGTTGGTGGAAGAAGCCCGTAATTTGGCAGAAAAAGGGGTAAAGGAACTGGTGTTGATCGCGCAGGATACGACCAAATACGGAGTGGATTTATATGGAGAATTGTCATTGTTAAAATTATTGCGGGCGCTTCATGAAATTGAAGGCTTTCACTGGATTCGGATTTTGTATATGTATCCGGATGAAATCACGGAAGAACTTGTGGCCGGGATGGCAGAATTGCCCAAAGTGGTGC
>CAJUGR010000127.1:2399-4998 GCA_910586285.1 uncultured Erysipelotrichaceae bacterium
CCCTTACAACATGCCAATGATGCGATATTGAAACGCATGAATCGACGCGGAAGTGTTGCGGATATCCGTAAATTGATAGATATGATTCGATCCTATCACGAACATCCAACGCTGCGCACGACCTTTATTGTCGGTTTCCCGCAGGAAAGCGAAACGGAATTCAGTGACCTTATCCAATTTGTGCAGGATATTAAGTGGGATCGCATGGGTGCGTTTACCTATTCTCCGGAAGAAAACACACCGGCATTTTCCTTTTCGGGAGCGATTGTGCCGCAGGTGAAAGAAGCGCGTTTGGCACAGCTGATGAAATTACAGGAACAGATTTCTTTGACCAAGCAACAGGAGATGGTCGGAAAAGTGATCGAAGTTTTGGTTGAAGGACAGGATGGGCTCAGCGGTATCTATCGAGGACGCAGTCAATCCAGTGCGCCGGACGAGGTGGACGGTCTGGTGTTCTTTCGCAGTTCCCGCTTTATCCCGTTGGGCAGCTTTGTCCAAGTAGTCGTAAAAGAAGCATTGCCACATGATCTAAAAGGAGAAGAAGTTGTCTCTGCACGGGTTTGAACCAATCATCGCCAAACATCCGCGCCTATTGATTCTCGGTTCGATGCCCAGTGTGACTTCTTTGGAAAAACAGGAATACTACGGATATCGGCACAATCGTTTTTGGCCGATGATGGCCGAATATTTTCATGTGGATCTTCCTGATTATGAAGCGAAAAAGCGATGTATTCGCGATCACGACATCATTTTATGGGATGTGATCGGCAGCTGTGATCGAATCGGATCATTGGATTCGGCTATTCGTAATGAAGTATGTAACGACATTCCGGAATTATTGAAGAAGTATCCCGAAATTTCATTGATTCTATGTAACGGTAAAAAGAGTTTTACGCTGTTTGAACGGATGATGGCCAATCAAACAGCGGTGGAATATGTTTATTGTCCCAGCACAAGCAACGCAAATCGAACGATGAAAGAAGCGGACTTGTTTGCCCATTGGTTTGCGCAGCTTGATCGTATTTATCAGGATGAAGGCTTCAGGGGAGGAAAAGGATGAAACAGCAAACTGACAGTTCATCGAAAAAGCGCATCAGAAAAATGTTCCTCGGCATTGTCATGATGACGATAGCGGCCATGCTTTTCATCATGAATGAACATCCGCGCGTGAAACAGTCATTGTTTACTTTTTCGTATGGAGAAGCGATTCCGACGAACAGTGATGCCTATTTATCCTATGGCGCTCATTACAAAGATGTAGAGTTTGATCCTCAACTGTTTGCGATGAAGGATATCGGCACTTATGACGTAGAAGTGGAGTTTGAACAAGAGCGTTTTCAACTGCGAATTGCGATTGTGGATGACCAACCGCCGGTGATAACCTTTAGTGATCAGAACCAAATAACGATATATAAATATAATCAACATACCGTGATGAATGATTTCTGGGAAGTTCAGGATGAGAGCGATGTGACATTGGAAGTGGAACCGGCACCAAATGAAATCAAAAGCGGAAAGCAGGAGATTTGTGTCATCGCAAAAGATAAATATGCCAATACAGCAACCGCATGCCAAAGCGTCACGGTGAAAAAGGAAACGCTGGAGCTGCCTAAGCTTCCCGATGTGCAGACGGTACAACAGCTTGTGAATGAGTTTATTCGCCAAAAGCGGCTTTCTTCAAATTCCTTCGCTTTTTTCTATTATTCAGTAGGGGATGAAGAGAGTTTCCTGTATAATGAGAATCGTTTGATTAATGCCGCCAGTACGATCAAAGTACCGCTCAATATGCTTTATGAAGACGCGTATGCTCAGGGAAGTCGTAAAGGGGAGGATACACTCGTTTTGATTAAGAGCGATATGGAAGAAGGCGGCGGTGATACACTGAAGAAACATCACATCGGCGAGGCGATTTCATATATGTACCTGCAAAAACAAAGCATTGAAAACAGCGATAACACCGCTACCAATATGTTGGTGCGCGGACTGGGCGGGTTTGGGAAATTCCGTGATCAGTTGGCACAATACAGCACTCAAACATTGCCGCGTGAATTTTATACCCAAAATGTCGTGACGATGAATTATATGAGTGATGTGATGAAAAAGCTGTTTCAAGATCAGAAGAAATATGCGAAAGTGATCTCTTATATGAAGAATGCTGCCGTGGGATGCTTCTTACAGTCAAGCACAGATGTGTTTGAAATTGCCCAAAAGTACGGTCAGTTCGCAGATAATTTACATGCGGTCGGAATCGTTTATACTCCCCAGCCGTATCTTGTCGGCATTTATACGATGAATCGCTCAGACGGCGATGCGATTATTCGAGAGCTGAATCAATGGCTGATTGCTTATCAGCTGATGAAAGAACCGATGGATTGACCTGATTAAATTATGAAAAAGGTGATATAATACCGATGTGGAAAGTGAGGAATACTATGAAACAGGCAGAATATACATGTATTAAAGAAAGCACTCGTGATGTTATTATTGCGGTATATGAAGGCGAAACACTTTGCCCCTCAATCACGCAACAGCTGGGTTATGATTTGGAACCGATTTTGGATCGTTCCTTTCTGAGTGTAACCACTGTGCATACGCTGTC
>CAJUGR010000128.1 GCA_910586285.1 uncultured Erysipelotrichaceae bacterium
TCCAAAATCGTTACATAGATTTAAATGATTTTCAGCATTTTGCGATTTTGACGAATTACATATAAATTATAATATTGATACTGTTATTGCCGTTGGGATCTTCATCATCAGTCCATGTAATTATCGTTTTATTACTAAAGTTTTCAATAAAAACTGTATTTTTTCTTTAGAATCCGTTATAATAGAAGACGGAAAAAACGGAGACGTATCGAAGTGGTTGTAACGAGACTGATTCGAAATCAGTTGACGTGTGAAAGCGTCCGTGGGTTCGAATCCCACCGTCTCCGCCATAGTGTTTGTTGAGCCTTTGGATAAAAGGCTTTTTTCATATATCAGCCGGTCTTGACCCACATTTTGACCCACAGATTGCTCCATTTTTTTATTAACAAAGTTAGAATTTTATTGAAATAATTTAAGTGATTTGCGTTTCCTAACGTGAATTATCCTTTCATTCGTGCTATACTATTGCTTGAAATGAGAGGACAATACTATGGAAGTTAAACGCAATTCGCTGTGCTGGTGTGGCAGCGGTAAGAAATATAAACAATGTCATGAAAAATTCGATGAAAAGTATCAGATGATGAAATTAAAAGGCAATCATATGCCGGATCGTTATTTGATTAAAAGTACTAAAGATTTGGTGGAAATACGTAAGAGTGCGCAGATTAATACCGGTGTTCTCGATCATGTGGCAAGTCACATTCAGGCTGGTATGAGTACAGCGCAAATTGATCAGATGGTGTATGACTATACAGTTTCACATGGCGCGATACCCGCACCGCTTGATTATGAAGGCTTTCCGAAAAGCTGTTGTACGAGTGTGAATGATGAAGTGTGTCACGGCATCCCGGATGAGTCTATCATTTTAAAAGATGGGGATATTGTCAATGTAGATGTGTCCACCATTTATCACGGTTATTATTCCGATGCCAGCAGAATGTTTATGATCGGTAATGTGGATGAGGAAGCGAAACGCCTTGTTCGGGTGACCAAGGAATGTATGGAAATCGGAATTGCGGCGATCAAGCCATGGGGGCATGTCGGTGATATCGGCGCTGCGATTGTGGCTCATGCGCATCAAAACGGATACAGCGTTGTGCGTGATTTTGCCGGTCACGGTGTCGGAAAGGAATTTCATGAGGACCCGATTGTTGCCCATGTTGGAATTCGCGGTACCGGAATGGTGTTATGCCCGGGAATGATCATCACCGTAGAACCGATGATCAACGCCGGGGATTGGCATTTATACATTGATGCGGATAACGGTTGGACGTCGTATACTTCCGATGGCAGTCTTAGTGCCCAATGGGAAAATATGGTTTTGATTACCGAACATGGAATCGAGATTCTAACCGCTTGATTTTTAACGGGTAAAATAGGTGTGATTTTATTGCCGATCATGCCTTTTTATTTTCTTTCTTTTGTATCAAACAATGATTTTATAAGTTTTACTGAAGCCTTGAACCGTAGGCACATATAAGAAAGATAACCATGCATCATGGTCTTGCGTAAAATATGTATGAATAAGAAAAGAATATCAAAAAAAATTAAAATATAAAATTTTCTAAAATGTTTATATCATCTGATAAATACGCCTTTTTCACGACTTCTAAAGATATTTTTATCATATAAATGTAAAATTTAACAGTTGACAATCATAAAATTGTAACTTATGATAAAAAAAAGAGAGGTTGTGAATCATATGAATGAACATCGCTGTGAAATAATAGACCGAGTAAAAAGCGGAGATGAGAATGCCTTTGAAGAACTGTATCGGGAATTCTATAAACTGGCATATTACTTTGCATTTAAACTGTGTCATAATGAAGCGGATGCGAAAGATGCGGTACAGGATACCTTTATTGAAATTCATCGCTCTATATCTACATTAAAAGAGAACTCATATTTTAAAGCATGGATGTATAAAATCGTTCATTCTAAATGCAAGAAAATCTTTCGCAAAAATAAATATGTTACAACTGATTTTGAAAATGAGCCGGTGATTGGTACGATTGCGGAAGAGCGCAGAGAATTTACTCCGGAGCAGTTTGTTCATTTTACCAGCGATCAAGAAGCTTTGCAGTCTTGTTTAGATCAGCTCCCCGATTCACAACGTGCGATTATTATCCTGTTTTATTTAGAACAGATGAGCATTAAAGAGATTGCCGATATTTTGGAAATACCGACAGGAACCGTGAAAAGTCGTTTATCTTATGGCAGGAATTATTTAAAACAGGCATTGGATGAATATGAACAAATGCACGGTCAAGCCATTGACTTCCATCAGTTGGATGTCATGATTGCGGCATTGTTGGCAAAGGAATTGGCAGAAGAAGTGATCGGGGTGCCGCTGTTTTCGGTAAAGAAACAACACATTTCTCATAAGATCTCCCATACAGTTGGCGCAAAGGTAATCATAGGAGCACTCTCCGTACTTTTAATTGGTTCGGGCGTTTATTTATTCTTAGATGACGATGAGTCACCGCAATCAACGATACAGGAAAATGATTCACATCAACGTCATTTTAGCGAACAGACAGTGGGTAATGAAGTAATTGATAATGCGCAGGATGCCTACTTTACTTTAATTGAATGGGCGTGCTGTGAGGAAATGATCAGGGAAAAAAGTGAGAATGAGATTGCGGAAGTATACTCCCTATATAATGAATTAAAGCTGTTTGGCGGTCTTTATTATGAACAGTTAGTAGATCGTAATTGGGCTGCGGCTTATGAAGCAAGATTATCAAAATAAAAAAAATTAAAAAAAATTTAAATCTATTGAACCTTTTTAAAACAAAACGTAGCACATAATTGCAAGGAACAGAGTCGGTGGGATATTCGTCATGAGTATCCTTTTGTTTCATCGTAGTTTTTTCTGAAAGGAAGAATGGATATGTGGAAGAAATGTATCATATTTTTGATAACAATATTAAGCATAAGTTCTATTGCTTATGGATTTCACAATATGAATCTTTTAGCTGCGCCGGTTTCTGATTCGTATTACGGACCGGGCGATGTATTTGAAAGAACGAATAAAAATACTTTTACTATGGGAGGTTTGGAATGGAGTATTATTTACGCGGATACATCCACCGGTAAAGGGTATATTTTAGGACAAGATGTATCCGGTGGCATCTATTCACCGTCTATTCCTGCGAAGCTTCAAGCAGCACAAAGCAATTACGATGCGTCCACAAATGATGATGCAATAGGTAAAACCGTAAGAGCTAATAATGATGTTTCTACTTTACGTATGATGACATTAGCGGAATATGATCTCATAACCGCAAATGAAGGGATGATTTCGAATTTAGCAAGTGTAGGAAATGAGTTCTGGATGGAAAAAGATGGAAGTCAACGTATATTATACTGGTATGGTGGAAATCGACCTTATTCACCGTATCGACATATATGTATTGATAATGGAAGTGTCAGCAGTATAATACGGCCTGTTTTTGAGATCAATTTACCGCAGAAGGGAATCATAAAATCGGTTAATGTCGGCACTTCATTGACAAAGCAATTTTACAGTGAAGAAAATAGTGCCGGTGCCCATGTCGTAGATGTGAATACGGTAGAAGGCAAAGGACCGTTTCATTTCTACATTTATGATACTGATGAACATGGAAATGGAAATGCATCAACACCATCTCAGTATTTTACTTTAGAAACCGATGCACAAAACGGAACGGCCGAAGTAAAACAAATCGGAAATTTATTAATGGGAGATTATTATTTTAAGATCAAAGTAGTTGATGAAAGCTTAAATGAAAACGTGTACTATTCACCCGATGATTTTAGCAAAGATCCTTATAGAACAAAAATTTCAAACAATGTTCATTTAACAATTACCAATAATGCTCCAAGCATAGCTTTTCAAAACCCGGATCAAACAAAAAAATCAATTGATGATACAAATCTTTCCTGGATAGAAAAAGCAGTTGCTGATCTTAATATTCCACAATTAAAAATTAATTACACAGTCAGCGGAGGAGATATCGGATTGATAGACATTGATCCGGATAGTGGAGAAATACAGTATAAGGGAAATGGTGCTTTTGGAAAAGTAAAGATACGTGCAACTTTATATGATGATGTAATCGGAAATGCTGATTTAAATCATACAGAAAAAGAGATCGTCTTCTATCGAAGTGTTGACGGAATTGTGACACCGCATAGTAATTCCAGTGATATCAATATTCCGACATTTTCAATGGGTCAAGCAAATATCAAAATAAACGGAACGATAGGAACCGTCAAAGGAATACTCGGTACTCCTGATACGATAGGGGGAAGCAGCACCACTTTCCGTTATACGATTAAAAGTGGAGGTGACGGAAGCTTCTTCACCGTAAATGCCAATACCGGTGTGATACAGACAACTGCAAATCTGGCGGTTGGAGGTTATAATTTCACAATTACTGTGAGTGATAAATGGAGCAGTAAGGATATTCCGATCACCGTGAATGTCGGCATGGCACCGGCTGAGAATTTGCATTTCTACGAGAATTCATCATCGAGTACGATGATTACGCAAAAGAGTGTGAAAATCAGCGATACGAATGTTGTTGTGTTTGCGACAGTGAAAGGAAGTTCTAATAATAATCAGGTTACTTATAAATTAAAAGATGGGGAACCAACGAATGTGATTGAAGTGAACGCTAACAGTGGTGCGGTGAAAATCAAAAATGTCGGTAATGTAATTATTATCGCAGAAAAGAAAGGCTCACTTGGACAGGCTGATGCCATTGCGGAATTAACCTTTACCGTTTTGGCAGGATCACAGAATTTCATTTATACAACGGATTCAACCTTATCCAAAGAAATG
>CAJUGR010000129.1:0-4256 GCA_910586285.1 uncultured Erysipelotrichaceae bacterium
ATAAATATTATAAAGAGCCACCAGATTGGTCGCAACACAATAAGCGACATCATCATGATACAAGGTAAAAGTAGAGCCTTCGGTACCGATATGAATCTCATCCGCGCGATAATCAGCATCCTTGTGAATACCATAGGTCACAACCCTTGCTTTGGTTGCGGCTTTTAACGGCTCATAATAAGCATCATCCACATTTAATATTGCCACACCGCTTTCTTTCAAATTCGCAAACAATTTCTTCTTGGCCGCGAAATAATTATCAAACGTTCCATGAAAATCAAGATGATCATAAGTCAAATTGGTGAAGATGGCAATATCAAAATCGATGGATTGTACCCGTCCCAACTCCAAGCCATGTGAAGATACTTCCAAAGCACAGGCTTTCATGCCCGCATCCACCATATTCTTCAAGGTACTGTGAATACAAATGGGATCTGGTGTTGTCAAGGATGGTGGAAAAACATGATCGCCATAGCGTATTGCAATCGTACCGATATAACCGCAAGGCGCAAAATGAGAATATGTATCCTGAATAATACTGGCAACCGATGATTTGCCATTGGTTCCGGTTATTCCAAACATCGTTAAAGTACGACTGGGATACGCATAGAATTTTGATGCGATCAAATTAAGCGTCGCATTCACATCATTAACACGAATATAGGCAATTCCATCCTTCATCTGCTCTAACGGACGACTGTGTACGATGCAACAAGCCCCTTTTTCGATTGCCTGATCAATAAAGGTGTGACCGTCACTGTGCAGTCCTTCCAGACAAAAATACATATCACCCGGTTTTACCGTTCGCGAATCACTCGATAAACCGCTAATTTCCAAATCCGGTGCCTGATCAAATATTTGCGAAAGTTTCATCCTCTCACCTCCCGCGTTTTACGCGATTGCGTGATCATCCTGAATATCACGAATAATCACGGTTTCCATTTTATGCAGCTTGGTGCTGTCATAAGGTGCGTATACTTCCAGATATTCGCCGCTATGCCCCACCATATAGCCGTTTTCTTCTCGTTCCCATAACACATCCACTGCTCGCTGCAGAAACGAGCGTAAATATTCCCGGTGCAGTTCTTGGCTTAATTCCATCAGCCGGTTTGACCGCTGCTTTTTGATCACATTCGTAAGCTGACCGCTCATCGCTGCCGCTTTGGTACCATCCCGTTTGGAATAGGGAAAGACATGCAGAAAACTTAGTTTCATACGGCGAATGGCATCCATGCCGGACACAAACTGTTCTTCCGTTTCCATCGGAAAACCACAGATGACATCACTGGAAATACTGATGGGGTCCAATTCTTTGCGAATCACCGCAATACGCTGTTCATAATCGGTTAATGTATACTGTCGATTCATCGCTTTCAATATGGTATTATCGCCACTTTGAAGCGGAATATGCAGATGACGGGCGATTCGCTTTTCCTGCTTCATCAGCGCAATCAATTCATCACTAACTTCATTACATTCAATAGAAGAAATCCGTAAGCGCTGCAAGCCGCTTACTTCATCACATAAAAGCTTCATCAGCCGGGCCAAACTCATGCCATGTTCACGTCCGTAACGACCGGTATGAATCCCGGTTAAAACAATTTCCGCATGACCGTTGGCCGTTAACATTCGGGCTTTTTTTAACACTTCCTCAGGCGCTAAAGAACGCTCTGCACCACGAGTATAAGGAATGATGCAGTAGCTGCAAAACTGGTTACATCCATCCTGTACTTTTAAATAGGCGCGCGTTTGATGAGAAAAGCGCTGAACGGCAATCGCTTCAAACGCATTCACCTGCCGCATATCATGTATCAATACCCGACGTTTACGATCTTCCCACGTTTGTCGTATTAATGCCGGAAGCTGTTCCTTTTGATCACTGCCGACAATTAGGTCAATATGGGGATCCTGCGCTAATTGTTCATGAGCAATCTGGGCATAACAGCCCGCAACCGCAATGCATGCTTCGGGATTTTGACGCTGAGCCTGATGGATTTTCTGCCGTGATTTGGCCGCAGCCGTATTCGTAACGGCACAGGAATGAATGAGATACACATCTGCCGTTTCCTTAAACCCCACTTCCTCCCATCCGTATTCACGCAACCCCTGCGCATATCCCTGCGACTCATAAGTGTTGACCTTGCAGCCCAAGGTCGCAATCGCAAACGTTGTCATTCCTTCCCTCCTCGCCGATTATTATACAACAAACCAAGCATCTGGTAAACGCAAACCCGGCATACAAAAAAAGAAAGCAGAAACGCCTATTTTCTTCTCTGCCTGCGGATCAGTTTACTCACTTTCTTTTTCATGTATTCACTGACCAACATACTGCCGACAATTCGCTGTGCGCACAAACTTTCATCATTGCGCATATACGCTTCGGCAATGTCACGCAATTCCTCCATGTTGGCATTGATACTGCGTGCCGGATCAAAATTTAACGTATGAATACAATGGAAATTCTCAATAAAATAAAGACGATTCACATCCGGATTAAAGATACAAAAGAAATGTTCTTCACCACAAACATACAGACAACTGGAAAAGTTATAAATATACGGTAAAACTCCGTATTGGTTTTCAATGATGACATCGTCAAACTTGGTAATGAAACGTTTATACTGCTTCAGTTCCAATAATACGATCTCTTTGGTATATAAACGATTCATGCGCGGATCAAACATCGGAATATAAATATCATCACCTTCATAGGGAAAGGATTTCAGTTCTTTCCGCATTTGATCAATATCTACATTCATCTGATGTTTGCGCTCCTGATAATCAAGATCATTCCAGAAGTCATGCATTTCTACATAGGTACGCAAAAATGTCTCTTCAAAGGCCTTCTTATTTTTAATGCCTTCATATATCGTTTCAATACGATAAAAAGACCACTCATCCTTTACAACACAGGCAATGCCAAACTCCTTAAAAGTGCTTTGCATCTCTTTCAGTTTTTCTTTGTACGTGGACAGTTTTTCGATCTTTTTATGATATTTTTTATTCAGAATATCTTCTAAGCTCTTCATTCTTAACGCCCCTTAATTCTCATATAGTAACGATAATAGATTCACTGCGGATAGCGCTGCGGTTTCCGCGCGTAAAATGCGCCGTCCTAACGATATGTTTTGAAAGCCCTGTTCGTGAAACTGCTTCACCTCTGAAGCGGTGAAGCCACCTTCCGGACCGATGGCAACCAGGATCGAGCGTACATTGGGATGATTCTTTACAAAGGAAACAATATGTTCCCCTGTCGCATCCGCATTTTCATAAGCCAAAAGCTTGACATTTGCACTCAAGGCTGACAACTGCGAAATGGCACAAGGCTCATTTACCGTAACCAAATCCGCCCGTTGACATTGTTCACAGGCCTCCATCGTGATGCGATTCCATCGCTGCCGCTTTTTTTGCAGATCAGATGCTTTTAGTTTTACCACACAGCGGGAAGTTATGAGTGGCTGAATTGATTCCACCCCGAGTTCACTGCATTTTTGTAAGGCATAATCCCAACGCTCGCCTTTGATTAACGCCAGCGCCAAGGTAATGGAAATGCGATTGGTCACTGCTTCGATCTTGCGAATCGGTATGGCCACCATACAACCGTCTTGATGGTGCAGCTCTGCGATAAACACCTGGGAAGTTTCATCCACCAAGCGAATTTGTCCACGCTCTTTCATGCGCAGTACCGTTTGAATATGATGAAGCTGTTGATCATTGAAAAGCACCGGTTCTTGTAATCGAATCGTTCCGCTTACAAAGTACTGCTGCATAATATCACCTTTCCTATTTTACCTTATTTTGTTCATAAAGGGAAGTAAAAAGTAAATTCTTTCTTTTGCATAATAGCCGTTAAATCCATTTTTTTGTTATATTTTATTTTTCCAAGCAAAAAGTAGGAGTTTTCCCCTACTTTTGAACCTTGAGAGTCACTGCCACAAGAAGTTTACCGCCTCCCATTGCTGAATTCTATGTTCGTATATACCTCATTTCTATATTTATCATTTTCAAAAAAATATCAATCACAATACTATTCTACAAATTATAATTTAACAAACTAATTTCTTTACTCTTTCCACATATTGATCTGCATGATTTATACTTATATCTCCATGGCAGTATCCTTGCAATATTTCAAATTCACTACCAGGTATTAAATTCGCAATTTTGGCTGCTGATTTTTTCATAATTGGTCTTTCTTTGCTTCCAACTAACACGATTACTTTTGCTTGCGTCTTTGATAGACTATCTTTTATTTC
>CAJUGR010000129.1:4266-4691 GCA_910586285.1 uncultured Erysipelotrichaceae bacterium
CATAAAGGCAATCATGTTACTTTTGGTAATTTTGCAAGTATCCTCATAATACAAATTGAATAAACTATTTTTAATCTTTAAACTTTTAAACTGAAGTTTTGAAAACCATTTTTTGCTTATCAAATTAAATGATAAATAAAAAGTTGGCGCTATCATTTTATAAGTAAATTTCATTGGCATTACTAAAGCACTTTCAACAATAGCATATTCACATATATTAGGATTTTTGGATAGAATATCTAACAAGATTTGTCCTCCTAAAGATAAGCCACCAATTAGTTTTACTTTGCCATTATCATTTTCATTTATGAAATTTATAATTTCTAAGGCATTATTTTCGATAGATGTGAAATCTTTATCACTACCTGAATGTCCATCTAATATTGGAACAATTATATGAAATTTATCTTTAAGCAGTTCTATTT
>CAJUGR010000130.1 GCA_910586285.1 uncultured Erysipelotrichaceae bacterium
GATCAGGCGATTGTGGTATGTAATATGGAAAACATTGATCCGGTGGGCATTCACACCGGAGATTCAATGGTGGTAGCTCCGGTGCAGACATTAAGTGATCGCGAGCATCAAATGTTACGCAATGCCAGTTTGAAAATTATTCGCGCCTTGAGGATTTGCGGTGGCTGTAATGTACAGCTGGCGTTAAATCCCGAGAGTTTTGAATACTATGTGATCGAGGTCAACCCGCGGGTATCGCGATCCTCCGCCTTGGCATCCAAAGCCAGCGGTTATCCGATTGCCAAATTGGCTGCGAAAATCGCGGTCGGCATGAGTTTGGATGAAATGATTAACCCGATTACCCATACAAGCTATGCTTGTTTTGAACCAGCGCTTGACTATGTCGTCACGAAATTACCGCGCTTTCCCTTTGATAAATTTAACCACGCCGATCGGCGCTTAGGAACGCAGATGAAAGCTACCGGAGAAGTCATGTCCATCGGCCGTAATTTTCCCGAAAGTTTTTTGAAGGCGATTCGCTCATTAGAAATGAAATGGGATCACATCGAGGATCCGGAAATTTCCGCATGCACAACATTGGATCTGTGGGAGCGAGTGGTGATACAAGATGATCGTCGGCTGTTTGTGATTGTGGAATTACTGCGGCGCGGGGAGGATGTGAAACGCATCCATGAGATCACCCAAATTGATTTCTTTTTCCTGCATCATTTTGAACAGATAGTGCATTTGGAGAAAGCGCTGCGTGATCATCGTGACGATCTTGCACTCTTGCGCAAGGCGAAGGAAAATGGTTTTGCGGATTCCTATCTTGCCCGAATATGGAGCAGGAAAGAGTGCGACATTTATGAATTGCGAAAAAAACATGCGATTTGGCCGGTCTATAAAACGGTTGATACATGTGCAGCCGAGTTTGCGAGCGCAACCCCGTATTACTATTCTACTTATGAAAAGGAAAATGAGTCGAAGCGTTCTGATCGCCCTAAAATTATCGTACTCGGTTCCGGACCGATTCGCATCGGCCAAGGGGTAGAGTTTGATTATGCGACCGTACATTGTGTTATGACGTTGCGGGAATGCGGTTATGAAGCGATTGTCATTAATAATAACCCGGAAACGGTATCGACGGATTTTTCAATCTCGGATAAACTGTATTTTGAGCCTTTGACGTTGGAAGATGTAATGCACGTCATTGAATGGGAACAGCCCTTGGGTGTCATCGTACAGTTCGGTGGACAGACGGCCATCAATTTGGCGGCGGGTTTGGTGGAACACGGGGTGAAAATATTAGGTACCGATTTATCGGATATTGATCGGGCGGAAGATCGCCATGCGTTTGAGGCAATGCTGCACGAGTTACAAATTCCTCAGCCGTTGGGAGAAACCGCTACCGAGGTAGAAGAAGCGGTGGATATTGCCAATCGCATTGGTTATCCGGTGTTGGTAAGACCTTCCTATGTATTGGGAGGAAGGGCAATGGAAATCGTATACAATGATGAAGATTTGCGGGTATATATGCGCTGTGCCGTGCAGGAAATCAGTCATGATGCGCCGATTTTGATTGATAAATACATTGTCGGCAAGGAAGTGGAAATCGATGCGATCGCCGATGGTGAAAATGTCTATATTCCCGGTATTATGGAACATATCGAACGCGCCGGAGTGCATTCCGGTGACAGCATTTCGGTGTATCCCGCACCGACACTCAGTGATGCTCTCAAAGAGCACATCGTGGATTACACTATTCGTATCGGCCGTGGTTTTCATTTTATCGGCTTATATAATATTCAGTTTATCGTAGATCATGATGATCAGGTTTATGTGTTAGAGGTCAACCCGCGTTCTTCACGTACCGTTCCGTTTTTAAGCAAGATTACCAGTGTACCGATGTCGCATGTGGCAACACGCTGCATTATCGGTGACAGCTTAGAAAAACAAGGTTATCAGACGGGAATCCATCCGGAAGGAAAGCGAACTTTTGTGAAAGCACCGGTTTTCTCCTTTGCCAAGCTGCGCAGTGTGGATACGACTCTGGGGCCGGAGATGAAATCTACCGGAGAAGCTTTGGGCGGAGATGTGACATTAGAAAAAGCGTTATATAAAGCACTGGTAGCCAGTGGGGTGAAAGTACCCAACCGCGGTAATGTGTTGATGACGATTGCTGATCACGATAAGGAAGAAGCCTTAAGTATCGCAAAACGATTCTATGCGATCGGCTATGGTATCTATGCGACCAGCGGTACGGCACGATATTTACGCGCTCATGGAATCGAGGTTCATGATGCGATTAAAATCGGTGAAGATCCGGAAATCAACGTCTTAAATCTCATTCGTATGGGACGCGTCAGTTTGGTCATCAATACGATGTCGCAGACCAGCAGTGTCTCTAAGGACGGCTTTTTGATTCGGCGTACAGCGGCAGAAAACAATATATCCTGTTTTACTTCATTAGATACGGCAAGAGCGATGTTGAGAGTAGCGGAATCCTTGAGTTTCTCGGCGATTTCTATGAATGAATTAGAACAGGAATCTGGTCAAGCATCGTTTTGATATAGTAGTCAAAGAAAGGAGAAACAGAATGATTTGTGATAATGGTAAAATTATAGAACAGAAACAAATTGCCAAGGATATTTATCGAATGGTGATTACCTCTCCCATTACCGATCAGATGATACCGGGACAATTTGTCAATATTGCGGTGGACGGTATGACATTGCGTCGTCCGATCAGTATTTGTTCGATTGATCCCGATTCCTTTACGATCATTTATAAGGTTGTCGGGGCAGGAACCAAGCGATTGAGTACGATGAGTGTGGGGCAAAGCATCAACGTGTTCGGACCCTTGGGGCACGGGTATCCGATCGAAACGAATCGTAACGAGGTTTTATTGATCGGTGGAGGTTGTGGAGTCCCACCATTATATGAACTGGCGAAACGCTATTGCGAGGCGGGAGTACACGTGGATGTCGTTATGGGTTTCAGTGATCATGATATCGTATTTTATGAGGATGAGTTTCGCGCTTTGGGAGCGAACGTCATTGTGGCGACGATGGATGGCTCTTATGGGGTTCAAGGTACGGTGTTGGATGCGATTCACACAGCCGAAATTCCAACCGATTTCATCTGCGCCTGTGGCTCACTGCCGATGTTAAAAGCATTGGAAAAGCATTATACCAACGGCTATTTCTCACTGGAATCGCGAATGGCGTGTGGCATGGGGGCGTGTATGGCCTGTGTCGCTCATGATGCGCAAAGCGCGGAAATGTATCATCGGATTTGTAAAGAGGGACCGGTATTTCCGATCGGAAAGGTGGTGTTGTCATGAGTCATGAAGTGGATTTACATATTGACTTGCCGGGTTTACGATTAAAAAATCCGATTATTCCGGCCAGCGGCTGTTTTGGATACGGGCGTGAATTTGCGCAGCTTTATGATTTAAGCCGTTTAGGGGGAATCGCAGTGAAAAGCACGACCCCTCAACCGCGTTATGGCAATGAAACACCGCGGGTAGCGGAAACGGCGAGCGGTATGTTAAATGCGATCGGTATGCAAAATCCCGGTGTGGATAAGGTGATCGCAACGGAATTGCCGTGGTTGGCTCAGTTTGATACGGAAATCATGGTGAATGTGGCCGGAGCCAATGAAACAGACTATGTAGAAGTAATCGAGAAATTAAACGATGTACCTAATGTCAGTGCTTTTGAATTAAATATCAGCTGCCCCAATGTCAAACACGGGGGCATAGCCTTGGGAACACAGCCGGAATTGGCAGCCCATGTTACGGCGTTATGTAAACAAGCGGCTCGCAAGCCGGTCTGGGTGAAATTGTCACCTAATGTTACGGATATTGTGGCCATTGCCAAGGCGGTAGAACAAGCCGGAGCTGATGGCTTGGTGATGATTAATACATTAATGGGAATGCGCATTGACTTACCGAGCGGGAAACCGCTGTTAGCCAATGTGACCGGTGGGTTAAGCGGTCCGGCCATCAAACCGGTGGCTCTGCGCATGGTATATCAATGCGCGCAAAATGTTCACATCCCGATAATCGGGGTTGGCGGCATCACAAGCGGTGAGGATGTGTTGGAATTTCTTTATGCCGGTGCAAGCGCTGTGGAAGTCGGTATGCAGAATTTCGTGGATCCATATTGTTGTATCCGCATTATTGATGAATTGGAAACGGCACTGGCTCAATATGGCATGACATCGGTAAAAGCAGCAATCGGAAGGAGTATTCAAAAATGAGTAAAACAATGGTAGCACTGGATTTTTCAACTCGCAAAGAAGTATACGAGTTCTTATTACAATTTGAGGAACCGATTTATGTAAAAATCGGTATGGAATTAACGTATTCTTTCGGCTTTGAAATCATTCGTGAAGTCAAGGCGATGGGACATCATATTTTCCTCGATTTGAAGTTACACGATATTCCCAATACGGTAAAACAAGCCATGAAAAATTTGGCAAAGTTGGACGTGGATGTGGTTAATCTTCATGCGGCCGGAGGCAGTGCGATGATGCGCGCGGCGATTGAAGGATTGGAAGAGGGAAGTGTCGATGGCAAACGGCCGTTGTGCATTGCCGTCACGCAATTAACCTCAACCTCACAAGCAGCGATGAATGAAGAACTGGGGATTCCCGGCAGTGTGCAGGAC
>CAJUGR010000131.1 GCA_910586285.1 uncultured Erysipelotrichaceae bacterium
AATATTTATAGGACTTTTTATAAGTTTGAAGCACCATTATAATTAAAAGCAACTAATCGTAAAAGAAAAGGAGTGACTTTAATCATTCCTGTTTCCATAGGCTCATTGGCCTTAGCTATTCTCCGTTATTTTATCTCAATCAAAGCTATAAAAAAATGATAATAAGTTTATAGCCCAGATAAGAATTGATAAGGATAAGAATTCCTATTAATGAATCAGATTAAATTAAATATATATTCTTTCTAATCTTTACTTTAAGTTTTTTTTGAAGATATAATGTGCTTGGAGGTATGGGAATGAAATCGTCAGTTATAAATCGCAAGTCAAGTATAAGCAGTTATAATAAACAAAATGAAATATCATAAAAGGATGATGATATGAAACAGAAAGTGGATGAAATTGTTTTGTTTGAGAACAAGAAGTTAAATTAGAAGTTAATATCAAAGATGAAACCGTATGGCTGAATCGGTCACAGTTGGCAAAACTTTTTAACAGAGATATGAAAACAATAGGCAAGCATATCAACAATGCATTAAAGGAAGAATTAAAGGATATTCCAACTGTCGTAAAATTTGCGACAGTTCAAATGGAAGGAAAAAGAAAAGTTACCGGAGATATTGAATATGAAGATTGTATCAAGATAATCAATCAACTGCGATTTCAAAAAGAAAGTTCGCTATTTGCATTAGAAAGAGATCATGGACTGGCTTCTATCATTGCGAATATATCAAAGTTTTGCAGGACAGGATATTTATAAGAGTATAGAAGAAAAATAAGCTAATTTCTTATATCTTATTGTCAAAAATCATGCATTCATCGATAGCAACAAACGAATTGCAGCAACGTTATTTATATACTTTTTTGAATTATCCATAAGTGATTCTGCCTATAACTTATTAGGATGAATAACCTGTTATAAAAAATTCTTTTCAAGCGCATTGATGTAGTGTACAATGGATGAGGAAATGAGGTGAGCGATAATGTTTCACAAGACGGCAGAAATCAAGGTACTGCGTGATCCGATTCATGGCTATATTCATGTGGAAGATCAGGTGATTTGGGATTGCATTAATGCCAAAGAAATGCAGCGGTTAAGACGCATTCATCAACTGGGCGGAGATTTTCAAATTTATCACACCGCTGAGCATTCCCGCTTTTCACATTCACTGGGCGTTTATGAGATCGTTCGGCGTATGGTTCATGAAATATTGGAGTTATCGCAGCAGTTGAGCGAATATGAGAAAATCGCTGTGATGTTGGCCGGATTACTTCATGATATCGGTCACGGCCCTTTTTCTCATGCATTTGAAGCGATTAGCCGACGTAAACATGAGGAGTTTACCCGGAAGATCATCACGGAGGATAGTGAGATTCATGCCACATTACAAAAAGTACACCCTCACTTAAGCGATGATGTAGCAAACATCATTTCCGGAACCCACCAAAACGATCTGTTGAATCAAATCATTTCCGGACAGTTGGATGCGGATCGAATGGATTATTTATTGCGGGATGCTTATTTTACCGGTACCAGTTATGGTCATTTTGATTTGGAGCGAATTATTCGAACGATGCGAATTGTCGATCAAAAATTGGCAGTAAAAGAAAGCGGAATTCACAGTGTGGAAGACTACATCATGGCGCGCTATCATATGTACTGGCAAGTGTATTTACATCCGGTCGCTCGCAGTTATGAAGGGTTAATCGCTATGTTGTTTCACCGCATGCGTGATCTATACTGCACGAAACGCGATTCATTAAACGAGGTTTCAATGTTCCATCCCTTTTTGTCCGGACAAGAAACAAGTATTGATGATCTGTTTTGTTTGGATGAAGCCGCTGCCTATTACGGGTTTTCCTTATTGCGTACTCATGAGGATGCAATTTTGCGTGATTTAACACGTCGGGTTTTGGATCGCGATTTATTTGAATATCGAACTTTTACTTGTGAAGAGGACAGTGAAATGATCCGTGAACGATTGCGCACGCTGAATTACGATGAGCGTTATTATATCTTTACCGATAAAGCCGCAGAGAAGTTGTACTCACCATATAGCCGAAAAGACAGCGGTCATAATATCTGGATTTTATGTGAGGATCATCGGGTGCGGGAGCTTTCGGAAGTCAGTGATATGGTTCATGCGGTGTGTGCCAGTCCGACAAAGGAAGAACGCAAAGTGTACTTTCCTAAAGAAGTCATGATGGATTAAACCAATATCAATAAAAAACACGTGGTGTAACCAATCATCACGTATTTTATTTATGCTTTTTTCTAGTGGATGTACTCTTTGCGGGGGAATTCTTTTTGGTATTGGTATTCTTCTTAGACTTTGCCTGTTGGACCTGTACGCGATCTTTTTTTGCCGCTTTTTGGCTTAATGGGATTTTGACAAAAATACTAAAGACATTTTGAGGATATTCCATATCTATCGTTCCTTGATATTTGCCGACAACCGCCTGTACGGTCTTTAAACCAATCCCACCGAACTTCTTACGCGATTTTAATTGGTTATTCACTTTATTGATGAAACCGTCAAACGCATTATCGATGACAATCGTAAGATGACCGTTTTGAATTTTGCAGTCCACATTGATAAAACGCTTACTTTGATCTTTAATATAACCGTTGGCTTCTATGGCATTTTCCATGCAGTTCCCAAACAGAATACATAAATCCAGATCGGGAATCTGCATTTGATTGGAGAGATTGATATGGGTTTCCAAATAAATCTGTTCTTGTTTACACAGGTAGTAATAATAAGAAAATAAGAGATTGATTGATTGGTTATTACATACAGGTACCATATCATGATCATGAAAGGCTTTGGATATACGATCAATGAAGACAGTGGCTCCGGCCACATTGTCATTTACCAAAAGTGAGTTCATCGTCTGCATGTTGTTATCAAGTAACTGCGTGCGCTTATTCATATCGATATAGTGATTTAACAGCATTTCATAATAATGCCGTCCGCTGGTCAATAGATCCATCGGATCAGAAACGATTTCTTTACGCATCATCATATTCTTCTCCGGTACAACATTTGGCTGTTTGACGACGGTCGCTTTTGTAAATGCGGAAAAGAGGACGAAATAAACACTGATCAATAAGAGCATCAGCGTGGACAGAGCGATGACATTGCCGTTCATGTTGGTCAAATCAGAAAGCAATACGTAATCAATCAGCAGAATGATAAAAGCACCGATCGGCAAAACACAGCCGGTCGCAATGACCTTATTGGGGGTTGTTTCCAGCATTTTCTTGAATGCTTTTTTTAGTCCGCTCACGACCAGAATAAAGTAGAAAAACATTAAGCACAATGTGATAAAGCGAAATAACATATCAGGAGCCAAATTCTCAACCATGTTGGTTTGAACCAATCGGGAAAATGTATGATTGGTAATGATATTGCTGGTAAGATGAATCATCAGACAGAATAATAAACTGCTGAAGTAGGTAAATACAATTTTGGCAACGGAATCTTTATATAACAAGGGAATGATGACAAAAGGCAGAAAGCCAATGATATATTCAATGAATGTCAATGCGGAAAAGGAAGTGATGAAATACAATATGCCGATGCCAACGTAAAAGGTAATAATGATCGCATATACTGCCGGCTTCGCCAGTGCTTTGACAAAAGTAAGATCACAGAGCAAAAAACAAGCCCAATAGACGCAGCTTCCATAAATAAAGGTATACAGGGTTGCATCGGTAAGCATTTATTTCGCTCCTCTCTTTATGATTTTTATTGATAATATTATATAATGAAATTGCTTTTTAGAAAAGATTGTTTACAAAATAGAATCATTTTCATCGCACAAAATTTGCGTAAAAAAGGGAACAAGGTAAAGATTGGATAAAATTCACTAAAAAAACTATGGTTTTTCTTACCAACTCCTCTTTACCACAAAAAAGGGTATCGTTGGATTTCCCTACTGTGATATTATTGATATCGGCTATTATATCAACTCGGATCAGCATAATGAAACGATCGCCAAAGCAGAAGTGAAAGAGATGATTGCGCATATGTCGGGTGTCAGTGAGGAATGTTTCGGTTAAGGCGGATCGGTGATTCCGATGACACTTCCGCTTTCGGTATTGGCATGCCGCGGTTATATCGCATTGGGTGAATGTGCCTATATGACCAATCCGGGGAACGGATGTGGAATATCCGGTGTCATCCTGAGTGTGGAACTGCTTTGTCAGACCATTTTTGAACAAGCGGAGGCTTCTCTAAAAGGCTTGTGGCCTTATGTTCATGCATAGTTGAGCGGGCGGGGTGCTTATAACGCAAGCAATTATTTTCCTTCTACACTATTCACTCAGTCTGAATGCGGATGGCTCATCAAGGCTAAAATGATCACGGGAACCTTAAAAAACAGTTGTATTTTTGCCCAGTCGGATGCCATGATCGGATTGGCATCAGCGAAAATGACGGAATTGAAAAATACCAATGAATTATTATGGCGAAAAATTGATTTTGTACAGCACCAGACCAAACAGCTGTATGCGTTGTTACTTCAATATCCGCAAGAATATGACGAAGCAGTATTTCATGAATGGGAATGTGCCTATCATGAATGTAAAA
>CAJUGR010000132.1 GCA_910586285.1 uncultured Erysipelotrichaceae bacterium
TCCATATGTGCTTATGCCTTCTTAACAACTTTATTTAAGCGCCGCATGCTATCACTCGTCTTTTCTGTTTCTACTATCATCTTGACAGCGGTTGTTGCTTGTTCTATCTGCAAAATTTACAAGTTTGATGATTTACAACAATGTTTACATGATAAAACGCCAGTTTCATTCTGATATAGAATGTACTGACGTTTTTTTTGTTTACTCTAAATTTGCATGATATTGCCACAGAGATTTCATATCCAGCTGTTTTTGTTCAATAATCATCTTAGCCAGAATATCTCCCACAAGCAATACCGACTGTTCGAACAGGGATGTCATCGGTTGACAAGAATCAATTTCATCATCCAAATAGTACTTGGTTCTTACCGGAATACGAACCATGAAATCTGCGATATCCTTCATTTCGCTGTTTGGATTGGAACCGATATGTACGATTTTACAATCCACAGTTGCTCTTGCTTTCTTCGCAATTCCTAACGGGAATAAAGAACCTCCGGAACCTGAACCCACAATTAACAAGTCCTCCTTCTTGATTGCCGGTTCGGTAATTTCCCCCACATAATGGGCTTTGATCCCCAAATGTGCCAGTCGCTTGCATACACACTGCAAGGCCAGCATCACTCTTCCGACTCCTACAAAAAACACCTGATCCGCCTGTAAGATTGCTTCCACCAGCTTTTCCAATTCCTCGCTGCGAATGCTTTTTAATGTTTTATCCAGTTCTTCAATCACTTGACTGCTCGCTGCTTCATATTTTTCTTTAAAATCTGTCATTTCGTTTATCCTCCGATCAGTGATGCACGCAATGCATTTAATTTCTCAAAGCTATCCTCCATGTTATGTCTATCGATGCACGTACTTCCGGTGACGAAAATATCCACAAGTCCGTTTCCGTAATCCTGAATATTTTGCGGAGAAATCCTTCCATCCACTTCAATTTTTGTTTCAAGACCCATTGTATCGATTTTTTTGCGCAGTTCTTTGATTTTTCGATCCGCATATGCCACCTGTTTTTCCCCTTTTACAAAAGCATATCCCGGATTAATCAGCATCAATAAAACCGTATCGCATTTTTCCAGCACATAATCCAAAGTAGACAGCGGTGTCGCCGGCTTTAACGCAACACCGGCCTTTACACCTCTGGCATGAATGCGATTCAGCATACCATCAATATGCGGTTGTGTCTCTCCATGAAACACAATCTGTTCCACACCGATATCCAGCAATTCATCAATGAAATAATCCTGCTCTGTTACCATAACATGGCAATCAAACTGTAAATTGGTTTTCGCCCGCAGCTGCCGCACCGTATCCAAACCCAGCGGCATACTTGGACTGAAATGCCCATCAAGAATGTCCACGTGCAACATCTTGATTCCTGACTTCTCCAGCAATTTCACCTGCTGTTCCAGATTGCACATATCCAAACATATTAAAGATGGGGAAATAATACACTTGTCATTCCAAGCACTTTGCATTTCTTTATCCTCCCTATTTTGATTCCGGCTTCCTTAAATATAGAAAACTCCTTTTTATAACTAGATTATAGTGTTATCGGTTAAGGCCTGTCAAGTTTCGTAAACTGGACTTTTTCCATCCGTGTTCGCATTCATTATCGATCATTTTCCAAACGTAATCACTTTGTTCATGTATAGTATATGAGGAATACTCCGATCTTACCTTTTAGTCGGTAAGGCTGCATACATACTAGTATGATTATCGAGCTTAGGCCTTATGATGATTCTATAATTTTCTCAATTAACGGTTTCTTCTCCACCTTTTTTGCGGCGAATGCATAAGCCTGATGAAAATCTTGAATCCATGATTCATCTAAATCATGATTGGTATGAATATACGCCAATACATCGCCTTGATGAACCAAATCTCCTGCCTTTTTATTCAACACAATCCCGACCGAATGATCAATCGTATCCGTTTTTTTCTGTCGGCCTGCGCCTAAGCGCATCGCTAAATTACCTAATTGCAAGGCATGAAGTTCTTTTACATAACCTTCCGTTTTGGCTCTCATTGCGACCACCTGTTTGGCTTGCGGCAACCGACTTACATCCTCAATCTGGGTTACATCACCGCCTTGATAAGCGCACATCGCTTTCAATTTATCAAGTGCGCTGCCGGAATCAATGGACTTCTGCAGCAGCGTCTTAGCCTGATCCATCGTATCCGCCAACTCACTTTGCATAAGCATAATACTGCCCGCCTCTAAACAAAGTGTCGTAAAATCTTCGGGTCCTTTGCCTTGTAAGGTGGCAATGGCTTCTTTTAATTCCAAAGCATTTCCGATAGCATTACCCAACGGTTGATTCATATCGGAGATCATCGCACGGGTATCCTTACCGAAATGACGACCAATCCTAATCATCGTTTTGGCTAATGCTTCCGCATCCTGTGGTGTCGGCATAAATGCGCCTTCTCCGAATTTTACATCCAACAAAATTGTATCCGAACCGGCAGCTAACTTTTTAGACATGATACTGGAAGCAATCAGCGGAATCGAATTCACCGTTGCCGTTACATCGCGCAACGCATATAACAATTTATCCGCCGGTACCAATGATTGTGTTTGCCCAATCAATGCCAAGTGAATTTCATTGACTTGACGCACAAATTTTTCCTCACTTTGACTGACATGAAAGCCGCTGATTGATTCGATTTTATCTAGTGTTCCGCCGGTATGACCTAAGCCGCGACCGCTCATTTTTGCGACCTTTCCGCCGCATGCGGCCACCATCGGTGCCAATGCCAAGCTTGTCTTATCACCGACCCCACCGGTAGAATGCTTATCTGCTTTATGACCGTTAATTTTCGATAAATCCATCACATCGCCACTGTATAACATCGCCTCGCACAGCCATGCGATTTCCTGATCATCCATTCCCTGAAAATAAATTGCCATACATAATGCACTGACTTGATAATCGGGAATTGTTCCATTCACATAACCGTTAATCCAATATGCAATCTCCGCTTTTGTCAGCGCATGACCGGTTTTCTTTTTTTCAATGATATCGACAAAACGCATCCTACCCCTCCTTTCTATTTTTGCTTCACATAATGGCAAATGGTAAACTCCGGATAAGAATCCGCCGTTTCCAAATGATAATCCATTACGTTATAAGCGGGAAAATGAGTGTCTGCGGGAAATACACCATTGACCTTTGTGATCCACATTTCCTCCACATACGGCATCGCTTGCGTATAAATCTGGGCACCGCCACATATGTACAGAATTTCATCTTTTTCTTGCCATTCCTTCAAAAAGCTGTTCAGATCGTAAACTACCGCAACCTGTTCATAATCATAATGAACATCGTGCTGTCGGGTAGCCACATAGGTAAAACGATTTGGCAGCGGTTTTTTCATTGCCGCAAATGTTGTTCGTCCCATTAAAATCGCATGATGTTCGGTTACCCGCTTAAAATGAGCTAAGTCTTGCGGTAAGTGCCATGGCATCCATCCATCCTTACCGATTCCCCGCTGTTCATCATGCGCAACAATCAAGGAAATCATCAGACAGACACCTGCCCTTTAATCGGTGGATGGCATTGATAGCCGACCAGTTCCATATCCTCATAGGTAAAATTCTCCAGCTTCTTGCACGCAGGATTCAATTTTAATTGACACAGCGGTAACGGTGTACGCATCAACTGTTCTTCAATCAGTGCGATATGATCCTGATAAATATGTGCATCCCCGAAGGTGTGGACAAAATCCTTTGGCTGATAGCCGCAAACCTGTGCCAACATATGCGTTAACAGTGCATAAGAAGCGATATTAAACGGCACGCCAAGGAAGATATCGGCACTGCGCTGATAAAGCTGACAGGATAAATATTTACGATCGGCACTGACGTAGAATTGAATAAACGCATGGCATGGCGGCAACGCCATATCCTTTATCTGTGCAGGATTCCAGGCACAGATAATATGACGACGGGAAAACGGATCGTTTTTTAAGCCATCAATCAATTCTGCCAACTGATCTGTTCCGAAGAAATCACGCCACTGATGACCGTATACCGGGCCTAATTCCCCATACTGTCGGGCAAAAGCATCATCCGCTTTGATCTTCTCAATGAATTCATCCATCGTTTCCCCCTGATATGCATCACTTTTGGTATATGCGACATACGGCCATTCATTCCAAATTTTAACATTCTTCTTAACTAATGGTTGGATATTGGTGTTGCCGGAAATAATCCAAAGTAATTCCTCAGCCAAGCCACGGAAAAACACTTTCTTTGTCGTCAACAGCGGAAAGCCCTCTTGTAAATCCATCCGCATCTGATAGCCGAATACCGAACGAGTGCCCGTACCGGTACGATCACCGCGATTCTCTCCGTGTTCTAAGACATGGCGACATAAATCCAAATACTGTTTCATAATCTTTCTCCTTGCTTATTTTTTAAATCATATAGCGCATTGACTTCTGTTTCCGTTAAATAACGCCACGCTCCCGAAGCCAAATTCTCATCCAAAACAATCGAGCCGAAGG
>CAJUGR010000133.1 GCA_910586285.1 uncultured Erysipelotrichaceae bacterium
TTGACCCTATGATAATTTATAGCCTACTTTTATCCCTACAATAATTTAGATATCCTTTTTAATTCTTACTGTTATATATTTGTTTTTTCTCATCTGATGCGTTAAAGCATCCTTATTTATGTGCTTATCGACGAATGCAGATCGAAAGTAAGAATGATAATTAAACGGTGTGTTTGGGAATGATTTATGATATACTTTAGATAAGGATTTGAGGAGGCAGGAATATGAAACTGAATAAGATGATTGATCATACACTGTTGAAAGCAGATGCACGGAAAGATCAAATCGTTACTTTATGTAATGAAGCAAAGGAGTATGATTTCGCAAGTGTTTGTGTAAATAGCGGATGGGTGTCATTGTGTAAGAAAATGTTAGAAGGCAGTGATGTGATGGTATGTACGGTAGTCGGTTTTCCGCTGGGTGCGATGAGCACTGCCGCCAAAGCCTTTGAGGCCAAACAAGCAGTTGCGGATGGTGCTGATGAGATTGATATGGTGCTTAACATCGGAGCATTAAAAGACGGTAATGATGAGCTTGTACAAAAAGATATCGAAGCGGTTGTAGAAGCGGTTAGCGGAAAATGTATCAAAGTGATTTTAGAAACGTGCTTATTAAATAAGGACGAAATCGTAAGAGCGTGTAAGCTTTGTATGAATGCCAAGGCAGATTTTGTGAAAACCTCCACCGGGTTTTCTACTTCCGGAGCGACGGTGGAAGATGTAAAGCTGATGAAGGATACGGTAAAGGATCAATGTAAAGTGAAAGCTGCCGGAGGGGTACGCACATTTGCCGATATGGAAGCGATGATTGCGGCCGGTGCCGATCGTATCGGAACCAGTAAGGGGATACAGTTGCTGGATCAAGACTAGCTATTTTAGCATTTGGTTTTTAATGAATTGGCAGTGGTTGATTATGAAACAACGATCATTTCATGAGAGAAGTGTTATACAGGCTTTATTTCATTTGGCACTTCCGTTATTCTTTTTAAATTTGGTAAATTCCTTATATAATATAGTAGATACCTTTTGGGTTGGTCAACTTGGTGAACTGCAGGTAGGGGCGGTTTCTTTGGTAGGACCTGTTTTATGGTGCGTTCAATCATTAGCGAGCGGTCTTTCAGCTGCCGCTGTTGCGTTAATTGGCACAAGAGTTGGCGAACAAAAGCCGCAAGAGGCGAGTCGCTTTGCGACAACTTTGTTATATGTAGCAGGACTTCTCGGTATTTCTTTAAGTGTGATTACCTTATTGGGAACCGAAAGTATTCTGCATTGGATCGCCACTCCCGCCGAATTATTTGATGGCAGTAAGTTTTATTTATATGGAATCGCGTTTGATTATATTGGTTTGTTAATTCTAAATGTTTATATGGCGATATGTCAAAGCGAAGGAAACAGCAGGCTTGGGGTCAGAGTGAACGTTATGGCATCCATAGCGAATTTATTGTTAGATCCGTTATTTATTTTTGTGTTTCATATGGATGTATTCGGCGCTGCTATCGCAACTGTATTTTCTAAATGGCTGGTGATTCCGCTTATTGTTTATCAGCTGATTCATACAGAGGGAGATATCCATATTCAATTTCATTCTTTTCGTTTTCATAAACAGGATTTAAAGCTGATCCTTCATGTATGTATTCCGGCTTCCGGAGGACAGTTTTTGGAGAGCCTGGGTTTTGTATTAATGAACACCTATATTGTATCCTATGGTGCCATCGCCATGTCGGCCTATGGAGTGGGAAATAAGATTATTAATTTATCAGGAATCCCATTAGAATCTTTTACTGCTGCCGCTTCAACAATCGTTGCGCATGGCCTGGGCAGTAATCAAACAGAACGCTGTAAGGAATGCTTTCGAAAAACATGGTTTCTTGCAGAAGCCTTTACGGTTTCCTTGGGGTTCATTGCCATATTATTTGCGAGATCGTTAATCTATCTGTTTGTTCCCGATGCCGGCAATGAATTGGTAGCCTTTGCACAGGAATTTGTGGTATATGCGGCAATCAGTGGGGTTTTTATGTGTTGGTATACGGTGCTTTGCGGTATATTTAACGGCGCAGGGCATACGAAGTATACGTTCATATTAGGGCTTCTGCGTTTATGGATTTTCAGAATTCCGCTGATTCTTATTTTTCAGCAATACAGTGATTGGGGAATCACGGGAATATGGATTGCTATGATCTTAAGCAATATTATGGAGTGTATTGTAGCACAATGGCTTTATTTTCATGGCAGCTGGTTAAACAGTACGATATTAAGCGCACAGGAAAATATAGCAGACAAGCAAAAGATTTTGCAATAGCTGGTTCTTATGATATGAATTGGACATCGTTCTATGACTCACATAATTTTGTGAGTTTTTTTATACAAGTTTAGGAAATAATCAGCTTATTATCCGATGAAGCTCTATGGAGGATTCACTGATCATGAGCAAGTGTTCATAAGAAATGATAAAGCTGCGCAATTTGTGACCGGAAAGCGAGAAAGTATGATATGATATTAGCAGAAACGGAGTTGTTATCGTGAAAGATAAATGTATTGAACAGGCTATTGCGCAGGAACATGAACGTCAGTTGTATAATATTGAGTTGATTGCTTCCGAGAATTATGTGTCGCGGGACGTCTTAAGCGCAACGGGAAGTATTTTGACAAATAAGTATGCAGAAGGTTATCCTGCTAAACGCTATTACGGCGGCTGTATGAATGTAGATGTGGTCGAGAATATCGCAAGAGAAAGAGCGAAAGAACTGTTTGGTGCCGAGCATGCAAATGTTCAGCCACATTCCGGTTCTCAGGCAAATATGGGTGTTTATATGGCAATATTGGAACCGGGTGATACTGTTTTAGGTATGAGTTTGACCTCAGGGGGTCATTTAACGCATGGGCATCCTTTGAATTTCAGCGGTACGATTTATAACTTTGTCGATTATGAAGTACGGCGCGAGGATGAAACAATTGATTATGAGGATGTACGCCAAAAGGCGCTCGCATGTAAGCCTAAACTGATTGTTGCCGGAGCCAGTGCATATCCGCGAGTTATAGATTTTGCGAGATTTAGAGCGATCGCTGATGAGGTCGGAGCTTATCTGATGGTAGATATGGCTCATATTGCTGGATTGGTGGCAGCCGGTTTGCATCCCAGCCCGGTACCCTATTGCGATTTCGTGACAACCACAACTCATAAAACATTACGGGGACCTCGCGGCGGGATGATTTTATGTAAAGAAAAGTATGCGAGTTTGCTGGATAAAAAGATCTTCCCGGGAATCCAAGGCGGACCGCTCATGCATATCATTGCCGCAAAGGCGGTTTGTCTGTATGAAGCGATGCAGCCGGAGTTCAAAGCATACCAACAAGCTGTTGTGAAAAATTGTGCTGTGATGGCAAATACATTAAAAGAAGAGGGCTTCCGCATCGTTAGCGGCGGTACCGATAATCATTTATGTCTCGTTGATGTTAAAGGCTCTATTGAGATGAGTGGAAAACAAGCGGAAAAG
The DNA here is from genome assembly GCA_910586285.1 of uncultured Erysipelotrichaceae bacterium. Classification (GTDB taxonomy): domain Bacteria; phylum Bacillota_I; class Bacilli_A; order Erysipelotrichales; family Erysipelotrichaceae; genus C-19. The sequence continues at coordinate 3,494 of CAJUGR010000133.1, forward strand.
CTTTTGGATGAAGCCGGAATCACGTGTAATAAAAACACCATCCCGTTTGATCCGGAAAAACCGTTCGTGACCAGCGGTATTCGCTTAGGAAGTGCGGCAATGACAACGCGTGGTTTTGGCGAGCAGGAATTTAAGCAGGTGGCTTTGTGGATCGCTCAGGTATTGAAAAATCCACAGAAAGAGAACATTCAAAAGATCCATGAACAAGTTATGGCGTTAACTGCAAAATATCCGCTGCCTCAATAATGGCTAATCCAGCATAAAAAAAGGATTCCTTTTACGAGGAATCCTTTCAGTATTACCAGCCTCTGCGGCAGCAGCAGTTCATACTGCGTAAATACTGAATCGCTGCACGATCTTCACAAGCACGGCGATTCAGGATGCGCTGATTGATTCTGGCAGCCCGCGCGAAAGCGATGTCACCGAAACCGCAGCAGTAGTCATGGTTGTAACAGCAGTTGTTGTTGTGATTGCATTGGCAAGGACAGCTGTTGTAATCACCCTCATCGTAAGTGTCAGTCCCGTTGCATCCGTTGTAATAGTTGTTGCACATAGTTATAATCTCCTTTCCTTTCGGCTTTACCTCAGCCTCAATATACATTATGAAAAAGCAACTATGTGATACAGGGAAAAAGCCCCTTATCATTACCTTCACCTAATGAATGGGCAGAACACTCTATCTTAGGAAAAGGAACAAGCGATGAAAAAGGCTACTTAAAATGAGGTGACCGACTGTTTTGAAGTGAAAAACAAGAGAATTTCTTTATTACGGCTTTTGTCAAAAAAAACTTTTTAAGGTGCGAACCAAACGCAGAAAGAAGTACTCTAGTAAATGGAAACATGATATGATAGTTTTGCGCAATTCGCGTGAAGTTGTCTTTTTTGCGTATATTTCCATAAATAAAAAAACATACAAAATACGAAAAAGGTGTATCAAATGGTACAC
>CAJUGR010000134.1 GCA_910586285.1 uncultured Erysipelotrichaceae bacterium
CGCGTGATCTTCATGATGGCGGAATTGTGCAGCTATGGCTTCCTCAGCGGTTTATTTTATCAAAATCTCCATGTGAAAGATCAGCCGTTTGGCGGATATGCGTCATTAATCGGTGCGATGATTGGCGGTCGCTTGGTGTATGGTTTTGCGTTAACACTGGCAGCGATGTTGTTTGATATGAAGCTTGGCGGGTTTGCGGCTGTTTGGGCAGCACTGATCGCCGGTATTCCGGGTATCATTACCCAGTTGATTTTCTTGCCGGCACTGGTTCGTGTTGTAGAGAAAGGCGGATATGTGTATGAATCTCGCTCGTCTGAAGCAGCTGCAAAGTGATGGTTTCTATTCGCTAATTGCTGCACGTCCGGATTTGCTTTATACATCGCATGAGCGGGGCATTGCGCCGATCATGAATATGTTGAAGCGTGATCAGTCGTATTTCCATGACTGTATCATTGTCGATAAGATCATCGGTAAGGCAGCGGCAATGCTCTTGACTCTTTCTCATGCGCAATACATTCACGGTCAGTTGATGAGTACAAATGCAATGCGTTATTTGGATGAACATGGAATTGCCTATTCCTATGATCATGCCTGTGATATCATAATCAATCGCACCGGCACGGGAATGTGTCCGATGGAAGAAACCGTGGCAAATGTGAACGATTCCCAGGCAGCTTATCGCGCTTTGTGCATTAAACTGGATCAGTTAATGAAAGATAGAAGGTAAAGTCATGATCATCATGGCTTTTTATGTTTAATACTCGTTATAAGCGTACAGCTATCTAATCGTATGGCGCATAGGATAAAAACGAGGTGATCAATATGGCAAAGCCAATTGTAGATGTCAGTGAATTCAACGGTATATTGGATTGGGACGAAATAAAAAGTCAGATTGACGGAGCGATTATTCGCTGCGGCTATGGCGGTAATGTCGTTTCACAGGATGATCCTCAATATGCCCGCAATGTCAAAGAATGTACCCGCTTGAAAATTCCGTTTGGTGTTTATTTATTCTCTTATGCCAAAAATGCCGCAGAGGCAGAGAATGAGGCGGAACATGTGCTGCGTTTGGTGGAAGGATGGAATTTGAGCTTACCGATTTACTATGACTTGGAACAAAACGATGTAGTCGGTAATTTATCGGCAGAGGGTTATAGCGCAGTGGCTCGTTCTTTTTGTAAGCGAATTGAAGCAGCCGGTGGCGTCGTCGGCATTTATTCTAATCTGTATTTGTGGGAGACGAAGTTAAAAAGCGTTAATGAATATACGCGCTGGCTGGCGCAGTGGAGTGAGGCACCGACTTATGATAAGCCTTTTCTGTTGTGGCAATATACCAGCAGTGGTGTCATCCGCGGAAGCAGTCCGCGAACCGATTTGAGCAAGTGGTACGGTGACTTTATGACAATGTGTGGAACGCGTAACCATTTTGGGAAAGCGCCTGCACCGCAGCCGACCTTGAAGTATAAAATCGGTGATGAAGTTTCTTTTAAAGCCTTATATCGTGCTTCTGACAGTAAGGATGCGATTACTAATATCGCCGTGACGCATGGCAAGATTACCCGCATCATTGCGAATGCACGTAACCCGTATTTAATCAATGACGGTACCGGTTGGGTCAATGATTCTGTCATCACTGCTAAAGGTGGAGAAACTGCGAATTTAAAAGTCAATGACAACGTGAAAGTAAAACCCGGAGCGAAAGATTACAACGGGGTTTCACTGGCTCCGTTTGTTTATCAAAACACCTATCAGGTACAGGAGGTTAAGGGAAACCGAATCGTCATCGGCAAAGACAAAAAGGTCACCGCAGCGATTGCGGCAGACAATTTGATCAAAGTATAAGAAAAGCAGCTTCGGCTGCTTTTTATCTGGTCTTTGATTATCTTTTGTACATAGAGATGAATTACGCAAATTCGTCAAGAAAGGACAAAACCGGTCAAAAGAGGCATATACTGAATTGAAATGAGTGATAAGATGCGAAAAATATTGTTGGGACTGTTCATATTTATCAGCTTGATAAATCCGGTCCATGCGGAAAGCTATTGCGTCATGAACGGGAATGACGGTACCGTGATTGAAGAACAGGATATGCATAAGACGCAGAGTGTCGCCAGTATCTCCAAAATCATGACCGCGATCGTTGCGATTGAAAACGGTGATTTGGATGATCAATGGCAAGTCAGTGATGCAATTTTGACGGTGGATGGCTCCAGTATTTATCTACAAGTCGGTGACCAGGTCGATCTGCGTACCTTGTTATATGGATTGATGCTGCGCAGCGGGAATGATGCGGCGATTGAAATTGCTGTTCATGTCGGTGGCAGTGCAGAAAACTTTGTGAAAATGATGAATGAGAAGGCTGCACAGTTGGGGATGAAAGATACGCTCTTTCATAATCCGAGCGGATTGGATGAAGAGGACGGCGGTAATATTTCCAGTGCATATGATATGGCACTGCTGATGCGCTATGCGCTGCGCAATGATACGTTCAAGGAGATCTCCGGAAGTCCTTACTTCGATTACGCAAATCACGTTCGCTGGGTAAATAAAAATAAACTGCTTTTTTCTTATGATCCGATTACGGCGGGAAAAACTGGCTACACGAAACATGCCGGACGAACCTTAGTGACAAGTGCCGAATCCAATGATCTGGAATCCATCGTTGTGACACTGGATATGGGAGATGATTTTCGCTTTCATCAAGACCAACACGAGGGAATGTTTGAAGAATATCATTCCTATGTGATTTTAAAAGCCGGCACCTATCATATCAATCATTATACTTACGAAATTCCGGATACTCTTCGCATTGTATTGCGTAACGATATGGAACATGATATCCGGGTAAACAGTCGCTGTGATCAAGGGGTGTTGAGCGTAGAAGTGATAAAAGATGGAGAGCGTCTTGTTTATGAATGGAAAGGAGTCAAGGATCGAACCAAAAAGAAAGGGTGGTTCTTTTGAACATCGTTTGGCTAATTATGATTGTTTTGTCATTGTTGTTTGCCTTTGCCACAGGACAGATACACCTCATCAATGATGTTTGCCTGAATATCGGTAAAGATACTTTTGATTTTGTATTGCCATTAGTGTGTACGGTATGCTTTTGGAACGGTGTGCTGTATGTGGCAAGGGAAGCCGGTATGATAAAAAAATTGGAAAAACTGTTTCATCCTTTCCTAAAATGGCTGTTGCCGGATATCAAGGATGATGAGGAAACATTAGGATATGTCGCAACCAATATTACCGTGAATATGTTCGGACTTGGTTCTGCCGCTACACCGGTGGGGTTGAAGGCAATGCAGGGAATGCAGAAACATAATGAAAACAAAGAGGTGGCTTCACGCTCCATGATTACATTTCTCGTTTTGAATACCGCCGGAGTTACGTTGTTACCGACCACATTGATTGCATTACGCAGTGAATTTCATTCATTACAGGTCATGGATTTTATGCCATGGGCAGTATTGTGTACGATGTTTGCGTCTTTGGTGGGGATTACGGTAGATCGGTGGTGGAATCATCGTGATCGATAGTACGTATATTCTGCCGCTTTTGGTTCTTATTATATTTGGCTATGCACTGATCAAACGCATACCGGCATACAGTATTTTTTTGGAAGGTGTCAAGGATGGAATGGGATTGTTTTTGGATATTTATCCGGCTTTATTGGCAATGATGTGTGCTATTGCGCTGATGCGGGAAAGCGGATTGATGAACCTTTTTTCTTCGCTGTTTTTACATCTGTCCACTTCTATTCCGCAAGAGATATGGCCGATGGTTTTGTTTCGACCGATTTCCGGCAGTGCCTCATTGGCGGTTCTCATTGATATTTTTCAAAATTGCGGTGTGGATTCTTTGGCCGGTCAAATGGCCAGCATTATTCAAGGCAGTACGGATACCACCGTTTATGTGATTACGCTTTACTTCTCCAGTGTCGGAATTAAAAAAATCAGAAATTCTTTGTCGATTGGATTAATAGCCGATATTGCCGGGATCTCCATGGCAATTATATTAGCGTTGTATTTCTTTGCCTGAAAGAAGACAGTAATTTCCGTTAAAGAAAAACCAAGATTCCTTTTACTTTTCGCTTCACATTGTGTAAAATAATGTTAATACAAGTGAGGATGTGAAGGGATGGAACGTTTACAGAAAGTCATTGCGCAAGCCGGTGTGACCTCTCGGCGTAAAGCAGAGGAAATGATTTTGGCCGGTCGGGTGGAAGTGAACGGTGAAGTGGTTACCGTATTGGGCACAAAGGTAAAAAAGGGCGATCAAATTTGTGTTGACGGAAAAAGTATTGTAAAGGAAG
>CAJUGR010000135.1 GCA_910586285.1 uncultured Erysipelotrichaceae bacterium
CCGATGTGGGAGGAAGCTATTATCCGGGAGACAATGTAGGTGGAGCCTTAACCGGAGATACTACCAATATCATGTTATATTTGGGTGTTGGATTCAGCGCCATGGGTGTTTTGTTGTTCATTTTATACAAGGATAAACAAGAGCTTTAAACGACAAGCAGGAGCATTTGCTCTTGCTTCTTTTGATAAAGATGAGAATTTTTCAGCATAATAACATACTCAACTTGTTTCCGTTTTATGATTGAGGAAATGAGTAAATTGGGATATAATAAAGATGATGAAGTAAGAGAAGATATTGTGAAACTGGCAGCGGATATAACGGTCAGAAAAAAATTAAGCTGTACATGATCATGAAATCCCATTTCTAAAATTTAATGATGAAAACAGTATGAGCAAAGTTATCACACTATGCAATTTATACGCAAGAGCGTGTTATGATATTGTCAGAGAAGAAAAGAGTGGGAGGGGATATGTGGATTATCTATTTACACCGAAAAAGAAAGAGTATCCACCGATATATTAGAGTTAAAGTACGATAAAAGCACAACGGATGCAATCGGTCTGATCTACGAAAAGCATTATTTTGGCAAGGTAAAGGATTATCAAGAAGTATTGCTTGTCGGTATTAATTACGATAAGAAGGCGATGCATCATGAGCGCATTATTGAAACTTATAAAGCAGTGTAACATTATAGCATGAAATGAGGTTTATATATGGATTATAAAAGAAAAGTTTGCACCCAACAAGAAGGAATCAACGGGAATGACAGGGAATACGGAGAATTGAAGATGCTGGCTCGCAGCAAACGAACTATGCCGATCATCTTTGCCTCTGTGATGCTTATTTTTGCCCTTAGTATTTTCAGTACCGGATGGGAAACACTTTCTGATAATACGACTTTGATTGCATTCGGGCTTGTTTTTATCCTACTTGCTTTCTTACAAATGGCAATGACAATGGATAAAATTGAGTTTTACGAGTATGGAATGATTGATTACAGTTGCTTGAATCTTTATAAAAGACGTCTCGCTTATGATGAAATAGAAGCCATTGTGGAAACCAAAAAGCGGCCGCTGTGGAAGACAAATGATCAAAAAGGCACAGCATTTTGGACAGTTTATCCAAAGCAAAAGAAAGGGACTATTGTAATTGATGCTTCTTCCTATATCGGTGTTAAGGAGATTGTTACCTCATTGCATCATGATACAAAAATTAAAAATGTTGCTGATTAATATATGAAGAAACGGATGGAGACCATCTGTTTTTTTGTATAAAACCATTATTATAATTATTATGATAATAGGATAGAAAATGCAAAATCAATAAGTATTTTTTATCATTGATTAGCTTATGTTTGGTTTGCTTTTGTATTGGAAACCGGCTATAAAATTTTTAAAAAATGGTAAATAACAATTTATTCCAAAAATTACTTATTTACAAAAAAACACAATGATGTTATTTTAGAATATAAGAGTAAGTGAGCAAGGTGAAAATATGGAAAAAATGAAACTAAAAAAATTGATTAGTTTGGTACAGAAAAATGATGAAGCGGCTTTTCAGGAATTGTATCATCGTTATCATCGCCTTGTTTTCTATGTCGCTTATCAAGTGACAAAAAATCATGCGGATGCGGAAGAAATTGTTCAGGAAACATTTGTTCAGGTGACCCGTTCGATTGACAGTTTAAAGGATCCTGAGCAGTTTAAGTCATGGGTCGGAAGAATTGCCTATACCAAGGCGATAACTTTTCTCAGAAAGAATCGTGATCAACAGATGAGCGATCAGCAGTTAGAGATGTTAAGCAATAAAACCGAATCGCGTTGGGATTACTGTCCGGATGAAAAAAGTCATCATGATGCGGATATGCGAGTTCTCCATGAATGCATGTCAAAGTTAAAATTGCCTTATCGTGAAGTACTGACATTGTATTACTTTGCTCAATTAAATATTAAAGAAATTTCGGATTTAACGGAGTATCCGGAAGGAACGGTGAAAAGCCGTTTGTTGTACGGTAAAAAGTATTTGCGAGAAGAAATCGAGCAGTATGAGCAGATGAATCAAGTGAAGCTGGATTTTCATGCGACTTCTTTGGAAGCAATGCTTATGAGTGCGGCATTGTCATTGGCTTTAGAGCCTGCTAATCACACTTTGTTTGTATTCAAGAGATTTGATTACGATTCTTTATGCAAAACTGCGGGAGTCATGTGCAAGACTGCGGGAGCCATGGCTTTGACTTTCGGTATCCTTTATGGTGGTTATTATGTCTTAAAAGAAAGCGGTTATATAGAATCAACAGTGAACAGTTCAGAAGAAACTTACCAGGAATCACAAATAAATTTTCCAATGTTACGTTATGAAGAGGAGTGGATTTATACTCCGCGGGAGGCCTATACCCTCCTGATGGAAAAGGCACATTGTGAAGTCGAAATCGCGCTTTTGAGCAATTCGCAGCTGGCACAGATTGAACAGATTTATCTCGCCTTAGAACATTATGGCGGTGTATATCGTGATTTATTGTACACAGCAGAATGGGATAAATTATACAATAAAATGATTAAAAAATAATTTTCGATATTTTTTCAATAAACTTAATCTTTTTTGATTTTCATATCGTCACTTGGGTGGAACAGCATCTATTTCTGGGATTGGTTTGTCTGTTTTATTGCTCCTATATGCGAGTCGGAAAGGTTGATTTGTTATGTGGAAAAAGCTATTGATTATGTTTGTCACGGTGATGGGGAGTATAACGGCAGGATATGTATTTTATAATTTTAGTATACAAGCGGCTCCGGCAACTTCGGTTTATTATAGTGTAGGTGATACATTTGAAAGAACCGGAAAGACATCTTTTGAAATGGGTGGAATGAATTGGAAAATCTTTTATACGGATCCTGCAACAAATAAGGGTTATATTGTAGGTGAGAGTATCGTAAGTAAATATAAGTGTCCAAATTCAGAACAAGGTGTTTATGTTCGCTCTCAATATATTGATACGTGTATGACATTAGGAAATAATGCATTTCAAACATCTAATACAGATGATGATGATGCAAAATTTATAAAGACGTTCAATCAATTTGGTGGTTTTAGATTGATGACGTTGGAAGAATATGATGCGATTACAAAGAATGAGACTGATCGTATTTCACTTCAAAATCTGAATGATTATATATATACGGATTTTTGGTTGAATTCGTTTGCTGATAGTGGCGGACGCTTGTTATACTGGAATAATATACAGTTTGCGGATATGATATATAGGCCATATCAAAAAATTGCGGACGGAAGTAAGAGAATTGCATCTGCAACAAGCGCATTGTTTCCCATATTTCAAATTGATTTACCACAAAAAGGTATTATTAAATCAATCACAACGGATGTATCATCTTTAGCAAAACCATATACAGATGCGGTGAATGAAGCTGGCAACACCGTGATAAATATTGATACCGTCGATGGTGCTGGGCCCTATCATTTCTATGTATACGATACGGATGCGAGCGGTAATGGTACGTATACCAATCCATCTGATTATTTTGAACTCAATGCCAATAGTCAAAATGGTACAGCAGATGTGAATTTGATTGATAAGCTGCCGGTCGGTGATTATTATTTCAAAGTAAAAGTTGTAGATGAGAGTACCAACGAGAGATTGTATTATGAGCCTTCGGATTTTACCAAGGACACGTACAGAACTAAGGAAACCGGTGTGATTCATGTAAAAATTACGAAAGTTACACCAACGATTGCCTTTGATGATCCCAATCAAACCAAGAAAAGTGTTACGGATGCCGCAACAGCTTGGGATGAAACGGCTACCGCAACACCGATGAATAACGATGTGAAGATTACTTATACCAAAGTAAGTGGTGATGTTACAGTAATTGATCTTGACAAAGATACAGGAGCCATTACGTATATAGGGAATGGGTCATACGGTAAGATAAAAATCAGAGCAACGGTAGATGATAAAGATCCCAATGAGGATAATTATGATACTGTATATGCAGAAAAAGAAATAGTGATTTATGCAGAGGTAAACGGCAATGTTACACCGGATCCAAAATCCAGTGATGCCGATGTACCGACCTTTACTGCCGGTGATGTAAATGTGCAAGCGAACGGCACAATCGGAACGATTAAAGGTGAACCGGGTACACCCGATGATGTTTCCGGAAGTAAGATCA
>CAJUGR010000136.1 GCA_910586285.1 uncultured Erysipelotrichaceae bacterium
AATATTTATAGGACTTTTTATAAGTTTGAAGCACCATTATAATTAAAAGCAACTTATCAAAAAAATAATTCTTTCTATTCCATTTAGTTTATTCAATTCTATTAGAAGTAGGTTGTTTTTCTTCCTGCTATTATTATCCGAAAAGGGCTCATAAAATATCATTACTTTTTCACTTCATAATTTAAATCATTGCTCATCAACGCGAATTTTAAGGTTTATTCAATACGGCGGTTTCCCCTTAGCTGTAACTTTCCTTGTAAAGATATATTTTCAAGCTTCCGATTGTTGATGTCAAAAAAGGAATAATACGTTGACAAATCAACAAGTTTGTTTTAAACTATTAGATGTTGATTATTCAACATCTATGCATAAGGAGAGATCGGATATGGTAGAACGCTTTGAGAAGTTTTTTTATGCGATATATGAAATATCACGTTGTTGGCATAAGATAGCCAGTGAAGAATTAAAGAAATATGGAATCAAAGGGTCTTATGCAACTTATTTTACCGCCATGTATCGTAATGAAGCAGGAATTACTGCCGCACGACTGAGTGAAATTTGCGGCAGGGATAAAGCGGATGTTTCCCGAGCCTTGTCCTTGTTGGAGAAACAGGGCTTGGTGATCCGAAAAGTAAATGCCGGAAATCGTTATCGTGCTAAAGTGTTTTTGACTGATGAAGGAAAAGAACTCACCAATTACATTATCCGCAGGATTCGGGTAGCGTTAGAGATAGGCGGTCATGGTATAAATGAGGAACAGCGTTCACTTTTTTACCAGTGTTTGGAACTGATAACCGCCAATATCCAAGCCATCAGTGAAAACGGCTTACCTGATGAATCCTCATTATGAGATGTGAATAGCAATGAATTCAGCGAATCCATTTTTGAACAATAGAAGGAGTTTTTATGACCGTAAAATTAATTGTAGATTCTGCTTGTGATATACAGGCAAGTGAAGCGGAGAAGCTTGGGATAATCGTCCTTCCGCTGATCGTTCGTTTCGATCAAACGGAATACGAAGACGGGCTTACCCTTACGCATGAGGATTTTTATAAGAAATTGAGCGAAAGCGATAACTTACCGACCACCTCCCAATTAGCGCCGGCAGCGTTTGCGAAAGTGTTTGAAGAAGTGAGTGCTGCGAATGATACTGCTGTGGTGATCACCGTTTCTGCCAAGCTTTCAGGAACCTATCAGAGTGCTATGATTGCCGCAAGCGAATATCAAAATATTTTTGTTGTAGACAGTGCCAATGTTTGTATTGGCGAGCGAATATTGGTAGAAAGAGCGCTTGCCTTGCGTGAGGAACAATTATCCGCTGAACAAATCGCGGAAAAACTGAACGAGGAAAAGCAACATGTCGTTTTGTTTGCCCTCTTAGATACATTGATTTATTTGAAAAAGGGAGGAAGAATCTCACCCACCACTGCCTTTGCGGGAGAATTGCTTTCTGTGAAACCGCTCGTATCAGTTGAAGAAGGTGAAGTAAAACTGATCGGAAAAGCTCGAGGGATGAAAAAGGGCAACCGATTACTTAATGAAAAGATTGCCCAAAGTGGCGGTATTGATTTTGGAAGTCCGTTTTCATTGGCATACAGCGGCTTAAGCCGTGAGCGCTTGGATGAATATCTGACAGACAGCGCTGATTTATGGACAGCGGCAGGCACAGATCCCCTACCGATTGCTACGGTTGGCAGTGTGATCGGAACTCATGTAGGCCCCAACGGCATCGCAGTAGCCTTTTTCCACAAATAATGACCTTTTTTAAATGAAAACGATATCTTCTTGCATCTTTAAAAGATATAACAAGCAGGATATCGTTTTTTCGTGTTCTAAAAAGCAGAATTACAATCAAAACAGTTATGATTTCATTTTGATACGGATCATGCTGAAAGTGCTTTTTCCATCCATGCCAGACTGTCGCTGGTTTCTTCCCACGGTGTTTCTGCCTCTAAAGAAAGTGCGCCTTGATAACCGCAAGCTTTCAATTCCGCAAATAATTGCACAAAATCAATATCTCCGTTTTGTAAAGAGGTATGACAGAACGGTTTTTCAAACTGCGGGTCATACTGATAATTCTTAATATGGATGTGATCAATCCACGGTGCGATCAGTGAACATTCTTCACTCAATGTGGTTTTCAAGTATTGCGGCGGCACATTTTCCTGATAAGCGCGATAGCTGTTTGCTGGATCCCACAATAGTTTTAATGCATCGCTGTTAACAGCGGATACCACCTGTATCGTCATCGCTCCTTTCGGCAAATGGGAATACGGACAGTTCTCCAATACAAGGGTAATCCCATGCTTCTCGGCAACAGTCACTGCTTTTTTTACATTTTCAATGATAAGGGCGATATGTTCATCCGTTCCGAAATAAGGGGCACGATTGTCGGGAAAACGGAATGGAAAAATACGTACTCGAGGGCAATCTAACGCTTTGGCAATCACACACGCACGTTCCAAATAGCGCAAATGTTCCTCAAGACCTCCTTCAATTGTATAGAATTCCGGATTAAACAGCGTTACTTGATCTCCTTCTAACAACGGACAGAGAAAAAAGACGGTGCTGGCAATACAGGATACTTTACAATCATAGGTTTTTAATAATGATTTGATTTGTTCTACCTCAGTATCGTTACATTGTTCGATACTTTTGCCAAACACATTATGCAGTTCTACATCATGGTAACCATATTCTTTAGCAATGCGCAAAGCGGTATTCAGATCCGCATCGATCTGATCGGTAATCACGGAAAGATACATTTCTTTCACTCCTCTCTGAACTTATTATAACATTATAACATTTAAAGTGCAATCCATTCCGCTCGTTTTGTTCTTATGTAATGACATTATATTGACTTTCCAGCTTTGCCGTTGTATAATGTCATCGAAAGAAAAGAGGTAATCATATGTATCCGCTGAAATTACAACCTTTGTATGATAAGACAATTTGGGCCAATAACCGCCTGTCAACAATGCGCGGTTTAAAGGAAACCGGCGTTGGTACCAGTTGGGAGGTCAGTGCCCATCGTACCGCTAAAAATGTGATTTTGAACGGTGAGTATGCCGGTCGGACGTTGGATGACCTAATTCAAGTGAATCCCAAAGCAGTACTTGGTGAAAAGACAACCCCTCAGCTGCTTCGTTTGGCGTTCTTGGATGCCAAAGAAGATTTATCCATCCAAGTTCATCCTTATGATGAATACGCTCATGAACACGAGAGCGATGAAGGGAAAACCGAATCATGGTATATTTTAGAAGCAGATGAAGGCGCTACTTTGGTGGCCGGCACCACCAATCCCGATCGCAAAGTGATCGAGGATGCTGTCGCAAACGATCATGTCGAAGATTATGTGCGAAAAGTACCTGTATCTGCCGGAGATTTTATCTGTATCGATGCCGGAATGCTGCACGCCTTGGGTAAAGGTATACTAGCATTGGAAATCGGTCAAAATTCTAATATTACGTATCGTTTTTATGATTATCATCGTAAAAATAAAGATGGATCCGAACGCGAATTGCATATCAAAAAAAGCTTTGATGTCGCTGATTTCTCACTTAATGCAGAAAAGGTGATTTCACCGGTTTGCGATCATTGGCAGGATCAGATGAAAACATTAGTGGATCGCCGTGAGTTCACCGTCCTGCAGGCAGATATTGAAAACAGCTATACGCTACACTGCGATCAGAAACGTTTTTATTGCCTGAGTAATGTCGGCAAAGACTGCGTGATTCGCTATCAGGGAGAAGAAATTCCCTTTGCCTATACGGAGAGTATCTTTATTCCGGCATCTTGTGAAGATGTGGAAATCGTCGGGAATACCCGTGTCTTAATCAGTTATGTAAAGTAATTAAAACATAAACACATCCGCTGCATACAGCAGGTGTGTTTTTCTTTATCAGTTTGTTCGCTTTTAAGCATTGTTTTTTTGATAACCATTGATACTCTTTTAAAAGAAAAAGCGTAATCGTCCTCTTTCAAACATTTTCTACATTATTACTAGCGATTATGATATAATAATAACAGTTTTCTTACCGAAAAAGCTATAAGATATCATGACACTGCCGCAAAAAAAGACATCTGTTTCCGATGTCCATCGCAGCTTGGCACCCTCTGTAGGAATCGAACCTACAATTAGATCTTAGGAGGATCCCGTGAT
>CAJUGR010000137.1 GCA_910586285.1 uncultured Erysipelotrichaceae bacterium
TCCCTTGTCAACGCCTTTTTTTACTTTTTCTTCCCTTTTACGGAGTTTTTTCACATAAGCACACAGGAAACAAAAAATATAAAATAATGGATACTCTTTTGGATCATACATAAAAAGGTCATTGATTAAATCAATGACAAATAGCGCTCATACAACTCCCAGATTTCTTTTTCATTGAACGGAGAATCTTTTTGATGAATTCTCTTTAAAAGTCGCTCCAGTTCCCGGTGTAATACCCGATCCAGTTTCTCCCCATATTCCATTTGCCGTGCATGGCGGCAATATTCATCCTCATCCAAAATCATGGTTTTTCCCTGCGGTGATACTTTTACATCAAGATCATAATCAATATTTTTAATGGCTTCTCCATCATAAATACTCGGCGAAGCAATGTTGCAATAATAATAAACACCGGTTTTACGAATCATACTGATCGCATTAAACCATTCATCAGGATAAAAAAAGCATACGGCAGGTTCTCGGGTAACCCAATGACGACCATCAGCTTCACTGACCAATGTATGATTGGTCACCACCACGGTTCTTGCCGCATTCGCTTCCACGACAAACCCCTTAGCCCATGTTCGATGCAGACTCCCATCATGCTTATAGCTTTGAATAAATACGCGATCTGTTTCCTTTAAACTCACATCAACACTCCTTACATCATCCTATTATAGCATACATCACTATCAATAACACATGTATAAAACACATCTTGCATGGCACAATAAAGTTGAAAAAGAGCAGAGTGATTGGCATAACCCATGACCGCAGCAGGAAAAGACATACAATCACAAAACCCGTTTACGTTGATCCAAAGAAATCGAAAATCAATATTTTCACTCAGAACACCGACAAAGAAGAATAATTTCATGAAACGGATCAAATATACAATACCCTTTCTGACTTGCGGCGCAAAGGAATTGCGATGATGTGTGCGCAGGAATGGTATCATATGGTGGCAGACAAATCAAAAGCATCTCAAAAGCCTATATAAAATCTTCCAATAGTAAAGCTGATTTGTGTTAAATGCAAGTTATCGTTTTTTTTGATTCTTAGGAAATAAGGCAGTTAAGCGGAAGGAGGGGTGGGATAAAATCCAAAAAATGAAGATTTATGATGATGTTTATATTTTTTATGGTATAGTTAAGCCAATAATGAATGCATATCGCATGATGCAAATAGTCATGCCGCTGTCTCATGGGGCTTCGCAATAGCAGAAAGGAAGATTCATTTGGAGAAACAAGAACAATATCGGCTATTACAAAAACAATTAATCGCTTTATTAGAGGATGAACATGATCCGATTGCCAATATGGCTAACATGAGTGCCCTGTTATATCAAACATTGCCGGATGTAAACTGGGTTGGCTTTTATCGTTATGAAAATGAAGAATTAATTCTCGGACCGTTTCAAGGCAAGCCGGCTTGTATGCATATCCCTTATGGTAAAGGGGTTTGCGGTTTGTGCTTGAAAGAGGAGCGCATGGTTCGAGTTGATGATGTATTGGATTTCCCCAATCATATCGCATGTGATTGTGACAGTCGCTCTGAGATTGTCATACCGCTTTGGCATCGCCAGAAAATTATTGCCGTATTGGATATTGATTCCCCAATTTTACAGCGCTTTGACGAAACGGATGAAATCGGTTTGTCAAAGCTGACTACCATTTTAGAAAACTCTTGGAATCTTGCCAAATTAAAAATGTCAATATAAAAATGCCAATGCAAGTGTATTTGCAAAGGCATTTTTTAATTGATATGAAAATAGGCAGTTGCGATATTAACCGCTTCGCGAGCCGAGAAAAAACGGCAACGTGCAGCATTGATATACATATTCTTTACAATTTTTCGCTCTTCCATGACTTCACCGATCACATCAAAGCCACGATGATCCAATTCCAAATCCAGCATGTCTTTCCAAATCATCGAAGTGTTTTGCTCAATCGGCGCAGACAAAATTTTAATCGGTAGATGATCTCCGCTGTAACGAGCCAGTTGAAACATCGTGCATTGATCATAGGAACAGCCGGCCAGAAAGACAAATCCGTTCAATTCTGAACATTTCCCTAACGGAGAATCTTTAGACAGGCCGAAATGGAGCGGATGCTTGTCACATATGACTTTGGCATATTTCCCCCAAGCCGCAAACGAATAGAGCGGATGATAAGAACGAATCACACCTTCATTGCGCAGAAACTGATGCACAAGTGCATCTTTGGTTCCCGGCGGCGTCAGTTTACGGTTAAAAGGTCGTGCGCTGTTGCGAATTAAATCCCAATTTTCACGAGAAATCTTCGCAGAGCCGTGACATGCGGGATCCAGATTATCAAGTGTGAATGCCGGCATCACAATGGTGCCATCGTATCCGACAGTTTCCATAAGGGCATCGATCAATGTCTGTGCGCCGCCGCTGATATATCCCAATGCCTCACAATCAGCATCCACCAGCAACAGCATCCCCCGCTGTACTCCGATATTGCTCAGCTGTTTCTTGATATCTTTTTTGATTGCGATATCGATAATGCCGTCCGCTCTCAATAAATCTTCAACAATTTCAGCCATTCGCGATACGTCTCCAATTCTATGTAATTCTTTTTGATATTTTCAGTTTTAAGTACACCTTTATCAAAGTAATAAGTCATCGGCAGTGTTTCCACATCGCCAAGGGTAATTTTTAATTCTTCCAGTTTATCTTCATCTTCGGCATCAATATCAATATAATATAGATCAAATTTTTTCTCGTTTTGAAGTTGTTCTACCACCTTGGCATATTCGTCACAGGAATAACAATTATTTGCCGTCAACACCAGTAAAAAGCTGTTTTCCCCATCTACTTGTAAACGGCGAATTACCTTGTCGGCAGTGGTTTTCTTCATGCTTTCACTTCCTGCCGATGAACAGCCTACCAGCATCATCAATAACATCCCAATGATTACACCTTTTTTCATACGCACTGCCTCCTTGTATGGGTATTATACCTTAAAAAAAACAACATTAAAAGACTTTTTCATGGATTTTCTGAATCGTGAATTTAGCCGTCTTTCCTTACTTTATCCATCAATTATCAAAAAAAATCATGTTCTCATTTTCTGTTTCTTTACTCATCGGAATAAAACTGTACACCGCTCTCCAGACAAATTGCCCCGATCTGTCCGCCATAGCCCGAACCACAGTCAATGGCAATATGCCGATTGGCGATATAGATGTGATCCGGAAGTTCATTGCCTGTGATGGAACGGGTTGGAAGATGACCGGTGATCAAGTAACGATCAGGGTAATAAACTTGACCGTAATCAGGACTGTGAAATAATAATTCATGAAGATGGTAATCCGATAAGGGACGATCACTGGCAAAATGGTCTAATCCGGCATGCACAATCACATAGGAAGCATCTTCCACCGTTACTTCTTCATACAAAGAGAATTCCTTGAGATATTCAATCACCGCTTCTTGTTGGGTTCGATTTCTGGTTTGAAACTCTCGAATTGTTTGATCGCCGCCAATTTTCTGCCATTGTAAAAAGCCTTCCAGCTTACCGTCATCCAGCTGTGCAATCGTATCATCATTAATTTCTTGCATCAAAAATGCCAAACATTGGCAAGCTATGTATTCATGATTGCCTAATATCGGATAAATATTTGGCTGCATCATCATATGTTCCAGTATTTTGATGGATCCGCTACCGCGATCTACTACATCACCGTTAACATACAATGCATCTTTTTCATGGAAGTTGATCTTTTCAAGAATCTTTCGATAACCCTCATAATTCCCGTGCAAATCGGAAATAACATATGTTGCCATAGCGCCTCCTTTGGTGAGCGGTAAGCCGGTTCTCTTGAAATCTGCTCCTGATTTCAGAACTTTATCAATTATTGTGTCGAAAGAAGTTTGATTTTGATTCCCTCACCGATTGGTTAATCTCATTTTATAACAGTTGTTCAGATAAATCAATTTGAATTCGTATCTTATTTTCGATTTGTTATACGCAAAGTAGAATAGGATCGACAGGAATTATCACCTTTCATCAACGCAAGCCATTAATTTTTCTTTCAGCTTAATCCGGATAGTGATCGCATCACCAAATCCACATCACG
>CAJUGR010000138.1 GCA_910586285.1 uncultured Erysipelotrichaceae bacterium
TGATTCATGCTTTTGCGTCAATCCATTTAAAGGCGGATCAAACCATTTCGGGAACCGCATTAAATATGTTAAGTACCGGATTAACAGTGTATTTATGCCAGATTATTTTTCAGGCGCAGCGTTCCCCGAACTTCACATCAAGTTTCTCTCGCATCAACGTACCGTTGTTTTGTGATATACCGGTGATCGGTAAACTGTTTTTCACTAATGTATATCCCACATTCTATATCGGTTTACTGCTTGTGGTTGTAACGTGGTTTGTCGTGTTTAAGACTAAATTCGGTCTGCATTTGCGCTCTTGCGGTGAATATCCGCAAGCGAGTGCCAGTATGGGTATTGATGTCATCAGAATGCGCTACATCGGCGTATTGACCAGTGGTTTCTTAGGCGGATTGGCTGGTGCGATTATGGTTTTGAGCATGGAAATTCAATTTACTGTTTTTGCGATCCACGGCGTCGGCTTTATCGCGATGGCTTGTCTAATCTTCGGTAAATGGAAACCGTTCGGATGTTTGGGCGCCGGTCTGTTTTTCGGCTTTTCCCAAGTTTTATCATTGTTCAGTTCGCAAATTCCGATCATCGGCGACTTCCCCAGTGAGTTATTCTATGCAATTCCGTATTTATTGACGATTATCGCATTGATTCTCTTTGCTCGTAAATCGGTAGGACCGAAGGCAAGCGGTGAAATCTACGATTCCGGAAAACGTTAATGAATAAGGGACATGTGACGTGTCCCTTTTTTTATCATGCTTTGTTGATTCGGAAGGGATGATTTTCTGGTTCTTTGGGATCATTTCGTATATAATACCATTGTTATTTCATACTAACTAGGAAAGAGGCGATATGATGGAAGCGACAAGCGGTGTTTTTTTGCACATTCACAATACTGCCAAATTTAAAGATGTCGGCATCAGCCTTCGTTTTATGGCACCGTTAACAAGAGAAGATGCATCGGTGCGCAGTTTGTTGGCAATGATGATGACGGATCGCTGTGAAGCATATCCGAGTAAAAAAGCGATGAGTGATCAACAGGATTTTTTATATGGGGCAACATTGTCAGCCCAGACTGTCGGATATGGCAAGGCGCAAGTATTGGATATTCGGATGCGTATGATTGATCCCCGTTATGTTTTAGAGGAAGATTTAATGCCAAATGCTTTCGCTTTTTTGCATCAAGTATTGTATCATCCGCTGTTAAATGAAGAAACATTGGCGGAAGCCAAAATGGTGTTAAAGGCAAAGCTGGAGCGCCTTCGCGATGATCCTTCACAATATGCAGTCTCTCGTGGTTTACAGATTGCCGGAAAAGGAACGCCGATGTCCATTTCGGCACTTGGTGAGTGGGAGCGACTGGAATCCATTTCATTAACGGATATTCGCAAGGCACATCACCGCTTGTTATATGAGGAACGAATTGATATCATCGGCTGCGGTGCTTTTGCGGAAGCAGAATTTGCGGCAATGGTACAAAAGTATTTGCCCTTTGATGCACGATCAACAAATTTACAAACGCATTATACTGTGAAGTGCAGCGTCTCACAGCCGTTAGTCAAAGAGTATCGTAAGATTCACCAATGCAGCATCTTTATGTTATGGCAAACCAATACGGATATTTGTGAATCATCATATTACGCATTGCGAATGGGTACCGCAATGTTTGGTCAGTATCCGACTTCCTTACTGTTTCAGGAAATCAGAGAAAAGCGCAGCTTATGTTATTCCATTTATGCGGGTTTGATTTCTTATGACGGGGCTCTTGGTGTTACTACCGGTGTGGAGCAGGAGCATATTGAAGAAACAATTCGCTTAACGCAAACCCAATTTCAAAGAATCGCGCACGGTGATTTCGATGATCACCTGTTGGAGGTGAGTAAAACCATGATGATTCATTCGCTAAAGGCTTCCAAGGATGCGATGAATTCTATCATTGCCCAACAATATCAAAACTGCGTTTTGCAGCAACAACTCAGCGTGGAAGATCGTATTGCACGAATGGAAAAGGTGACAAGAGAAGATGTGATGCAGGCATTTCAAAAATGTACTCGGCTGATGAGTTTTGTGGTATGTAAAGAAGGGGAAGCATCATGAAGCACATTATTAATGAACGCTATCGGGAAGTTTATGACCAAGAGATACTGGATAATGGCTTAGAGGTGATTCTTTGGCATAAGGAAAGCTATGAAAAAAGTCTGTTTATGATGGTCACGCCTTTTGGAGCCCAGAATCTGGTTCAACAGGATGAGCAGGGGAATATCATTCATCATCCGCGCGGTATCGCTCATTTTTTGGAACATAAGATGTTTGCGATGCATGGGGAAGATGTCATGAATCGCTTTTCTGCGATGGGGGCAAATGTCAATGCCTTCACCAGTTATCAGGAAACAGCTTATTATGCGTCCACCAGCGGCGATCCGAAAGAGCCGTTAAACTTGTTGCTTGATTTTGTACAGGAGTTGGATATTGATGAAGCTTCGGTAGAAAAAGAAAAAGGCATTATTATATCAGAACTTCATATGTACCAGGAAATGAGTGATCAGCGATTGCTGATGGAGACGTATGCATCCCTTTATCAAAAACATGCGCTTCGCTATGATATCGGTGGTGATGATGAAAGTGTTTCAGCAACCACTTTGGAACATCTATATCGCTGTTATGAGTGGAATTATCATCCCTCACGGATGATCTTAATTTGTGTCAGCGGTCATGATTCCCAAGAATTATTGGAGATCATTCGTCAAAATCAGGCAAAGAAGCAGTTCTCTGCGCCTTTATTGATCCGCTCTTGTGAAGAAACGGAACCAGCACAGGTTGCTCGTTCTGATTATGAATTTACAATGGATGTCAGTAACCCGAAATTATGTGTAGCGTATAAACTCTGCGGCATCGAAGAACCCTATGAGCGGTTACGTTGTGAATGGGGGATACGTTTCCTCTTAGATGCTTATTTTTCTTCACTCAACCCACAATATCAGAATTGGCTTGATGAAGGTATTATCAATGACTATTGCGGTTGTGATGTTGATATCGGAAAAGATGCCGGTTCAATTCTGTTTTACAGCGAGACAAAAAAGCAGGAAGAATTTATAGCTTTATGTGCCCAATGTATGAAACAGGTGAGAAAAGGTGAAATCAGCGATCATTTGTTGGCACAATTAAAAAAGCGTTATTATGCCCAAAGCATCCGTGCTATGAATAGCTTTGACGATATTGCGATCTCATTTGTGCGTAGTCGCTTTCTCGGTGTAGATTATTTTAAAACACTGGATCATTTGTATTATTTACAAGCCGTTGATGTTGCTCATGCTGCAGCATATGTCAACGATCAACATCGCTCAATTGTGCGACTATTGCCGAAAAAGTCATCATAGCAAATTTGTGATAATGAACAAAAAAGTGTACAGGTTACACTTTTTTTGTACATAAAAAATGCGATTATCACAAATAAACCGGTTTGCGAACCTTGTAGAAATTTAGGATAATATGCCTGCACATCAAAGATAGACTTCGGATATCTTCCATGAGATGCGGGGAAGGAGGGAAACGATGATTAACAGTGTTGTTCTGACGGGAAGAGTGATAGAACTTCCCAAGATGCGCGAAACGGCAACCGGAATCAAGTATGCCAATATCTTGCTGGAAATTACACGACCATTTAAAAACAGCAGCGGCATCTATGACAGTGACAAGGTTTCGGTCACCTTATGGAAAGGCATTGCCGAAACCGCAAGCGATGTATGTCAAATCGGTGATATGCTAGGGATTAAAGGCCGTATTCAAACTTACAGCGTAGAGAAAGAATCCCAGACGTATTACAATTATGAGATTATTGCGGAACACGTTTCATTTATGTCCGGTTAACCTTATTTATGCCCTTCGATATCAAAGCGATCCTAAGTT
The DNA here is from genome assembly GCA_910586285.1 of uncultured Erysipelotrichaceae bacterium. Classification (GTDB taxonomy): domain Bacteria; phylum Bacillota_I; class Bacilli_A; order Erysipelotrichales; family Erysipelotrichaceae; genus C-19. The sequence goes on from CAJUGR010000138.1 coordinate 3,898, forward strand.
CATACAAAGTAAATAGGTTGTTTGACCTTAAACCCTCAACTCTTATATGATTACCCTTATACATTTATCTGACAGAGTCTGATCGAAGGGCATAAAC
>CAJUGR010000139.1 GCA_910586285.1 uncultured Erysipelotrichaceae bacterium
TTTGCACGCAGGGGGTCAGCGGTTCGATCCCGCTACGGTCCACCATATAAAGAATCATCTCACTGCGGTGAGATTTTTTTATAAATAGCCTATTATTATGAACAGCTTTTATTATGCGCTTTATTGACTCTCTTTACTTATACGCTCTTCTTTACCCGCTATCTTCAACCGATCATATGATAATGAATTAAGATCCTTGTCTTCATTTTCTATGAGCAAAGTTTTCATCGTATGAATTGACTCACAAATCATCTGTTTTTGATCACGCTGCCGATAAATTTAACCGATTTTGGCGATAGCGACAAAGAAAACAATCCATGATATAATATATAAGATTTTGTGTATGATCAGGAGGATGCATGATGGAATTTAAGACAATCAGCGAAAATGAATTTGAAGAATATTCAATCAATCATCCGAATGCTAATTTTTGGCAATCGGTAAATATGGCACATTTACGTGAGTGGAACGGCTGGCAAAGTGAGTATGTCGCTGTTTTTGAAGAAGATGAAATACTGTGTGCCGCCATGCTTTCTTTCCGCGAAGTCTTTCTTGGCTTGACTTATGTACAGGCACTACGCGGCTTCTTGATCGATTATCATAATTTTGCGTTATTAGATTATTTTCATGATCAGCTACTTGTCTACCTAAAAAAGCATCGCTGTATGTATTTTAAAATGGATCCCTATCTTTCCCGCTTACAGCGAGATATGAATGGTGCTGTTGTGGAGAATGGCTTTAATAATGAAGACATCGTTGAACATCTGAAGCAATTAGGATATCATCATAGCGGCTATTTACGTGGAAATGATAATTCAAGAGAGCCAAATTGGATGTTTGTTTTGGATTTAAAAGGAAAAGATGAAGATACATTGTTAAAGGAGTTTGATCATCAAACGCGTTGGAGTATTAATAAAACACGTAAGATGGGAATAAAAATCAAAGAATTCACAAAGGAAGATTTGCCGGCATTCAAAGAAATCATGGAACATACGGCCGCACGTCGTGATTTCTCGGATCACAGTTATCATTATTATGAAGGCTTATTTCATTGTTTTCAAGAAGAAGGAAAAATGCTTGCGCTTCATGCTCAATTAGACTTGGATGACTATGAACAAATTCTAAATAAAGACGAAGCACAGGCAAAAGCACAATTACAAGAGACGGAAGAGAAATTGGCAGAAATTGCGAACAGTAAAAAGTTTAATAAGCGGAAGAAAGTCATATTGGAAGAATTGGCTTTGATCGAGAAGAAGCGCGAAGAAGCCAAAAAGCTGCGGGCAGAGGAAGGCGATGTGGTAACGCTGGCGACCGCTACCTTTATCCTGCATGGAAAAGAAATACTGTATTTATACAGCGGTGCATATGATAAGCATCTGAAATTCAACGCTCCTTATGCGATACAATGGTATATCATTCGTTATGCACTGGCGCACGGCTATGAACGATATAATTTCTATGGCATCAGCGGTATATTTGAAAAATCGGCAGAAGATTATGGTGTGTATGAATTTAAAAAAGGCTTTACCGGTAATGTGGTAGAGTTGGTAGGTGATTTTTATTATTATGTAAGGCCACTGTCTTATCATCTGTATACTTCATTACAGAATGTTTGGCATAAAGTGAAAAAGGGTTAACATCTTATGGTTTCTCAGAAAGATTCTAAATCATCAGACAGTTTTTCACATCAATCGATATAAACACAAAGAAGTGAAAATCAAAAGATAAAAGCATACTGAAAGAAAAAGAAAACGATATCTGAATACCGTTTCATTAACATTCTGAGCATCCGTTACGGATGCTTATTTTTAAGCAATTTTAATATCATATTCGCTACCGATAAGCTTATTTCTTTAATGGCAAATCCTTACAAGTTTCAGTCACGATTTCCGCCAGTAAATCACGGTGATCAACGTCCTCAACCAAATACATCGCTTTTGCGCCGGGATAGGGAATCGCTTCCGACATCTGATATTTTTTATTATGCGCAACAATCTTTACCAACAGGCGATTTTCATATAAACCGCCAAATAAGATTCCATCATAATATAATAAATATTCTCCCATCATTGATCGACAGGTAATGTTATCTAAGAGAGCGAGTTGTTCCAAAATATAATCCTTATATTCCTTTGTCGTTTTCATTTTATCATCCTCTCTCTATCTGTCATACTAACAGGATATCGTTAAAATATTCCCGTTGTTATCAAAGATCGCAAATTCTGGTTTCCCATAGAAAGTTTTATGAAGTTCTTTCGCTAATGCTGCCTTGTTTCGCAATTCTTCATATTGCTTTTCCACATCATCGACCGTAATATACAGCGTAAAGGAAGGCTTGATGGTATCGGTCGCCAAGCTCTCATATTCTTCAATTAAAGTTTTCTTTGATTGCAACATCAATGAAATACTGTCTTTTTGAATGATCGCAAATTGAAACTCTTCATTGGTTCCGGGAACGGTTAAAATCACCTCAAATCCCAGTACATCGTGATAAAAATCAATCGTCTCTTTTACATTGTTTACCATTACATTGGTTGTTATTGTTTGATACATAATCTTTACCTCCGATAACGATTATAATGAAAGATAAAGTTTTTGTATTGTAAAAAAAGGACATTAAGTCATTGATGATCCAATAGCTGCAGGGGCGAGATACCGATATAGCGTTTCATTTCTTTAATAAAGTGTGATTGGTCATAAAAACCGCAATATACCGCAATATCACAAAGCTTTTTGTAATCTTCCAACATCATTTTTAAACTGAGATGCAGCCTTAAGATATTTAATAATACCTTTGGAGAAATACCGTACCATCGTTTAAAGATACGAATCAGCTGGCGTTGATTATAACCAAGATCTGCCGCTATGGCACTCACCGTTTGATCACTGGGTTGATGATACAGCCGATCCACAATCCGGATCATAGGATGATCGAGCGATCGGGCACATTTTGTTCCGAGATAATGTCTAAATAACTCGATCCGTTTACTTTCCTCACAATGAAAAAACAAATCAGGATTTACAGTGGTTTCTATTTCTGTAAACGGAATCATATGATCCATTACTTGATCCGCATTGACATGAAACAGCGCATAGAAGGCCCCCGGCTTCATTCGCACTCCCAAATAATCCACTTTTCCGGAAAGGGTAAGATGCTCGGTTTCTTTACTGAAGCCGGAAAAGCATATAAATTGTGAGTAAAATCAATCACAATGTCAATACAGGCATCCGGTAAAATCTCATTATCTATGGCTTGTTTACATTCTGATTGTGATTTCATTTCCCATATGCACATACACCAGTCGCTTAATTCCCGAAAATGGTATTCACGATATTGAATCTGTTCTTGAAACGGTGAATTCAGTAAATAAGGAATTTGCATGGGCTCATACATTTCCGACACCTCCTGGATGTGAAGTCAAATTGTGAATATTAATGATGATATACTTCTTTGCCCATCACATAAGTACTGATAAGGGAGAGGTCATCCTCTAACAAGATGAAATCCGCATCTTTGCCTTTCTCCAATGTTCCTTTTGATTGGTTTACACCGGCTATTACGGAAGGATTCACACATGCCATTTGAACCAAGTCTTCAAGATGACAGTGACAGTATTTATGCATATTTTTAATAGCATCCAACATGGTGATCGCACTTCCGGCAATTCTTCCGGTGGCTTTTACTTGAACGGTGTTTCTGCTTTTGCGACACGCGGCATTGGCGAATACATAATCTCCATCAGGCATCCCTTTGCCCAACATCGCATCGGTTATTAAAATGATTCGCTTTGCGCCGAGAATTTTCCATGTGGCTTGAATCACATACGGATCTACATGAAAACCGTCCGCAATCAATTCGCAATAGGCATGATCAGCCAAGAAAGCCGCAGTCACACAC
>CAJUGR010000140.1 GCA_910586285.1 uncultured Erysipelotrichaceae bacterium
AATTTATCCTGCTTCTTATATTTAAGCATAGTGACAAAACGTTTGTAATCCAAAACGAAACGATAGTATATTCATGGATGCTAACCGTTTCACACGGCACCTATTCCTAAAACATTACAATAGAAAAAATCCCTTCTTCAACCGTTTTATCGGCTCACATATGGAAGGGATTTTACTAGCGTTGTTTGTGAGACTTTATGAATCCAATAATCAAATCGATACTTTGCCAATTCAATGGCTTCTCATGATTCATTGATAAAGGAATCACTCTGTTATGACTGACAAAGAAAATCACACATGAGAGGCTTGTTCATCTTGAAAGCACTCCTTTACCTTTTGTATGACATCTTCCAGTACACTTTTTCCTTCATAGTAAGGAAGCGTGGCAAAAAGATCACTCTGTGTCTCAAAATTCTCCATGACCTCTGTACAATGGCATAAGCGTTCTTTTGCGATCGGCTTTAATGCCATATAATCGCAGTGATCACTCGGTAAGCGATGAGTCCGAATCGCATGCCCGATGCGACGCATACAATCACAATGTCCGCTAGCCATGCAATAACTATCCAAAAACTCATGAACTTTCTTACGGGTACGAGATAGAATTTGACGATAGTTTACCGCAGAAATCCCCATGATTTGCGCTCCTTGATTGGCATCAATATGAAACATCGTACCGAGTACATAAATGCAGCGTGAGCGATCATCCAAGCATTGCAGCATCACATTGCTGCAGGAATACTTCAACTCTTCCGCCAACACCTTCACTTCTAGATCGCTTTCATAGGGTACATCAAAGTTTGCCTTATCCAGATCCATCGCATAAACATCAAAGCTGATCCCTTGATAACGAGAACGCTGCTTACGCTCCCTCAGTAAAACATTAACGCTCAAACGATAAACCCAAGTGGAAAAGGCGCTCTCAAAACGAAAGGTTGAAAGCTTATCCAAGATTCGTATAAAAATCTCCTGACTGACATCCTTCGCATCCTCAATATTTCCTAACATCCGTAGCGAAAGATTAAAGACAATGTCACTTACGGATTCCAGCACTTCGCTTTGGCTTTGAGTATCACCACTCATCGCCTTTTTGATTGTATTTTCATCCATTTTCATTCCTCCTTCACTTATTAGATACCAACATATTGATTTTGTGACAAAGTAAAATCGCTTTTTGATAATGAAAGTTTAAAATTTCAATAAAAAGACGGGCATAAATGATTAGGCTTGCCCGTGCTCTTGCTTGATAATTGTTTGTTCCCCATCCCGAATCCATACGTTCAGTTTCTTGATCTCATACACCGCAAAACATAACACGATGATACCACTGGAGATATCGGCAATCGGTCCGGCATATAAGATGCCATCCAAGCCAAAAAACATCGGCAATACAATGATCAGCGGGATTAATAAAATTAATTGACGCAATGTGGAGAGGATGCTTGCTTTCAATGGCTGACCAGTCGCCTGAAAGTAATTCGTTGTTACAATTTGAAATCCTGACGCAAAGATACCAAACAAATATATGCGCATCGATTTAACCGCAAAATCAGTGAAATTACCATCCGATTCGCCAAACAGTTTTAATATAATATTGGGAATACTTTCACATAGTGCCCATCCAATCACAACCACCAAGGTGGCGATGGAAACAGCCATGATGAAAGTTTGTTTGATTCGCTTCGGCTGATTGGCTCCGCGATTAAAACCCATGATTGGTTGCGATCCGACTCCGATCCCGATACATACCGCTACAATGATCATACTGATTTTTAATACAATGCCCATGGCACTTAATGCAACATCCCCTGTGACACTGCACATATCGCCATAGTGAACCAGTGAATTATTCAAAATAATCTGCATGATCGCCTGAGCAGATTGCGTAATACAGCTGGATATCCCTAAAGATACGATTCGCTGCACAATATGGGGCTGTAATTTCATATCAGCTTTATGAAAACGCATTGATTTTCCATACTTCCAGAAATAGATTAACAGCACCAATGCAGAGAGAATTTGTGAGGAAATCGTCGCAATAGCTGCCCCAGCAACACCCCAATGAAAAACAAATATGTAAAGCGGATCCAATACGCAGTTTAAGACGGCTCCGATGACAATGCTATACATTGATAAAGCAGGGCTGCCATCTGTTCTTGCCATATTGGATAGTGCGATTCCCAACACGTTGAACGGCAGGCCGATGAAGATAATGGATGCATATTGCATCGAATATTCCATATTGGCATCAGTAGCACCAAACAAGATGAGAATCGGCTTTAAAAATAACAGACCAAATATGGACAAGGTAACGCCGCCGATCAAAGATAAGGTTAAAACATTGCCCAATGTTTGTTGGGCTTCCTTATCACGCTTTTCTCCCAACTTAATGGCCGCATAAGCGCTTCCTCCGGCACCAATCAGTGTCGCTACGGCTAAGATAATGGAAACAATGGGAAAGGCTACTGTCGTAGCGGCATTTCCTAAATAACCAACCCCCTGGCCGATAAATATCTGATCGACAATATTATATATGGCATTGACCAACATAGCAATTACGGAAGGTAATGCAAACATCCGTAACAGTTTGCCGATCGGCTCATAACCAAGCGGATTCCCCTGACTGTTTTGATATGCTTCACTCATAAAACAATTCTTTCCTTTCTGTATTAACGTATATGTTATATTAAACACTTCATTCTTCCCTTGTTCATATTAATGGTACAATAGTTGTATTACAACAATGGAAAGTATACACTTTTCCCGTGTCCTATACAAGCATAAAGTAAAAAAATGATCTTTTTTGAGATCACTTTTTTTGTTATGTTTAAATGATTTGATGACGAATAATATTATTGATGCGATCCGGTCCCACCGAAATCAATGAGATTCTGGTCTTCGTAAATTCTTCAATGAATGTGAGATATTCACGACATTGTGTCGGCAATTCCTCCCATGAATGACAGGTGGTAATGTCTTCACTCCATCCTGCAAATACGCGATAGACCGGTTTGGCGATTGCCACATCCTCCACGGCAGAAGGAATATAATCAAGAACTTCCCCATTCACATCATAACCGACACAGACTTTCAATTCTTTTAATCCGCTTAATACATCTATTTTGGTAATTACAATATCAGTTAAACCGTTTAAGATGCATGCATGCTTAACCACATTCAAATCCAACCAGCCGCAGCGCCGCGGACGACCGGTAGTTGCGCCATATTCACCGCCATGAACACGTATCCACTCGCCCATCTCATCCATTAATTCCGTCACGAACGGTCCTTCTCCTACTCGAGTACTGTATGCCTTAACCACACCGATAATATGTTCAAGGCGCTGTGGTGCGACACCTGCACCTTCACATACACCGGCCGAGGTCGGTGAAGAAGAAGTGACATATGGATAGGTGCCATAGTTAATATCCAACATCGCTGCCTGCGCTCCTTCAAATAGAACCATCTGATCTTCATCCAAGGCGTGATTTACTTCATTCACCGATTCAATGATGCGCCCTAACAGTTGTTCACGGATGTTCGCAAAGCGCGCCACCATTTCATCATAGTCAAAAGGTTCGCTATGATAAATATTTACGATCTGTTCATTTTTAAGTGCTAATGCATAAGCCAAACGCTTTTTAAAAGCATTGAAATGCTTAAGATCATGAACACGTAAACCGCATCTTGTATATTTATCCGCATAACACGGGCCAATCCCACGTTTGGTCGTACCAATTTTATTCTGACCGGCTTTTTCCTCCTGAAGCTGATCTAATTTAATATGATACGGCATAATCAAATGCGCACGTTCACTGATGAATAT
>CAJUGR010000141.1 GCA_910586285.1 uncultured Erysipelotrichaceae bacterium
CGCGGGTTCGCTCTACCATGCATAAAAACTTCACATACCCCTGTTTCGATATCAAATGAATGAGCGGCTCTAATTGTCGATCTACCTCGTTTCGTAAGCGGGCAATCGGATGCTCAGAAAGATAAAACCCGATCACTTCCCGCTCTTGTTCCGATCGCCACGATAGTTTTTCCTTCATGATTCTCATTGCCGGTTTACTGACAAGATCAAAATCAATCATAATTTGATTCTCATCCTCTATTTTTACTAGTTCACCATAGCGAAATGCATCATCCAATGTCGCAATCAAAGAAGCGCGATTCGATGAGAATTCATCAAGTGCTCCCGCTTGGATCAATATTTCCACGGTCTTTTTATTGACCTTTTTGGTAATCATACGGGCAATAAAGTCAAAATAATCCATAAAGACGCCATGCTTAACTCGTTCTTCATTAATTGCCTGACAAACCGCAGATCCGATATTTTTAATTGCCGTTAACGGAAAGCGCAATGCGTTTTCTTCAATCATGTAACGCGCCTTTGAGGCGTTGATAGAGGGAGGGAGAATCTTCATTCCCCGTTTTCTTGCCTCAAAAATATATTCACTTGTTTTGGTTTCGCTACCAATGACACTGTTTAATAAGGAACAGAAAAAATACAGCGGCCAATTGGCTTTTAAATAAGCCATCTGATAAGCAACCAATGCATAAGCGACAGAATGGGAACGATTAAAGCCGTAATTGGCAAACTTCATGATCAAGGCATGCACCTTCTTTGCCAATTCTTCTGAATAGCCTCGAGCGATCGAACCGCTAATAAATGCTTCTTCCATTTGACGAATTTCATTACTGTGTTTTTTACTGATCGCTTTACGCAAGTTATCGGCATTGGCTAAGGAAAAACCAGCCATTTTTTGGGCAATCTGCATAATCTGCTCCTGATAGATCATGATGCCATAAGTATGTTCCAGAATTTTTTTTAACGATGGATGAATGTAATCAACCAATTCACGATGCTTGCGCCGTTTGAGATATTCGGGGATATTTTCCATCGGCCCTGGACGATACAACGCAATGGTCGCAACAATATCTTCAAATTCGCGCGGTTGAAGCTGACGAATCAAATTCTTGATGCCTTCGGATTCCAATTGAAAAATCCCGATCGTATCCGTCTGACATAATAAATCATAAGTCTTGCGATCATCCAGTGGTATTTTCATGATTTCCAGCGGTTCCTTACGATCACGATTAATATCATGAACAATATCGTCGATAATCGTCAGATTGCGCAACCCGAGAAAATCCATCTTAATCAATCCGAGTTCTTCCAGATACTCCATCGTAAATTGAGTGGCACACATTCCTTCATCTACCTCAATTAAAGGACAGACGGTGGTGATATCCTCACGGGCAAAGACAATACCGCCCGCATGAAGCGATGCATGACGTGGCAATCCTTCCAGTTTACAAGCTAACGCATATACTTGACGCAACTGAGCGGACGCATTGATCATCTGTTTGAACTTCGGATTTTGATCATAGGCATACTGTAACGTTACTTTCGGCATTCTGGGAATCTGTTTACATAACATATCAATATCACGCTGATTGAGCCGCATCACCCGACCGATATCGCGCAACACCTGCTTTGCGCCCAAAGTATTAAAGGTAATGATATGGGCAACGTGGGCTTCTCCATAACGTTCTCTGACATAGGAAATCACTTCATCTCTTCGATTATCGGGAAAATCCGTATCAATATCGGGCATAGAAATGCGTTCCGGATTTAAAAAACGCTCAAACAATAATTGATAATGAATCGGATCGATATGAGTAATCCCCAAACAATAGGCAACCAAAGAACCGGCTGCACTGCCTCGACCAGGACCGACATAAATATCCTGGGTGCGAGCATAGCGAATAAAATCATAAACGATCAAAAAGTAATCCGCATAGTTCATGGAGATGATCACTTTGAGTTCATAATCCAATCTTTTTTTATATTCTGCCGGAATCGGCTGATAATTCATGCGCTTTTGCAGTCCTTTATAACAGAGTTTGCGCAAATATTCTTCACTGGATATATGAAGCTTATTTTCATAATGCGGCAGATGCAGCGAAGGAAAAGCCATGTTTACCTGACACTTTTTGGCAATTTCCTCTGTCGCAAACAAATCGGATTCTTCGTACAATTCCGCCATTTCTGCTTGAGTACGAAAATAGCGTCGTGGAGTATAATTTAACGTCTTATCGTTGAGCGCCACTCCTTGATCAATCGCACAGAGAACCTTATAGCTTTCTTCATCCTCACGATTCGCATAATAAATACGTGACAATGCACATGTGGGAATCTGTAAATCCTTAGCACATTTCTTTAAGATCAAATTCTTAATTTTTAACAATCCGGAATCGTTACAGGCAATCGCACAATAAAACTGCGCAAAGCTGTCACGACAGATGGTAAGAATATGCTGAATTTGGGCTTGATCCTCTTTGATGACCGCCGCTTCCAAGGCTGAGGCATCCCCGGAACTCAATACGATACAATGCTCACTATAGGACTGTAACTGCACCAAGGTGAGAGGTTCACGCTCAGTGTTATAGCGAGTGGAAAGCGCCAATAAATTTTGATAACCGATATCATCACAGGCAAGCATTATGAAGTGCAGCTCGCTTTCTTCCCACAGACAGTCGCATTCCATCCCGAAAATCGGTTGAATCCCCTGCTTTTTCGCTTCATGATAAAAAGCCATGGCACCATGCATAACCCGACGATCGCACAAGGCAACCGATTGATAACCGTTTTGCTTAGCTAATGTGACAATATCTTGTACGCGTAATGTTGAATTCAATAATGTATATGCGCTTCGAACATGAAGATGCACGCTCAAGCCACTCACCTACTTTCTCTTGTTATTATATCATACCAAACGCACTTTCCACTATATTACCCCACGAAAATGTCACCATACATACACCGATGCTTTCGGTAATGAATACTTGAATGATGAAAAAAACAATGCTGCCGATAAGCAAAGGGCAACATTGATTTCTGTTTATTGAGAGGTTTTGCACGCAAGACGATTTGCCAACGTTTCTAACAATTCGTCAACCGTTTCCTCATTCAAATTTTTGACACCGCAAGCATAACGATGTCCGCCGCCGTGAAATTGTGCCGCAATATCATGAATGGCAATATTGCGGGAACGCAACGAACCGTTATAGAGCAATTCTCCGCTTGCCGTGCGCTCTGTTTCCACAAACAACGCCCAGCCGCAGAACTCATTCACCTTACCCAAAGCATATACTTTTTCCTTTGCCTCGTTAAACGTTAAATGAAACTGTTCATATTCCGCTTTGGTGATTTTGCAATAAGCTAAACAATTGCTTTTCCATTGAAAATGTTCACGAATATAATTTTCAAATTGAAATTCGGCAAAGCTTTTCGAGAAATTTGCCTCATTGACTTTGGCCACATCCACACCCTGCGCCACCAAATAAGCCGCAGTTCGCAGCATTTCCGGGGTCGTTGCATTGATAGAGAACTGCAAGGTATCCGCAATTAAACCGCTGTAAAGATATTCAGCACACGTTTTTGACAAGGTTTCGCCACGCTGTTCCAGTGCTGCGGCCAAGATTTCACAGGTGGCACCTTTGCGATCCTCAATGATTTCTAAATCGCCATAGCGTTCCACAAAGATGTGATGATCAATTTTCACTTTGTATTTAGCCAACTGCCAACGATCATCATCGATGCGGGAAGCATTGGCGGTATCCAGGATGATTGCTAGTGATCTGTC
>CAJUGR010000142.1 GCA_910586285.1 uncultured Erysipelotrichaceae bacterium
CGAACGATTCCTTCCCTTATCAATCAAGATGGTGAAGCAGCCTTTCGCAAAATCGAAAGCGACGTATGTGCCCAAATCGCAAAACGTCAAAATCTCATCATCGCTACCGGCGGAGGCATCATCAAGAACCCGCAAAACATGGAGCGTTTGGCATTAAACGGATGGATTGTTTACATTCAACGAGATCTGGATTTACTACTGGTAGGAAATGCTCGTCCGTTATCCTCCAGTAAAGAAGCCGTTGCTTCCTTGTTTCAAGAACGAAAGCATTTGTATAAAAGCTATGCGGATATAACGATTGAGAACAATCACAACATCACCGCTGCCGTAAAGCAAATCGTACAGGAATATGAGAATTTGGGACAATAACAGAGAAGGAGAAAAACTATGATTATCACACTAAAAAAACAAGCACCTCAGCAGGAAATCGACAAACTGATTCAAAGTTTCGAAAGTCGCGGTTTACAGGTTACGCTGATTCACGGTGACAATTACAACGTATTCGGATTGGTCGGAGATACGGCCGGATTGGATGAAAAAACGATTCAAGCCAACCCTTTTGTCGAGGATGTCACACGAATCGCTGCGCCCTATAAGAAAGCCAATCGTTTATTCCATCCCCAAGACAGCGTGATTGATGTCGCGGGAATTAAAATCGGCGGCAATGAAAAAATTGTTGTGATCGGCGGGCCCTGTTCGGTAGAAGGACAAACGCAAATCATGGAAATCGCTCAAGATGTCAAAGCAGCCGGCGGCGATATGTTAAGAGGCGGTGCTTATAAACCGCGTACTTCCCCCTACGCATTCCAAGGTATGGGAACAGAAGGGATTACTTGCATGGTTAATGCCCGCGAGAAAACCGGTTTACCCATCGTTTCGGAACTGATGAGCGCCAATAAACTGGATGAATTTGTCGAACATGTCGATTTGATTCAGATCGGTGCCCGTAATATGCAAAACTTTGATCTGTTAAAGGCTGTCGGCCGCATCGATAAGCCGGTTCTGTTAAAACGCGGCTTGGCCAATACGATAGAAGAATGGATCATGGCAGCCGAATACATCATGTCGGAAGGCAATCAGAACGTCATTTTCTGTGAACGCGGGATTCGAACCTTTGAAAAATACACTCGAAACACGTTGGATCTCAGTGTAGTTCCGATCATTAAAGAAAAAACCCATCTGCCGATTATCATCGATCCCAGTCATGCGACCGGTGACTGGAAGTTAATTGAATCGATGTCCTTGGCAGCGATTGCGGCCGGAGCCGATGGTCTGATCATCGAAGTCCATAATAACCCCGAATGTGCATGGTCGGATGGCGCACAATCTTTGAAGCCGGAACGCTTTGCCGAGGTCATTCGCAAAGGACGTGCCATAGCGCATGTGATTGGCCGCGAGATGTAAATCAACACGGATTCTTTCATCCTCCATAGATACGAAAAACGAGCATAAAGCCCGTTTTTTTGTGTTCCCTTCCAATATGAGTTTGTTCTTTGTTTCCTTTATTCTTTCAGCATCACTCTGCCACAATTCGTGAATTCATTATCTTGAATGCGAAAATGCTTTTCGTTGATGTTTATCGGCACTCGGATAACTTCCAACGTCCAGTTTTTTATATGAACCAAAAGTTTGCGATGCTCCTTTTTGACCAAATAGTATGGAGAAAGATCCGAAAATCCTTTAATGGAAGCAACGATGCGGAAAATTGATCTTCATCATTTAAAAGATCATCTACACTCACAGAAAAAACTTTTGCTAATTCCTGCAAGTTGGATAACTCCGGCACCCCGATAACGCTTTCCCATTACGTTATAGCTTGTCTTGAGACGTGAATCATATCCGCAAGCTGTTCCTGAGATAATCCATATTGCGAACGAATTTCACGAATTTTTTCATGAAGTTTTATTCTGTCTCACTCCTTTCCATCGCATCTTACATCAAATCACACGATAAGAAAAGCATCCAGACCATACTTTTACGCTACTTATCGTAGCATCGTGATCCGTTATAAACTATTACGATGATAATCGAACTAGCGTTTACTATCTTACATGACATTATAAAAAATAAATCAAATAAAGGCAGATGATCGCTGATAAGATATGAATATAAACAAGGATATATCATTTTGATCTAAAATCATCTGATCATTGTGATCACAAAGTATATCATTGGACTTGGTTGATGAGACGACTTAAATGCTCGGGCATACTTCTTGCCCCGCGAACACTCTTTACCCCATATTGTTTTAATAAAGATAGCGGATATTGATCGCTATCGTATGTTTTGATGCGCTGAATACGCATGTGTTTTTTCATATTGCCTTTGTCATCAGGAATAAGAAGATCGGTTTCGACAACAATACATTGATAAAGAATTGCAGAATACGGCAAGCCGAAATAAAGATAGACCGTATTCCCGTTCTGAATATGGGCATTTTGATTCCAAGTAATCGTATCGGTTTTTTGAAATTCTCCGATCACATCATAGTATTTGGGATTGGCAGGAACAATCCATTCATCGCGATGACGAATACCGCCATGACTTTCCGCAATATAAGTCATAATTTCGTCATCATCTAATGATTCATCCAATAATATCGTAATCCAGTGCTTTTTATTCATATGATAAGCCGGTACAAAGCCGTCTCTTTCCAACAAATTTTCAATTTGATCCTGTGGTAATTTCACATTCAAGATATCAATGTGATCTTGCATGGAATGCACTTTCACTCCAGGAATATTCATCACCAGGGCATACCACTTTTCTTTACTGGGATTTTTAAATACGGCACAATCCGGAGTCTTTTCCCATAAAAACGCCGGTTTATCACCGTATTTGGTTTTGATCCGTTGCGCTAAACGGTTCGCTTGATCGCTTACGAAATATATCTTGGTAAAACAATGAGTACGCACATCGCTAAGTACGGCAATGAATTCCTCTTTAATCTTACTGACAAATTCACCGCCTGTGTGTTCCATACGAAATTGCGTATATTCTTCTTCAAAAGCATTATCTATGATCACCGCACGCACCTTGCCATCCTCATTAATGGTAATTTCCATCCGCAGATTCGCATCACTCATCGGTTTTGACAGACTAAAAGTATTCCCCTGCTTCACAAAACCATATGGGATTAAAGCATCCCGTTTCACTTGATAGGTTCGAAATATTTCTGTTTCGTAGTCCATGCGTTACTTCACGTTCCTTTCTAACGTGCCAATGCCATACGTTCACGATAATCTGGCATATAATTCTCAATGATATGATAAAATGCTTTTGAATGATTGGGCTGAATGAAATGTACAAATTCATGCAAGATCACATATTCGATAAATTCCACCGGATAATGAATTAATCGCTTATTGAGCGTAATCTGATGCTTAGCCGGAATGCAGCTGCCCCAACGACTTTTCATCATTCTGATTTTGATCGTTGGGTATTCCAAACGATAATCCGCTAACATTCGATAAGTAATCTTAACGATATCCGAAAAGACATCACGACATAATTTATCCAAGAATTGTTGAATGACTTTCTCTTGATTGGCTCCCTGTTTTAATACCACATGCACCGTATCCTTTGCGTAGGAAACATGATTAAAGCTGCCTTTGGTATATTTTATTTGATAGGTTTTGCCAAACAGCATGATTTCCGTATCGGATTGAATCACCTGATGACTTCGCTGCATCATCGCCTCACGATGCTTTTGAATCCATGTAATCTTATCGCAAACAAAATCAT
>CAJUGR010000143.1 GCA_910586285.1 uncultured Erysipelotrichaceae bacterium
TTAACATTAAGATAAATATTATTATTGCTACTGCGGCTGCCCCTTTTAAGAAATGCTTCATCGTTTTCATGCTCCTTCCTCATAAATACATTTGCAATCATATCAAAAAAATAATACTTTTTTAAACAGTCATAAAACATATGATTCTATGAATAAGTGTTTTTTATAACTTAAAATACGCATTTATTCATCATTTTGGCACTGTATTCATTGATCAAAAGACCCTATTATTATATCATATGATTATATAGTGTACAAATGTAAATTCCGAAAGGAGGAATATGCTTTATTTGTTATTACTACTTGTCGGAATACCTGTAACAAGGTTTGCCTGTACCGCATACGGATGATTTGGTATTCTGGCAGCAGTTTGCATATATGGTTTGATTATTAATCGAGATACTTCTTCACAAAATATCGGTATGGGTATAACTGGAGATCTATTTACTGCCATAACAGTTAATATTCTCTCAATTATATTAGATGTTTTATTTCCTTCAAGTCTGAAAGATCAGACATTTATTCTTTAGATTATTAGTATAATACGTATTCAAGTACCTTGAAAGTACTAACCAATACATTGGACAACACCTTTGTGCGTTGCCATCGGTCATTTCTGGTAAACAAAAATAATATAAAAGACACAGCTGCCAAAAATCAAATCATTCATTTCATCAGCGGAGAAACTTGCTTAATGTCTACACGCATGATGAAAGGACTTTAAGGAAAATTGTAATATTGCCATCGCTATATTATAATTGCAGAGTTTGATTAATATAATGGCCCAGTGAAAACTTGATGAAAGGGTGAGAAGTAGCTCAACGCTTATCGTTTATATTTGAGTAATTTCTCCTTTATAATCTCTTTTGCCTACGCTTCTATATTATCATTCTTCCTGTCCATTCTAAGGCATTTTCAGCCTTTAGCTGTTCCGTTATGTTCTGTGCTTGTCTGTTTACATTGGTTAAATAGTCATTGAATGTTCGCTTGTGAGAAGATAGCGTATGTAACCCTGTGATAATGCATCAGCGTGTCTTAGGGTAAGAATAGATCGATATAGAGAAATCAGCCGTCAAAAACATCCGTTTTCATTGACTTCTTTTCATTATAAAATCACATAATAAAATCACATAAAATAAAACGCCCATCCTCTTGTCACTGTTTCATTAACGAATTTGATTCTCTATCGTTTTTCGTAGCTTTTTTAGCGTTTTTGCGCTACAATAGGGGAGATGAAGGAGGAATTAGGAATGAATCAAATACCACAACGATTAGCGGCGCTGCGTAAAGAAATGAGTCAGCGCAGCATTGATGTTTATATGATTCCCACCAGTGATTTCCACGAAACAGAATATGTGGGAAAACATTTCAAAGCACGGGAGTGGATGAGTAATTTCAGCGGTTCGGCCGGAACCTTGGTCGTAGCCAAGAATGAAGCCGCATTGTGGACGGACGGACGCTATTTTATTCAGGCTGAGCGAGAATTAAAGGATACCGGCATTCAGCTAATGAAAATGGGCATGGAAGAAACACCGCTGATGGCAGATTATATTTTGGATCATCTGGAAGAGGGACACGCGCTTGGTTTTGACGGTCGGGTCGTTAATACCAAATTGGCAGAAGCGCTGCACGCAAAGATTGCAGCGAAACAAGGCGTGATTCATTGTGATGAAGATTTAGTCGGTCTGATTTGGGAAGATCGTCCGCCTCTGCCGAAAGAGCAGGCTTTTACTTTGGACATCGCCTATTGCGGTGTGAGTACAGGGGAAAAATTAGGTCGTTTGCGGGAATGGATGCGTGAGCGTACACTGGATGTCCATATTTTGACCTCGTTGGATGATATTGCATGGTATCTGAATATGCGCGGTAACGACATCGCCGGTTTTCCGGTTGCTTTGGCCTATTTGATTGTAGAAGCAGATCGTGTGACATGCTTCATGGATCAAGATAAGTTGAATGAGGAACTGCGTGAACGTTTTGCCAAAGAGGGCATTACTGTGAACGATTATGAAGCCATCTATGATGTGATTCCTCAGTTGGATAAGCATGCACATATTCTTATGGATAAAGGTACGGTCAATTATCGAATCACCCAATCTTTGCCCTGTGGAGTTAAAATCAATGATCAAAGAAACCCCAGTCAATTATGGAAGGCCATTAAAAATGATGTGGAATTACAGAATAATCGCATCGCTCATATCAAAGACGGTGTGGCCGTTACCAAATTCATGTATTGGTTAAAACAGAACATCAAAACAATGACGATTACGGAAGCGAGTGCAGCACAGCGATTAACAGAATTCCGACAGGAACAGGAGCATTGGATCGATTGTAGCTTTGGCACGATCTCTGCCTATAATGAGAACGCGGCGATGATGCACTACCAAGCAGATGAAAAAACAGCGGCAACGCTGCGGCCGGAAGGATTCCTTTTGGTTGACAGCGGCGGTCAGTATTTCGAAGGAACGACGGATATTACCAGAACCTTTGTGTTAGGCTCTATCAGTGAACGTCAGCGCCGTCATTTTACCAATGTACTGCGCGGTATGATGAATTTATCTCGAGCAAAGTTCTTATACGGATGCCGCGGTATGAATTTGGATATCTTGGCACGTCAGCCGATGTGGAGTGAGGGTATTGATTATCAATGCGGTACCGGACACGGCGTTGGATTTGTTTTGAATGTTCATGAAGGCCCTAACGGTTTCCGTTGGAAACAAGTTCCGGAGCGTATTGACACTGCCGTTTTAGAGGCAGGCATGGTAACCACGATCGAACCGGGTATTTATCTGGAGGGGGAATACGGTATACGTACAGAAAACGAACTGATTTGCCGCAAAGGGGTAAAAAATGAATACGGTCAGTTTATGGAATTTGAAACGATTACTTTCGCTCCGATTGATTTGGATGGTATTGATCCTACTTTGTTAAGTAATGAAGAAAAAGCATGGCTCAATGCGTATCATCAAGAGGTATATGAAAAGCTGTCTCCTTACTTAAATGAAGAAGTTTGTGAATGGCTGAAGGAATATACGCGGGCTATTTAAGCATTAACACGCTTTATTTTACCGATTAACTTGAATTTAAACAGAATCAAAGTATAATGATATTATAGGAATGATTCCTATGAAACATTCAAGCAAAAAAGGTTGAAACATTGCCGACACAGAGAGGAGTGAATTTATGACAATGTTAGATAAAATTAAAGGAAAACTGGTGGTTTCCTGTCAGGCGCTGCCGGATGAGCCGCTACATTCCAGCTTCATCATGGGACGGATGGCGGTCGCTGCCAAAGAAGGTGGGGCGTCAGGCATTCGGGCACAATCCAAAGAGGATATTTTGGAAATTGAAAGTGTTTGTGATTTGCCGATTATCGGTATTGTAAAACGTAATTATCCCGATAGTGATATTTATATCACGCCGACAATGAAAGAAGTTAATGAACTGTTAGAAACAAAATGTGAAATGATCGCATTGGATGCGACAAACCGGACACGTCCTAACGGTGAAAAAATCGAAGACTTGGTAAAAGCCATTCATGATGCCGGACGTTTGGCCATGGCCGATTGTTCTACATTAGAGGAATGTATCGCCGCGGAAAAAGCCGGTTTTGATACGGTATCTACCAC
>CAJUGR010000144.1:0-2229 GCA_910586285.1 uncultured Erysipelotrichaceae bacterium
TCTACTTATTTTTATGTGCTTTTTGAAGTGGAATTTAACTTTTCACTTCAGGAAAATTATAAAGCTAAAACAACTATATCTTTAGCTGAAAATTTATAATTTTTTATGTTTGCAATATGGTTGCATTCTAAGCTCAGTTATAGCGTATCTCATATAAATTCTGGATTAATAATTGTTTAAATGGATAGCTCATATAAAAAGCATTCATTGCGAATGCACTTTGATCCGTTATGAATGCGTGTTATGATTCTTCGATGGCGGCGATTTTCTCGATTCGTCGCTGATGGCGTTTTGATTGGGAAAACGGGGTATTGAGCCACACGTTAACGATGTCCTTCATCGCCTCCGCACCGATAAGGCGCTGTCCCATGGCCAACATATTTGCGTCATTGTGTTCACGGCTCAACCGGGCACTTGTAGTTTCGCTGCATAATGCACAGCGAATGCCTTTGACTTTATTGGCAGTAATACTGACGCCGATACCCGATCCGCACAAAACGATACCGCGTTCATTGATGCCCTGAGCAACGGATTGTGCGCATTGATAGGCAAAATCCGGATAGTCACAAGATTCGCTGCTGTTGGTACCGTAATCATTAATTTCATGCCCTTGTTCACTCAGCATCGCTTTTATGATTTCTTTAAATTCCACGGCTCCGTGGTCACAGGCTATTCCGATTTTCATTCATCGTTCCTCTTTTCTATCTGTTCTCATCCCACAACTTGCGCAATGTTTGTTCATTGATCGGTCCTTCACGCAACACCCGCAAATCTGCTGTGGAACAATCAACGATCGTGCTGGCCAGCGTTCCTTTGGCGGTTCCCATCACAATCGCATCAATCGCCCCGTCCAATTGTTCCAACACTGCTTCTCCGGTTCGGCCGGGTGTTTCACCGGAGCGATTCGCACTGCTTACCAACAGCGGTTTGCCGCATTTTTCAATCAATATGCGCACAAAATTATCGTCCGGCATACGCAGCGCAATCGTATCCAAACCATTGGTCACATAGGCGGGAACCTCAGGACGTTTACGCAAAACCACCGTCAGCGCACCAGGCATCCATTTCTCCATGATCCGCCATGCCCGATCACTTACATCAGCGACTTGCCGTGCTTGAGATAAGTTGGCGATCATCAGGGGAATCGGCTTTTTTTCCGGTCGTCCCTTTGCTTGTTTTAGCGCTGTCAATGCTTTTTCCTGATCATAACAGACACCCAGACCGTATACCGTATCGGTGGGAAATGCCACCACGGCGCCATGCTTCAGCCGCTCTGCCGCCAAGTCAACATCCAAGCTGTTCCATCGTTCTGTCTTCATAAATCCCTCCGCGACTATTTTATCACGTTTTATTCCTTACTGACAGTTTTTTTTATCGGATCTCAGCGATCGGGAAACGTCATGTCATATAAGGCCTGAACTTCCATTTCACTCATCGCTTCCAGTTCTTCTTTACTGTACATGGGATAACCCAATACGGCATAATATTCAGCCAATTCTTCAATCATTTCTGCCATTTTGATCACTCCTTATTACCATCATATCATGATTATCCATGCGGATACAACTCACATTCCGATAAATAAATCATCTGAGCGATCCATTCAAATTGAAAAAAAGAAATCACTTTTCTATGAAATACAATGTGTAGTATAAGACCACTTACGTATATCAATAGCCTTTATCCGTAAATGCACAAAATAGTACAATGATATACACGAGGTAAATCAATGAACAATGTGGAAATTAAGAACATCATTAAAGATGGTCTGACAAAAAATAACATGACGCAGGCAAAATTAGCTGCCTTGTTGGGAATTGAGCGAGCCACCGTTAATCGTTGGTGTGTCGGTCGGGCCATTCCGGAAGCCGATACGTTTTTACAGGTATGCAAAATATTAAAGATTCGTTTGGACAGCTATCTTTTTAATTGTGAAGATCCGCTGAACTCACAACTGATCACCTTAACCGCACGCTTATCCGATCGTCAAAAGATCTCACTGTCAAGAATCTTAACTCAAATGATACAAATGCTACATGACTCAACAGCAGGATAAATGTAAAACTTTGTTTTCAATTTGTATATTTTTATTGACACCCTGTGACAAACATATTAAAATATATTCGCGGCAGGCAACCACCGGAGTCATACTTCCCCCACCCGAAGGCTTCGGTGTATATATATCCCCAATTTCTGGTGCCTGTCGCACTTTTTATTATCTTCACTTTT
>CAJUGR010000144.1:2329-3562 GCA_910586285.1 uncultured Erysipelotrichaceae bacterium
AACGGAAACAACGTTGCATGAGTATGCTTTATTCCACAGAAAGGCTGATGAAAAAAATGATTATACTTGCCAGTGATTTTGATGGGACATTATATCAGGGAGCCAAGAACGGTTCCTTTCTCCCCGGTGATATAGAAGCGATTCAAAACTTTCAAAAAGATGGTAATCTTTTTGGGGTGTGTACCGGAAGACCCCTCAATGCGATTTTGGATGCCACTTCCGATCGTATTTCTTATGATTTCTATATTATCACCAGCGGGGCAATAATTTTAGATAAAGAAAGAAATATCCTGTTTCAGAAATGCTTAACACATCATGTTTTACAGAAAATCCTAGATCTTTATCAAGATCAGTGTGCGATCGTTGTACAGGCAGATAGTAAAATTTACTCCTTTTACAGCGCTAACGGAATGCCGGCAAAACAAGAGATTATCTATTCTCCCGATGAATTAAAAGACACACATATCCATGGCATCTCCATGATGTGTGACAATGAAAAACAAGCGCAATCAATCAGTCAGCAATTAAATCAACAGTTACCGAATGAAATACGAGCATTTCAAAACATTCAGTATGTGGATATTGTCGCTGAAGGATGCTCTAAAGGGACGGGTATGGATTTCTTAAAGCATCAATTACCAAACTCGCTTTTAGGAGGAATTGGAGATTCTTATAACGATGAGCCACTGTTAAAATCTGCGGATGTTGCGTTCACCTTCCATCATTCGCCAAAACAGATCCAACAATATTGTGATCATTTGGTTGCTAATGTAGCGGAGGCAATTCATATCATGGAAAATATATCTTCGCCTAAAGAAAAAAATCTCGATTGAGAGTTTTTTTGTGCGTAATATATCTCATAAATGGTGCTTAGCACATAAGGCGCCTCTGCTTTGCAGAAATACGGAATGCAATTCCTGATATGTACAAAAGTCACAACATATTTTCATGACATTGCATAATTATTTATATCAATCACATTGAATGTTCCTTTCTATGACACTGCTTGCACTCTCTGTTTTCTTCAAATCACAGTTATTAGCCTTATGAAAAAATGGTGTTATCTGTACTCTTACTTTGACACCATTGTCCTTAACGGAAGAATTTGACTTTACATAAAGAAAAAAGTCCTCGATTGAGAACTTTATGCACTAAATGGCGCCTCAAACAAGACTCGAACTTGTGACCTGCCGGTTAACAGCCGGATGCTCTACCGACTGAGCTATTGAGGCA
>CAJUGR010000145.1 GCA_910586285.1 uncultured Erysipelotrichaceae bacterium
GTGCCGGCGCAAAAGTCATTTATCATGCAGCAGGCGGTACCGGAGCCGGTGTCATCAAAACCGCAATGGAAAAAGCAGAAGCTGGTGAAGCAACATGGGTTATCGGTGTTGACCGTGATCAGTATGAAGATGGAAAATACGGCGATGGATCCAAATCCATTATCTTGACTTCCGCATTAAAGAAAGTAGATGTATCTACATATTCTGTTGCGAAGAGTGTAGCAGACGGTTCCTTTGAAGGCGGAAAAACATTGACATTCGATTTAGCGAATGACGGTGTTGGTGTTCCGGCAGAAAATCCGAACCTTTCTGAAGATATTGTGAAGGCAATCGAAACTGCACTGAACGATATCAAAGAAGGTAAAGTGAAAGTATCTGCGACTCCGACCTTAAACAACGGTGAAGTAGGAACGAAATAAGCAATTATTTTGAATACAAAAAGATAAGCAAACGCTTATCTTTTTGTTTTGTAAGAATGTGTACTATGTTATAATATTATCAGATATTGCTTACATAGGAAAGAGGAGGGCAGCCCATGGAATATGCAGTAGAGATGCTGAATATCACGAAGGACTTTCCTGGAATTCGTGCCAATGACAATGTTACGGTGCGATTAAAGAAGGGATCGATTCATGCTTTGCTTGGTGAGAACGGAGCAGGCAAATCCACATTGATGTCGATTTTGTTTGGCTTGTATCAGCCAAGCGAGGGAAGCATTAAGGTTAACGGCAAAGAAGTGGTCATCACCGATCCGAATGTCGCAACCGAATTGGGAATTGGAATGGTTCACCAGCATTTCAAATTGGTAGAATGCTTTACCGTGACTGAAAACATTATTTTAGGAATGGAACCGACCAAGAACGGAATGGTGGATCTGAAAACAGCACGGACTCAAATTGTGGAGTTAAGTAAGAAGTATGGCTTACAGATTGATCCGGATGCGAAGATCAGTGAAATTACAGTCGGTATGCAACAGCGGGTGGAGATCTTGAAGATGTTGTATCGTAACGCCGATATTCTGATTTTTGATGAACCTACGGCGGTATTAACACCACAGGAGATTGAAGATTTGATCGCCATTATGCGCAGTCTGATTCAGGAAGGTAAGAGCATTTTGTTAATTACGCATAAGTTGAAGGAAATTAAAGAGGTAGCGGATGAATGTAGCGTATTGCGGCGAGGAAAATACATCGGTACCGTGAATGTGAAGAATACCAGTGAACAAGAAATGGCGGATATGATGGTCGGCCGTAATGTCAATTTCAATGTGGAAAAGAAACCGGCACAACCGGGTGATGTGGTTTTGGATATCTCCCATATGAATGTGAAAAATGCTAAAGGACTTTTGGGCATCAAGGATGTCAGCTTGCAAGTACGTTCCGGAGAGATTTTGGGTATTGCCGGCATTGATGGCAACGGTCAAGAAGAATTGGTTTACGGGATCACCGGCTTGAACAAGGTGGAATCCGGTACAGTGAAACTCGGCGATCGTGATATTACCCATAAGAACATCAAAGAGCGCTATGATTCTGGTATGGGATATGTACCAGAAGATCGCCATAAGCATGGTTTGATCTTGGATTTTGCCTTGAAGGAGAACTTGATCATTCATCAGTATCAGCGTTTACCTTTTGCGAAAAAAGGAGTTTTACAGCCAAAGGAAATTGATGAATATGCCAATCGGTTGATTGAAGAGTTTGATGTGCGCAGCGGCAACGGTAGTGAAACGATGACCCGCAGTATGTCAGGCGGTAACCAACAGAAGGCGATTATCGCTCGTGAAATTGATCGTTCACCGGATTTGTTAATTGTAGTACAACCAACGCGCGGCTTGGATGTCGGCGCGATCGAATATATTCATAAACGGATTGTGGAAGAACGTGATAAAGGAAAAGCCATTTTGTTGGTTTCATTTGAATTGGATGAAATTTTGGCTCTTTCCGATCGGATTGCGGTATT
Organism: uncultured Erysipelotrichaceae bacterium; assembly: GCA_910586285.1. Taxonomy (GTDB): domain Bacteria; phylum Bacillota_I; class Bacilli_A; order Erysipelotrichales; family Erysipelotrichaceae; genus C-19. The sequence goes on from CAJUGR010000145.1 coordinate 1,960, forward strand.
ATTTGACGGACAGATCTCCGGTGAACTCAAGGCTGAGGAAACCGATGAAAAAGAACTCGGCTTGTATATGAGCGGATCCAAACGAAAGGAGGTCAGCGATCATGACTCAGAATAAAGACGCGTTAAAGATTTCGCTGATTGCCATTTTGTGTGGTATCTTGCTTGGTGTTGTGATTTTGGTATTATCAGGCGAGAATCCGATTGCATTGTTCAGCACCTTGCTAAAGGGAATTATCGGTATTGATATGATGAGCGGCTCCGGACTGAATTTACGATATTTCGGTGAGTTTCTGTTAACGAGTATGCCGATTATTCTCACCGGCTTATCGGTCGGCTTTGCCTATCGTACTGGTCTGTTTAACATCGGTGCGGAAGGACAGTTGATGGTGGGGGCGATGGCTTCGATTTTCGTAGCGATCATGGTACCGTTGCCACCGATCATTCATGCGATTGTCTGTGTTGCGGTCGGTGCTTTGGCAGGAGCCTTGTGGGGTTTTGTGCCGGGATTATTAAAAAGTCGTTTTAATGTCCACGAAGTTGTAATTTGTATTATGATGAATTATATCGGAATGTATTTTTCCAACTGGGTATTGCGCGGTCTGCCGGGTTCAACGGATTCGAAAACGGTGATCATTGATTCCAGTGCATCTTTAAATTCGGAATTACTTTCCTCACTGACCAATCATTCCCGTTTGAATTGGGGAATTCTCTTTGTGATCTTGGCGGTGTTTGCATACTGGTTTATCATTGAAAAAACAAGCTTTGGATATAGCTTGCGAGCAACCGGATTTAATAAAGACGGGGCCCAGTATGCGGGAATGAAAGTAAATCGCAATATCGTTTCTTCAATGATGATTGCCGGTGCATTGTCCGGTTTGGCCGGTGCGATTGTAGCCCTGGGAACCTTTAATATGGGGCGTGTTCTTACTGCCTTTGAAAATTATGGCTTTGATGGTATCGCCGTTGCCCTTACCGGTGCATGTAATGCGATCGGTATCGTGTTGGCCGGTTTGTTGTTTGGATTATTGAAGGTGATTCAACCGTTGTTACAGGCATCAGGCGTACCAAAGGAAATCGGTGAAATTATCTCTTCTTCGATCGTGCTGTTTGTGGCAATGCAGTATGGCATTCGGGTGATTATGGGCTGGATGGCAAAGCGACGTTTGGAAAAAAAGCAGCCGGTTACGGTCGAACCGAATCAAAGCGGAGGTGAATCATAATGGATTTGTTATATCAAATGACCCCGTTGGCACTCGGTGTGGCAACGCCGATTATCATCTGCTCGTTGGGTGGCTTGTTTTCGGAACGCAGCGGTGTTGTGAACATTGCGTTAGAAGGAATTATGTTGGTTGGTGCCTTTGCCGGTGCGACCGCAAATATATTTTTGCAAGATAGTTTAGGTAGTGCTGCCCCTTGGATCAGCATTATCATCGGTGCGTTTGTCGGATTACTTTACTCATTGATTCATGCTTTTGCGTCAATCCATTTAAAGGCGGATCAAACCATTTCGGGAAC
>CAJUGR010000146.1 GCA_910586285.1 uncultured Erysipelotrichaceae bacterium
GCTATGATATCAGCGATCGGTGCAGCCCAGAAAATGCCCGTCACACCCCAAACCATAGGAATAAGGATTGAAAAGATCATGAGAATGACATCTCTTAATAAGGATAGGGGAGCCGCTGTTTTAGCATGCCCGATGGACTGAAGAAAGACGGAACATCCTTTTTGTAAACAGGTGACACTAATCAGTGATAAATAGATTCGCAGACACATCGACGCAAACCGGGTATATAAATCACTATCAGTTCCAAATAAGTGAATAAAGAAGAACGGAGCTGTTTCGAATAAAATGGTCGCAATCAAACTGATGACGGCTGTCCATATAATGATCCATTTTAATAATTCTTTTACTCGATCATATTTTTTCGCACCATAGTTGTATCCGACAATCGGTTGAGCTCCAACCGCAATACCAATCGCTATATTAAGTACAATTTGAAACAACTTCATTATCACGACAAAGGCAGCCAATGGAATATCGGCTCCATACCGCGAAAGTGAGCCGTATTTCACAAGTAAAAAGTTATTGATGATCGTAATGAATACAATGGATAACTGGGTGAACAGACTGGAGGTTCCCAACGACATCATGCGTTTTAATGAAACCCCATCTGGTTGAAAACTACTTGATTTTAAATGGAATGTTTTGGGATTGGTTAAATACTTGATGAAGATAAGAAAGCTTATGAATTGGCCTATAATCGTCGCATATGCAGCACCTTTAATTCCTAAATTGAAACCAAAGATCGCAATCGGATCTCCGATCATATTGATTAGCGCTCCTACCAACATGGCCTTCATTGCATATTGAGGGCTGCCGTCAGCACGAATAATTGATGCCAAGGTATTTTGTACCATAGCCAAAGGCATCATCGCATAGATAATGAAACCATAGTCTAATGCCATGTCCATATTGGCATCGGTCGCTCCGATTAACCGCAGTAAATCTTTATTTCCCAAATAAGCAATGATAATAATGACAAGGCCGGAAACAAAAGAGAATAACATACTGTTTCCGGCACTGCGATGAATGTCCTTTGTGTCATCTTTTCCCAATGATACACTCAAGGCAGCAGCCGCACCATCACCAAAAAAACAATGAGGCACCCCAACCGACAACGGTGATTGGGAAAATCACACCGGTTGCGGCATTACCCAATTAACCAACACCATTACCGACAAAAATCTGATCTACAATGTTATACAAACACGAAATAATGAGTGAGAAAATACAGGGAATGGTAAACTTCCTTAATAACTTCGTAACCTTTACGCTACCTAAATAATGGCTTTCTTGCATAATAATCCTCCTAATCGACCACAAAAAACGACACCTGCTTCACATCCGTACCGTAATCAGATTTACGCACGATTGTGCCACATGTGTCGTTGATTGTTTAACTGTCTGTATTCTAACATGAATTTCTATCATCTTCAAATGAAAATTTCAAAAATTTTGCATATACAGAACACAGGTTATTCTGTTATCCGTCACAGGTAACATTTACCGAAATTATTTATCACCACTATTGGGTATACTAATCCTCAGGAGGTGACAATATGTTTCGTAAATTTGCGGCAATAGGAGTGGTGCTGTCCTTGTTATTTCCGATTGCCGTCAAAGCATCCGATGAAGTATATCTGGGTGGAGACAGTATCGGTATTGAGGTCGCTTATGACGGTGTCATGGTCAGCGGAACCTATGCGATCAAAGTAAACGGTGAACTTTATGATCCCAAAGATCATGGCATTGCTATCGGTGATATTATTATCGCAGTCAATGGCACACCAATCACTTCAATGAAAGAACTTTATCAGGAAGTATCTAAATTCCAACAGCCGATCAATGAAGTACCTTTAACCTTAAACCGTAAAGGCACAGAAGTCAGTATGAATCTCACAACGCTATACAGTTCTTCCGAACAGATGTTTCAAAGCGGTCTATATATTAAAGACAATATTACCGGCGTAGGGACTTTGACTTTCTATGATCCAAGCAACCATACGTTTGGAGCACTCGGTCATGAAATTATGGACAGTGATTTAAAGACCATTGCCGATGTGCATAAGGGAAATATCTATCCGGCTGAAGTTACATCGATTACTCGTGCCCAGGATCAAGTACCTGGTGAAAAGCATGCCAACATCGACTTTGAGACCAAGATCGGTGAAATCAAAGAGAACAGCAATTTGGGAATCTATGGTACGTATAGCAACATCGCTCAGGATCATCCGCAGTTAATGCCATGGGCAACCCAAGATGAAGTGCATGAGGGTAGCGCACAGATCTATACGGTATTAAACGGATCGCAAATTCAGTCATATGAAATTACGATTACCAAACTGCATCATCAAAACAGTATGGATGTAAAGGGAATTGAATTTGTGGTCAACGATCCGAAATTATTAGAACAGACCAACGGCATTATTCAAGGGATGAGCGGCTCACCGATTGTACAGGATGGTAAGCTGATCGGGGCGATCACACACGTCATTACTTCCGATCCTATAAGTGGTTATGGCGTCTATATTGAATGGATGCTGGAAAAGGCAGAACAGAACCAATAATTTATAAAACGACTTTTTTCGACTTTCCGATGTTTTTTGTAAGAGTAAGAAAATCAAAAAAGTCGTTTTCTATTATTTTTAACCAAGATTTTACAAACTTTAACAACAAAATGACATGATACGACACCATGCGCTAGAAAAAACATTATAATAATTGCGTAGGAGGAAGGTTAAATTATGAAAGAGGATCTAAAGGTTTACATAGCTGATGACAGTTTAGATATGGTTCATGCGATGAAAGAAGAGCTACGTAAACACAGTGTGTATCATGTCATCGGCAGTGCCTGTAACGGAGAGCAGTTACTGCGTGAATTGCATGGCAAACAAGTGGATATTTTGGTAGTCGATTTGATCATGTCTAAGAAAGATGGGATCAGCGTATTAAAAGAATTGAGGGAAAATCAAATCAGTGCAAATCATATTATTTGCACAACAGCATTCATCAATGAATTAATCATTTCGCAAGTCCAGAATTTCAAAGTGGATTATCTAATGATGAAACCCTTTCATTTATCACAATTGGTGGAGAAACTCAATATCATTAACGGTCTTCAGGAGGCAAAGAAGCCCAATGAACAGACAGATGCGGTGGCGTTAAATGATGATGAAAAAGAACGCTTGTTAAAGTTGGAATTGGAAAGTGAAATCACTTCACTGCTTCATGAAATCGGAATTCCGGCTCATATTAAAGGTTATATGTACTTAAGAACTGCTATTCTGGAAACATATTTGAATGTCGACTTTTTAGGACAGATCACCAAAGTGTTATAT
>CAJUGR010000147.1 GCA_910586285.1 uncultured Erysipelotrichaceae bacterium
ATAGTGAAACGCTGCGAGCGCAACAACAGTTTTCGGTGATTGTGATCGATGAAATCAGCAACGAACAGGAAAAGATCTCTTCCACGCGAATTGAAGCATTGATTCGCAGCGGAAATATGGAAAAAGCAGCGGAATTGTTAACCCGTGCGTATCAGATGAGCGGCATTATTGAGCATGGGTTGAAAAACGGTCAGCGCATCGGTTTTCCTACTGCCAATCTGCGTGGTGATACTCGATATGTACTCCCCAAAGAAGGGGTATACGTGGGCGAAGTCGAAGTAAAGGAAAAAGTGTATCCGGCTATGATCAATGTCGGTTGTAATCCTACGATTGATGATCATAATCAGTGTACGATCGAAGCGCACCTGGTGGGTTTTCATGGCGATCTTTACGATCAGCCGGCTCGCTTTCGCTTTTTGCACTATTTGCGTGAAGAATTCAAGTTTACCGATCTGGACGGCTTAAAACAACAGCTGACATATGATCGTCAAGCAACCTTAGCTTATTTTCAACAACGAAAGGAGCGATGAAATGCGTTTACAAGTATTTGATTTGATCGATGAAACATTGCTGCTGCTGGAACAAAACGATACGTTTTATCATGAGGCAGAACAAGATATCCGCAACATTATTCAAACATTGTTTCAAGATGATCGCGAATATTTGCTGGATTTGAATTCGCGGGTAAAAAGCAAAGAGAGCCTACGAGAAAAAATCATTCGCAATCGTTTCTATAAGGAATGTAATCAAGCGCAGGATATACTGGATCAGCTTTCGGATTTGATCGGGGTTACGATTGAATGTCGCTTTATTGAGGAAGAATATAAAGCATTAAGCGTACTGCGTCAAAAGTTGAACCAACAAGATGAAAACGGCACTTATACATGCCCTGCGTTTCCGATGTTTCATTTGGACGTGGCCTCGCATCAGCCGCAGATTCAAAAAAACGGCTTTGCGATTTATCGCATGGACGGACAGTATGAGAAAGACGGTTGTTTTGTCAACTTTGAATTGCAGATCAAAGCACTGGTTCACTCCTTTTGGGGTGATATCGAGCATAAACTCGTATATAAAAACACCAATTACTACGTATATGATGAATTCATGAAGGATCTGTTGGCCAGTATCAATGCCACCCTCACGATTACCGATCGCCAACTCAGCATCGTCTACAAGCAAATGCAGGATTTGTCGTTGAGCAATTCCGGCTTGAGTGAGGACAGCTTTGAAAAACAGATCACCAAAGCAATCAATGATCTCTTTGCGCAGAAGATGATGGAATCTTTAGGTTTTGCGTTAAATATTAAAAATACTTCTACGGTCTTAGGACATTATATTTTTATCAAGGATATTCATTATGATGGGGGAAACAATGATCGCATTGCGACTTTGTTTCAAACGTTCAAGAAACTAAGTCGGATGAAAATTGATTTTGAGAATGAAATTCATTTGGATGATTCGTTTACATCCAAAGATATCTTTATTGATCAGCTGGGTCATTATCTGATCTCTATCATTAATGAGGATTACGATTGGTTTGTATTCTTTAAAATGTTATTTGCGGTGGAACCGGGCAATGATATGCAGGATTTCTGTTTGTTTTTGAGTGTGATTAAAAACTATCTTGTTGATCATTACTGGCTGAATACACGTTTTTTGAAGCTGCCGCTGGCGGAAGCGGAATTGTTACATCAGGAATGTGCCCGAATGCTAAGTGAATCACTGATCGAAATCGGAACGATCAAAATCATCTATGATGATCATATGATTGCCCTCAATCAAGCCTTTGTACCGTTTATTGAAGGCTTGGAACAGCGTGTGTTATCCTATAAGGATTTTATGGATTATCGCAAGGGATACTATGAAGAATGGATGAAACAAGTCAGTCAGATCTTTCAATAGGATGAATAAATACGCTCCTCCCCGCATAGTTTATAACAGGCAAGGAGGACGTTTTTATGAACAGACAGGCACTCGCTTTTTTGACGATGTTTTCCCTGATTCTCATGTTGTCAGTTTATTATGTCACATTACCGTATGATACGACTTCGGTGATGAGTACGCAGGATGGGGAAGAACTGGACGATTCTAAGCAGAATGAGGAACAAGTCAATGATGCGGAGAAATTACAGAAAGAAATTACATCAAAGCAGGAAAGCGAGGTAAAGAAGAATTCCGATGTGGTATCGGATTCAAAGTCCAGTGATGCACAAAAGCAGGAAGCACTGGAAACCATTGATACACTGAAAGGCGATCAGGCCAATACGGAAGCGTTAAAACAGGAATTGGAAAAAGCAGGATTTATGAGTGCGATTGAAATCACTGAAGGCACTTGTAAAATCAGCGTATTCGACAGCGAGGATAATGAAGCGAATGCAAAAAAAGTGATGAAAATTGCCAGCGATGCCACCGAAAACAAATATTTGATTGAAGTGACGTTTAAGTAATGCAATTATGGAGGAAATCTGTTATAATGATACCAAGAAGGTGAAATTATGGCACAAGAGTATATTGAAGTAAGTCAAAAGCATGAATTGGGAATGATCGCATTAAGCAAATCGGTATTTAAAACGATTGCTCAAATTGCGGTGGAAGAAGCGGAAGGGTTAACCTTGGATGATCCGTTTAATCCGTTTAAGAATTCCATCGGCTGTAAGATTCAAAATGATCAGTTGATCCTCACCGTCAATGTCAAAGTGAATTATGATGTTAATGTCAAGGCAGCCTGTGCAAAATTACAGAGTACCATTCATGATAACATTGCTCATATGAGTGATTATACACCGGATATCATTGATATTCGCGTCATCGGATTTGTATTTTAGGTACAGGAAACTGTGCCTTTTTTTCTTGGGAGGAAATTTATGGCAGTCAGCTTTAAAGATACGTTGGTGGTGGCGATTTCATCACGAGCGCTGTTTGATTTACAAAAGGAAAATGAGATCTATGAACAGGAGGGGTTGGATGCCTATGCCAAGTATCAGATCGCACATGAGGACGATGTTTTAAACCCGGGCAGCGGTTTTCCATTGGTCAAGGCCTTATTGGAATTGAATCGACTTACCGATGAGCGATTGGTGGAAGTGGTCATCATGAGCCGCAACAGTGCCGATACAAGTCTGCGTGTCTTTCATTCGATCGCAGCCCATGATCTGGATATTACACGGGCAGCATTAACCGGCGGACTCAACGTATCACCGTATCTGGATGCGTTTGCGGTGGATTTATTTTTATCCGCAGATTGTGAAGACTGTCT
>CAJUGR010000148.1 GCA_910586285.1 uncultured Erysipelotrichaceae bacterium
GATATATTATACACAGTTTCCCAATAATTTACAAAGCCTTAGGCAATTTTTTCCACATCTTGATGTCGGACTTTTAAAAGAATTGGAATAAAAAAAACCGCCTCTCATCAACGGTCTTTTTCGTTTGTGCTTAATCAAAGAATATTATTGGAAAGTAAAACAAGGAGGTTAAAGAACATTGACATTCATTATTGCTTTGATTAAGAAGATTATTCAAATCTTGACGCAAGTATACATCATTTCCATTGATATGTCAAATCATTTTCTTACATTTTTGAAAACTTTTTCACTATCAGTTCATTTTCTAAAGCAAATAAGATCGTCTCTTTATACTATCACAAACCTATTGACGAATTTCAATCCATTGCTTAGCTTCTTTTGAACAAGTGATTGTGATAACTTCAAAATCATCGTCATCATACATTCTGTTAAACGTGACGATCTTATGTTCTCGCAAGCCGTCAAAGAACATTTCATAATACTGTCGCCATGTGCGAAATGACAACGAACTGTCTTTGATTTTAATCGTATGATCATTTTGTTTAAAATTTAAAAGACTATCATATCGAATCTCTACTTGATTTTTCATTGATTCATCATATTCATACTGTATTGTCAGATCATCATCCACTTTCAATCGTAACGGGTGATGCTTATCAATATCAATAATTACCGTCTTCTGCTCGAACATTTCATCATGATAGACATGATCATAGCCGGTCAATTCAAAGAAACAAAGACTGGCCCCGATCGCAATCATTACGATGGAAATACCGATTTCTATAAAGAACTTTTTCATATCATCGTCCTCCTTTGCATAAATAGCGATCAATCAGCGAAATCACTGCACTGCATCCGATGATCGCACCGATCACCAGAAAATAGAAACCGACAATCGTCACTCCCTGTATGCTCATGACGACCAGAAATCCTAAGCCGCAGCATAGGGCGATCATAAGCATAATAAACGGCAGCATACACAAGAAACCGCAACATTTTAAAAATACAGTGAGAATAGAAGAGGACTGCGTTGACTTGGCAGAATCCGTGAACATTTGGTTACTTTGGTGATAGGAACGACTCTCATCACGAGTAACATCCTGTGCTTCATCATACGGTGATTCATATGAGGAATTGGCCGTACCGCTGGTAAAGCGATGTACCGCTTCCTTTGCTTTATCGAAATTAAAGCTTTCTTTCACATCATCCATAATCGGAGTATCTTGTCTGCCCTTAAAATGAGCCCAACGACGACTGGTCACATTGATCAAGGCGACAAGGAACATCACAATATACAATAAGGAACACAAACAGCGCCAAATCCAGGCAAAGGTTGAGCCGATTCCATATCCAAACAAACTTCGTAATAAGCCCGAACCGATAGATTCCACAATTTCAAAGGGAATTCGCATCAATCCCAAGATAATCAGTACCACCAAAATTTCAAAAATCAATTTCACGATACTATCCATATCCATACTTGTAACGCGACTTAAAAGTTGTTGGAGACCGTCAAACAATGCATCGAGGAAATCGTTGACTTTACGATCAATATTATTGGGACGCTCGGCTTGACGCGGATCAATGTTATAAGCATCGAGAATTTCCTTGATCATTTCATCAATATCACCAAATCCTTCAATGACTTCTTCTTCACTCATCCCTTCCCCCACTTTTTCATCAATGTGATTACAGTATTCATCAATGATATCCTTGCGCTCTTCTTCTTTAATCACGGCGAGTTTCTTATTCATATACTCTACAAATTGTTCTTTATTCATTTTGTTCACTCTCCTTAATAAATGCATTTACTTGTTCATGAAATGTTTTCCATTCCTCCGACAGCTGCTTCTTTTTTTTGCGCCCGGATTCGGTCAGCCGATAATATTTTCGCGGCGGTCCCTCGTTGGACTCCTCCAGATATGTTTCAAAACAATGCTCATTGGTCAATCGCTTCAACAGCGGATAAATGGTTCCCTCATTAACATTGACAACCTTACTCACTTCATTCACCAATTCATATCCGTACATATCTTTTTTATTTACAGCCATTAAGACGATCAGTTCCAGAACTCCTTTTTTAAATTGTGAATTCATCAGCTTCACCTCTTGCTATTATGATACATCCAGTACCTTGCAATGTCAAGTACTTATATTAATTAAATAGTGAAGATAACAAATGCTAAATGGTATCCCATCCACAGAAAAAACCGTTGATATTGATACCCACGGTTTTTCATGATTCTTCGTTTATTTTGAATTTGTACTAAATATAGTTTCCAAGAAATTCAAAGCGAAATGCATCATGACGACATTACAATTAACCAAGCATTCATCATCACTCGTTTTTAAATAACGAATTTTCCTTAAAAAAGACATTTTTAATGAAATCTCCCCATCCATCTTTCTACCAGTTTGACAGTAAAATATATGCCATTGCTTTGGTATCATCCAAGCCATTTATCATGCACACCCCCGCGGCGACCGCCTTAAGCATTTCATTGTCATTGGTAGTATCATCAAAAGCTATCACATTTTTCAACCCAAAGCCATTCAACTGACAAAACTGTGCCAATGCATACACTTTCGAAGCGTTACGGTTTTGAAATTCCATCAGCGTGGAACGTGTTTTATTAACCTTGTAATAAGGAGATTCAAATTCTTTCGCCCTTGCCTCTACCGCAGGTATATATGCCGCATCGGCACGAAATATGATTTTAGCATTGGGTTCTCTATAAAAATCTTCCTCTGATTTCTCCAACAATAACATCAATATCTTTGATTCCCCACGTTCTCACGATATACTGCAAATCTCCAATATTTCTTCCCGAAGCTACTCCAAAAAGAATTCCGTACTCACGCAATTTTTGCATCGCACATTTTGCTCGTTCTGACAGTGTTTTATGCGTGACAACGAGAGTTCCGTCAATGTCACAAAGACAAGCTTGGTATTTTCAAACATCCTGCAAACTCTTTTGCTTTTCCTACAAAGCAATTTCTATAACCATTATAGCACAGATAATTGAAAATTTATTTCTAACAATCTGTCATACCTTTCGGTTTGTCTTTTGTTAAGTCTTCCATTATGCCTTTTCCATATGTGCTTATGCCTTCTTAACAACTTTATTTAAGCGCCGCATGCTATCAC
>CAJUGR010000149.1 GCA_910586285.1 uncultured Erysipelotrichaceae bacterium
GGGCTAGGCAGCGCCATTATGACAGCTATGGGTGGACCCATAGGAATGACGATAACTGTTATTGCTGCTTTGGTGGCGGCCTTTATCTATTTATGGAATACCTCTGACGAGTTTAGGCAGTTCTGTTATGACACATGGGATGGTCTTGTAGCGTTCTTTTCCGGCATCGTTGATGATATTGTCACTTTCTTCACCGAAACGATACCTAAGGCATGGGATGATTTCAAAAAAGATATGAAGGAGCTATGTGGAAATATCAGAAAATGGTTTGAAGATGCGTGGAACGGAGTAATATCGTTCTTTACTGAAACAATTCCTGGATGGATAGAAAATGTAATTCAGTGGTTTAATGAACTGCCATACAACATCGGCTATGCAATCGGTCAGATCATAGGTCATTTTGTGCAATGGGGTATCGATCTATACAACTTTGTCACAGTAGATATCCCGAACTTTATAAATGGTGTGATCAATTGGTTTAAACAATTACCGGGCAAGATTTGGGAGTGTCTATGTGAAGCATGGGAGAACGTAAAGACATGGGGCATAGATACCTACAATACTGCAAAAGATTGGATCGGGAAAACGATCAACAATATAGTCGAGTGGTTTCAATCCTTGCCGGGTAAGGTTTGGAAATGGTTAAGTGCCACCATTGATAGAGTGAGTCAATGGGGAACAACCACTTATAACACTGCTAAAAATTGGACGCTTGAAACGGTTAATAACATCGTGAGATGGATGTCTGAGCTACCCGGGAAACTTGTTGATATTGGCGTTAACCTGGTCAAAGGTTTATGGGATGGCATTGTTAGCGTAAAAGACTGGATTATGGATAAGATCGGCGGATTTTGTGATGGGATCGTAGATGGCTTGTTGGATTTCTTTGATATTCATTCGCCATCAAGGTTATTGCGAGACAAGATCGGCAAAATGTTGCCTCCGGGAATCGCCATAGGTTATGAGTTGGCTATGCCTAAGGCAACGAAGGACATCTTGAATGAAACGGATCAGTTAAACACAGAACTGCAAAAACAAGTTAATGCCTCCGTGAACAGTGTTTCTGTACCTTTGGAGACTAACGCAAAACTAACGCAGAATCAGAGCATTGTAAATGCGTTCCCTAAAACAATGCAGTTGCTACATGATGGGGTAAATGAAATTAAATTGGTGCTAGAAAATGGGTCAGAGGTAGCACACTGGTTAGCGCCTGAGATGAACCTCGAACTGGCACAGTTAAGATAGGAGTGATGACATGAGAATTAATAATAAGCCGATGGATATGTTCCATATGCGAATCAATTCTTTTACTTATCAACCACTGGCAATGGAGCGCAAGGTATTTCAACCAGAGCGCTCCTTGCGCCCTATCTTGGGGAAGATGGCAATAGCGGCAAAAAATATGCAGCTTATCGCGGAATTTCGCAGTAAACTGGATATTTCGAATTTCATGGCGGAACTTATGAGTCACGAAGAAAACTTAATTGATATTGAGGATGGATATCGATATCGATGCTATTTATCTAAAATAAGCAACCCAATTAATGAATATTGGCAAGGATGGTATCGATTGACGTTGCCTCTTACAGTGATTCAAGAAGGAAGCAGACGCAAAGCTACTTTGAAGAAAGCAGAAAATTTCATTCAAATCGCAGGGAATTGGGAAACGGAATGTTTACTTGAAATCACCCCAAAGAAAAACATAGAATCCTTTACGATTGATGGTCACATCATACGTCGACTATATGCAAACCGTACCGTATATTTAGACGGAGAACTGAAGAAAGTTTACACGGAAACTGAACCCAATAAATATCCGGATTGCACACTGAAAGACAAGATGTTCCCACGATTGAAACCGGGAACGCAAATCATACAGATGAGCAACACTGATGCCAAAGTTGTTTTAAGATACACACCTGTATATGTGTAGGAGGAACAAGATGCTTGAAATATTTACAAAAGACGGTTGGAGACCAATATCCAACCGTCAAAATTATCATACTGTTTACAATTATGACGGAACACAATCCCTCGCTTTTGATATTTCAACTGACGATGAAATGTATCAATATGTCTCCAATGAAGCGCCTATCAGAAACAGTGAAAACCGTTATTTGATTAAAGACATCAATAAACGTAAAAGCAATTGCACCGTTACTTGCGACCTTGATATGGATGATTGGTTTCAGAATGAGCCGTATCTCAATACAAAAGATGTTGATGAATTAAAAACAAAGACTTTAGGCGAAATACTGGGAGCGATTAAGCCAAGTGGATGGACGATCGTGAACACAGGAATACGAAGCTATCGTAGAACGCCAGAAATGGAAAATGCATCCAATTATGATGTGTTAATGAAATGCCAAGAAATATTTGAAGTAACCTATGAGATTAATAACTTGGATAGGCAGATCACTGTTATAGACCCTGATCAAGTTTTAGATAAAGGAATCTATATCACCCCTCAGCTTAACTTGGAAAGTATGACCATGCAAGGTACCTCTAAGGATTTCGCAACACGAATTACTGCTTATGGTAAGCAAAATGAAGACGGAAGCTTTGTAAATTTTGCGGCAATCAACAACGGAAAAAACTATGTAGAGGACAACACCTATGCGAATAAAGCGCATCCGATATGGGTTATTTGGAAAGATGAGCGGTACACCATACCGGAAAATCTGTTGGCCGATGCCAAAAAGAAACTGAAAGAGCAAGCCTATCCGATATTGTCTTTTGATGTTACTGTTAATGATTTGGCCGAAAGTGATGATCGGTACAGTTTTTTGAAAATGGGATTATATGACTTTGCTCATGTGATTGTGGATAGCGACACTGAGATCATCGAAAGAGTGATCAAACTACAAAAATACCATGATGCACCCGATAAAAATAAGATTACATTGTCAAGCAAACCCGAAACAGTTATAAGCAAGATCAATAATACAGTTTCGGTGATATCCGAAAGCCTAACAGTAATGAAAGGATCTATCCTTGAGCAAGCACAAAAGAAAGCAACACAACTTATTCAAACATGGGCAGAGAAAGGCCATGTCTATCTTACTGAAAATGAAATATATATACTGGATC
>CAJUGR010000150.1 GCA_910586285.1 uncultured Erysipelotrichaceae bacterium
AAGCGTTTTCCTCTCGGCGGTCAGCTTGGTGTATTCTTCTTTCCATGTCTTTGTAATATCCCACAAATGTTAATTTCGTCTATATTTCGTCTGTGATTTCATATGTTCACCATCCAGAAAAAACATGGTGAAAGTAGCCCGTGATAATAAAACAGCATCATCATTATAGATGAAAACCTCATATACACCGGTAGTTCTGCCTGCCGATATTTCAGTAGCGACACCAATGAGTTTTCCACCTCTGCCGGGTTTGATATAGTTGATGGAACCATTCAAGGTTACACTATCCCTGCCGGTCGCAAAGCTTGCGGCCCCGGCTGCTGTATCCGCCAAGGAAAACAGTGCCCCACCATGAACAAATCCGTGAACATTTAATATTTGTTGGTCAATAACCATTTCCACGCGTGCATAGCCTCTACGCAACTCTGTGACCTTCATATCATTACTTTGCAGATACTGTGAATTACCATTCAATCGCGCGATCAATGCTTCTTGGTTTTTCATTTCATCCATATTATCACTTCCTATATCCATTATTATAGCCGTTTTCCGATCGCTTTACTATAAAAAATCCAAATCCGATACCGGAATGGACAATGCGCCTTATTTCTGGATTATTTTTAACCACATGATTTCCCATATCTTTTTTGAACATACGTATGACGATGCTTATCGTTTTCATGCCAGATTTATGCCAAAATCAGCAGAAACCATCACAATCTCATACTGAAAAAGACAGCGGATATTCCAACCATCCGCTGCCTATCACAATGTTATTATGATTCTTGGTGCGTCTTTTTTTGTTTCCTCATCTTATTTCCAATAACGTAACTGCGGAAATAAGAAGATATCCTTTTTTAATGACTCGCTTATCCTAGATGGGAGAGCTACGATAAAGCCAGTAAGGTTTTGATAAAGGCGGTTACTTCGCCTTCCTTGGCATGTTTCTTAAAAAGATCTTTAAATTCTGTATAATCCAATAATTGTTTTAAATCTGCTTGTTGTAAAGAAGTAAGGGCATCCAGCACTTCTTTTTGTGAACAATATTTGATGTCGGTAAACATTTTTACCCGCGATATTTTTTCTTCCTGCGCAAAACGTTTCGGATATCCTCCGCCAAACGATTGGCAGAATAAGTGCTCAAACAGCATTCTAAGATTCACTTCGGAGCCCCAGCCAAATTGCTGAGCAAACGGAATGGAAATGGCATTTCCGGCATTGATCTGTGAGAACAAGTAAGCATCCAGCGGGGTGGAAGCATAGCCGCAGACCACGTTTTTAAATGCATTGCATGATATCATAGCACCTTGACCCGTACCGCAGCCGGTCACCACAAAGTCGGCCATTCCTGTTTCCAAAATCACACTGGCCAAAATACCGACTTGAGTATAGTTGATCAGATGCGAATCTGATTCGGTATACATACCGTAATTATCTACGGTATTACCGTACTTCCCCGCAACTTCATTTAATGCTTCTAATATCAGCCCATTCTTATCTGCTTGGGAATCTTCATTTATCAATGCGATTCTCATACTATAAAATACCTACTAATGATCCCATGATTCCCAATACAATGATCCCCAGCATAATCCAGACAACATTCACATTTTTCTTAACTAACCAATAGATAAAGCCAAAGAATAGCAAGTTCAGTAAATTTGGAACAATACCGTTAATCACATCTATTAAATTGGTATCAAAGAACGTTACTTGTAGCGGTACGGAAATATTCAAGCCGATCATACCGCCGATCACCATTAAACCGAGAATGGATGTACCAAAGAACAAGCGATCCATAGCGCCGGATTTTTCAACGTTCGTCAAGAATTCAACACCTAGGCTATATCCCTTTTAAACCAATACCCAACGGGCAATCAGATTAGGAATATTGAAGATTAACAGATACAAAATGGGTCCCAGCGGATTCCCCTCCAGCGCTAAAGAGCAGCCAACCGACGCCGCAATGACACGAATGGTACCGAAGAAAATGGAATCGCCGATTGCGGATAAAGAGCCCATCAGACCTGCTTTGGTAGAAGAAATGGATTTTGTATCAAAATCTTCAGAATTGGCATTTTTCTCTTCCATAGCGACAATTAAGCCAAATAGGAAAGTCGAAATAAACGGAGTGATGTTATTATATTCAAGATGTCTGGTTAAGGCCTCCTTCATCTCTTCTTCATCATCACCATAGAACTTTTTTAAAATAGGAACCAGCGTATAAGCCCATCCGATGTTTAACTGGCGCTCATAATTAAAGGAAGCGTTATATGGTATGGATCTCCAAAATATCTGTTTTAAATCGGATTTTGTAACTTTCTTTTCCACTACGTTAGAACTCATTATCGTTATCCTCCACTTCTGCGATTGCTGTTTCTTGCTTTGTTTTAGAGAAATACACGGCAAGTACGGCAATGATTAACCCGAAAATCGCCACACCGGTCACATCGACTGCCAAATAAGATACAAAGGCAAAACCTAAGAACAGGAACGGCAGTGTTTTCGGCGTAACGGTAAGCTTTGCCAACATGGCAAAACCAAGCGCGGGAATCATACCCGATGCAACAGCGATACCATTCATAATAAATTCAGGAATCGAATCTAAGATGGCCTGTACGGTCGCTGATCCTGAATAGAATGCAAACCCAACCAAGACAGCCATCGGTATCCACATCAGCAAGGATAGAATATGCATTTTCGCTACACCATCGGCGTTTCCTATTGCTGCATAATAGTCTGCTCTATGGGTACAATATCCTCTAAAGAAGGTATAAAAGAATTGTTTAACAACCAATGCCAGGGAAGCGATTGGCAAGCATAACGTAACGGCTCCTTCAATCCCCGTTCCCGTAGCGATCGCAAACGCTACACCAAGAATACCTCCGGTATAAATATCCGGCGGCAGTGCTGCGCCAATGGACATGGTTCCCATATAAAGCAGCTCCAGATTCGCTCCCAGCACCAATGCCTGCGGCACATCGCCTAAAACCAAACCAACCAACAAACAAGTAAAGATCGGCCGATCCCATTGTGCATAAGCACAAAAGT
>CAJUGR010000151.1 GCA_910586285.1 uncultured Erysipelotrichaceae bacterium
CACAAAAAACTTAATTGCATTACTTTGCCGATAGAAACAGAGCGCTTTTTCTGCGGAAATGCTTGACGCGAGGTAGCTTTCGTGTTAGTATTTACCCGTAATAAAAAGCAACAAATATTTATGATTTCACTGATCTGGAATTGTAATTAGATGTTCAATGTATCGAAGTCCAGAAAAGTGATTTTTTTATACATTGAAGGCTTCTTATTAAACATTTATAGGAGGTATTCAAAATGAGTACAGGAAAAGTAAAATGGTTTAATGCTGACAAAGGATACGGTTTCATTACCGGCGAAGACGGAAAAGACATTTTCGTACATTACAGCGCTATTCAGTGTGATGGCTTCCGCACCTTGGAAGAAGGACAGAGCGTAACTTACGAGGTAGTGGAAGGCGATCGCGGTGAACAAGCTGCGAATGTTACAGTAAACGCCTAATACCATGAAAAAGCGGTTATGAAAATGACCGTTTTTTTTATACAAAGTTGCTTTTAATTATAGTGTTGTTACATGAACAAAGTTGTCATTTGATATATTGAAAACGTAAACCTAATTTTTTTATTTTCTTACATTACAATTGCGCTAAGAAACAAAGACATCTGTAATGGTGTCAATATTTATAGGGCTTTTTATAATCACTAGACACCATTAAAATTAAAAGCAAAGTTTATACAAAAACGATGGAAAGAAAGGATTACGACAGTAGGAAAACTATGGAAAATATGTTAAAATTTTTATATGAAAATCGCTGATTCAATCGGAATTCGGGAAGGAAATTACTTATGAGTCGTTCATTTAATGGCTGTTTTGATGAAGAAATCTGGAATAAAGGTCTGGTGCTGTATCGGGAAGGCCGCGTTACCCATTGGCAGGAGCGAGGTCAATCCTATCGGGCTATGGTGGTGGAAAACAAGCCATATCATGTGGAAATATTCCCAGAAACTTCAACCCTGCATTGCGATTGTGCGTTTGCGATACAGGGGCATCACTGTCGGCATATGGCAGCGGCAGTCGCAGCTTATGAAGCCAATCAAGAAAACCAAGAATCCATCAAATCATCACAGGATGAATGGATGGAACAGGTGATTCCATATTTAAGCAAGAGTGGCCGTATCAATAACGGCAAAGCATTCGCAGAAGCAATTCATCACTACCTTAACCAATCTTTTGATATCAAGCAATCGGCAAAGGAACGCTTAGCAGCTTATTTACGCTTGGTGGAATATTTGATAAAACAATCGACATTTTATTACAGCTTTGATGACTTGATCAAGGAGACATTGCACAAAGCAGGGGAACTACGATCGTTTTTATCCCCGGTGCAGCTGCATGAAGCAGACGGATGCTATCTTACTTTTTGTGATAAGTGCCATGATCCCAAGCTCTGTCGTTCTTTTGTCGATGCCTACTTTGATCAGGATGAAAGCAGGATACACCTTGCGAAACGAATCATGGCAAATAGCTATGAGAATCATACGATCTATGCCAATGCTGTTTTTGACCGTATGGTAACAGATCCAAGTCAAGAAAAGGAATTGATTGCTTTTTGTGAATTGAACAGCGATGAGCCGCGATTACGCAAGTGGGCGATTGCTCATTACAAGCAGGAACATCAATACACAGAAGGCATTGAATTCTTAAAGCGCTGTTGTACACGCATGAAAGCGGAAAGACAAGATGTTTCCGATGAGCAATTACAACTGTTTTTATTTGCGGTGTTGGCTGATGATACGGAGTTACGCGATCGCTGTTATCCGATCGTACTTCATCATCCTTTGATTGCGAAAGCAAAGCTGTTTACAGGTATGAAAGAAGCGATGCAGGAACAGTGGGTAACCATAGGGAGAACGTGGATGATCGACGCATTGCCGCAAATGTCACAACAGGAGCGATTAACGGTTTTGGCGCAAACCGATTGCGGTGATTTGTTAATCCATGAATTATTGATGCTTCCGGACTCCCAGACCTTTTTGCCGTATTGGGAATGCATTTATACATACGATCGGGGTATGTTATATAATTTCATCCAAAAGGAATTGTGCAGCAAACTGGATTCATCCGCTGCCTTAGCGGAAGATATGCTCGTGTTATGGAAAAGGCTGTGGCGTACACCGGAGGATCATCGCTCCTTACTGCATGTGCTGATCCAATGCAAGAAAATATATCATGATCATTCCGATGCGCTTCGCATTTTAACGCAACTGGAGGAATACCCTTATGAATAAGCAGCGAGAACAATTATTGTGTGATGTGAGCGATGAATATCGCAAAGCAAATGCACTACAATCCTTGTCAATCGCCGAGAACGATGATGGCACGACAAAACTGCTTGCGCAATGGAACCTGTATCAGGATGTACATCAATGCACCCTGACGTTAGCCGGCGATGGTGCGGTGATTCAAGCGCACTGTGATTGTCATTGGATGAAGGATTACGGGGATTGTCCTCATATCAGACTATGTCATGAATATATACAGGAGAAAAAGGATTATCCCCTCCTGACGTTTGAAAATCCACAATTCAAAATGATGGAGGCACAGCTGAGAATCGCGTCACGACATTGGGAAGCGCAGCATTATGAAAAATCGCTTCATCACAGTGATAGGTTGTTAAGACAACTGCGCAAGCACTATGACAGCCAATTAACAACTCAGATTCTTCATATACAATATGCATTGGAGTCACGACTTCATTATGACTCAGCAAACGGTCTTTGTGTATCCTTTCGCGTCGGAAACGAAGTGAAATACATTATCAAATCCGTACCACTGTTTATCAAAGCCATCAATGAGCATCAAGATGTTACGTATGGTCAGCATCTGCATTTTGTCCATGAAATGAGTGCTTTCGATGATTTTGCCAAGGATCAGATTGAGTTTATGCGCACTTTCAGTTATCATAAGGACAATCGTTATGAACATGATGCACTGGATACGAAAGTAATCAAGCTGAATCATCGTATTCTGGATGAGTTTTTTACATTATATGAACATATGCCGACAACCTTTCGCTTAACTACAC
>CAJUGR010000152.1 GCA_910586285.1 uncultured Erysipelotrichaceae bacterium
CCCCAGCGATCTGTTACCTTGTAGGTGACTTTGTACAAACCTTGCTTTAAAGGATTCGTGGAATCATGGATCACAGTGATCTTATCAGTAAGGTCAGCATCTTCCCTGTCATGAGCGCTCACGCCGATCATGCGAACTACACCCTCCCATTCTTCTTGGGTGTATTGCCCCTCAATAAAGCGATGATTACCGGCAAATATCTGTAATACCGGCTGCCAGTTCTCTAAGATTGTAACATCGATCGTTTTTTGGCGTGTCTTTCCCAAGGAATCGGTAACCTCATAGGTGACCTCATAACATCCGGGAGTGCTTGGATCAACACTATCCTTGATCACCTTGATCTTATCCGTGACATCACCGTCTTCCTGATCATCGGCGAATACCTCTTTCATGACTTCCGTTTGCCATTCTTCCAACGTTAATTCATCTTCGTAAAAGGTCTTAGACTGTACTGTGATCATGGGCGGATGATTGTATTTGACATTTACGGTCGCTGTTTTCGTATCGCTCTTACCAAAGCGATCCGTTACTTGGTATTTTACAAAATACAGGCCATACTTTGACGGATTGACACTGTCACTGACCACTTTGATTTTAGAAGTGATGTTACCGTCTTCCTTATCCGTTGCGCTGATATCTTTCATTCGATACTGCGTTTTCCATTGTTCTGTTGTATACTCGTTTTCATAAAACTCCTTGTCTGTTGTAGTGATCACCGGCGGATTGTTGTAGGCAATCATCATCGAATCTTTGGCTGAGGTCATTGTTGTCAATGTGCCAAAAGCATGGGAAACGCCGGTTTCATCAACCCATTTTGGCGCATACATCGTTACTTGATTATTAAGAGTCAACTGCTCTT
Organism: uncultured Erysipelotrichaceae bacterium; assembly: GCA_910586285.1. Taxonomy (GTDB): domain Bacteria; phylum Bacillota_I; class Bacilli_A; order Erysipelotrichales; family Erysipelotrichaceae; genus C-19. Next base: position 860 of record CAJUGR010000152.1, read on the forward strand.
TTTTAGTTGCGCCATGGAATGTAACATCCAAGGCATCACCGCGGGTTGACTTCCCGGCCGCATTTGCACCAAAAATAACCTTTATCTTATTCCCGGTGACGGTGATCATGCTTTTAGGCAAGGTCGTTTGTACGCCGTTATGCGTATAAACTGCCGTGATCTTTGATGTGTCTAAAGTGATGTTACTATCAACATTGATTTCAGCATAGCCGCCGGTCACGCCAAGATTTGACTTATTCACTTGCGTATTGTTTGCAATGTGCGCTTTCATCGTGATATCTGAATTTTGGTACAGCTTTCCGGTATGAGACAGTGATGACGTATAAGTTGCGGCGTCAATATCAGCCACTATACCGATTATATCTAAATTACCATTTACCCCTACTGTTTCGCCAGTAAGAGTGATTTTCGAAGAATTATTGATAAAGTATGCGTTGTGTCCGTTAGCAGATTGATTTTGCCCACCATTAATGTTCATCAAAGTCAAGTCATTATTGTGTACCGGCACATTATCTGATTTTCTATATCCGAGTGCTTTAATATCACTGCGAGGGATCCCATCAGTAGATACGATGCCTTCGAAGAAATTATATGTACGATTGATATTACCGCTAGTACCCGTGCTTAATCTAAACGCAGGTACTGAGGGAGCGGGTTTCAATGTATAATGAGAGCCTTTGCCTCCAGATAACATACATTGGTCTTCGCTATTTCTACACACATCGGTGTCTCCGCCGCCACCTGCAATGATTAACTGTCCAGTTACATTGCCGGTGCTTTTGGCTCTAACACCATCCCCTTCAATATCTACACTTACTCTAGTTCGACTTGTCATATCACTGCCCATTTTTAAACGCAGCATTCTGACAGGCAGATTATCATCCTCACACACCGCAATCAATCGCCACATGGCATAATCATCGAATTTGTATTGTGCTGCCCTTGTGCGATATGGAATATCCCATCCTTGATAAGTGCCAAAACCTTGGGATTTGACGAAATCAGTAACATCTGTAATGGTTACTCCAACTCCGTTATAACTGTAATTAGAAACATATACAGTGTTAGAATTTGCTTTAATGCTACCGCCTTTCGGACCTACTAATGTCATCGGATAGTCCGTCAATAAATTCTCCCTGCCTTTTTCAACACATCCGATTTGCATTAAATAAACTCTTGCAATTTTAGCATTATCTGACGGCTTTGCTAATGTAGATGCGCTACTATTGCCTCCTCCGCCTAAATAATATGTACTGGTAGAGTCTTTAATAGTTATACGTCCGCCATTATCACCGGGTAATCTTACAGGCTGATTAGCTTTTTCACCATAAATATTATTGCTGCTAGTTTCATCACTATACCATCCATATACATTAGCACCTGTGGCATATGCAAGCTGATATTTACCGACCATTTCAATGTTTTCAAAATTATCCATTATTACAGTCGGTGAGCTGGCTTTAACGATATTTGCCACTCCTATACACATTAATAAACCAGTAAACAGCATAGTTATTTTTTTAATCTTCACTTTTTTCATTTCATCAATCCTTTCTGTCTTTTTGTTTATCAAACCTCTTAAGTGGGGTTTCTTATCTTATACACTTAAATCACTCCCTTTCCGAAAAAAAGCTGATAAGTTTTGATAAATTCAAAAGACTTATTCAGCTTCTTCCTTTTTCTTTTTCAACATCATCAAGATACATGCACTAATACCCATTAATCCCAAATACGTCCATGGGGTTACATTACTGCCGGTATTGACTGTCTCGCTTGGTAAAGGCCGATCCGGATATACGATCACTCTAACATCCTTATCTCCATTAATCCAATCCTCATCAATCGTAACTTTCACAACTTCATTCGATAATTCATATCCGGCCGGAGCTGAAGTTTCCTTGATGTAAACAGTAGTGCCAAACTTGATATGATCAAAATGAGCAATGCCGGTTTTATCCGTTTTTACTGTCTCAATTTCCTTTGTGCAAGCTTCATCCGAGTACATTGTAAATCCGGCAAACGGTAATGTTTTGTTATGATCGTAGTAATCAACCTTCTTGATTTCTACATATGATTTCATCAGATCATTTTTCACTTCCACCGTTTCGAACTGATCTTTTT
>CAJUGR010000153.1 GCA_910586285.1 uncultured Erysipelotrichaceae bacterium
GCCCGCACGAAGCTGATCGCAATCGCACTTGTTGCAGAGGATGACTGGATGAATACCGTAATGACAGCACCCACAATAATACCTTTCCAGGATTTACTGGTATATTTGTCAATATAATCACTCAGTTTGCTGCCGGCAACGCTTTTTAAACCATCGCCCATGAATTCAATGCCGAATAAGAAGAGCGCCAGTCCCCCGATGATGAAGTCCCAGCGGATGGAAATTTCCATAGCAGATTCAGTCGCAATCAATAACATATTATTTCCTCCTAAAGAAGACGTCTTTATTTTAACAGAAATTTTTCAGTGTGTATATTCATTTTGTCGGAAATTATGTTTTCAGCTTAACTTACACCGTGTACCCATTTTAAAGAAACCGTAATTTTTCTAATCAAAAGTGTCGCTGTACTGGGCAAAAACCAGGTTAGTATGGTAAAATAAGGGGGATTCCCAAGACAGGGAAAAGAAAAGAAGTGATATCGTATGGAAGTCAGCATTACCAATCAAAGTTCACAACCACAGTGGCGGCGATATAAGAATGATTTTATGACCATTGCCCAACGCTGTGAGCATGTTTTATCATTGGATTCGCACTTGTGTGTTTCGGTGATTTTCGTTACTGCCGATCAGATTCATATGATCAATCGGGAATATCGACAGACGGATCGTCCGACCGATGTGATCTCGTTTGCGCTCCGTGATAGTACAGACGACTATGAGATGATCGAGGGTAAGGAAGAATTAGGCGATATTTTTATCAATGTACAAGCCATTGTGGATCAGGCCGCAGCCTATGGTCACAGTATGCGCCGTGAGGCCTGCTTTTTATTCACTCATGGATTACTGCATCTTTGCGGCTATGATCATATGACGAAACAAGAGGAACAAGAAATGTTTCACTTACAGGATGTGATATTGGATGAAATCGTTCCTAAAAAAATACGTGGATAAATTTACTCATGCTTTTTGCGGCTTGTTTCATGGCCTGCGGCATGATCGCAGTATTACTTTGCAGTTTCTCAACGGTGCTGGTGTGATTGCGGTATGCTGCTGCTTAAAACTGAGTGTTCTTGAATGGGTGGTTATCATGGCAATGATTCTCATGGTGATCAGTGCTGAATTTATTAACAGTGCCTTGGAAGAATGCTGCGATAAGCTGTTTCCGCAATATGATGAACGTGCAAAGAAAATTAAGGATTACAGTGCGGCCGCAGTATTGCTTTTGAGTATTCTGGCCGCGATGGTCGGCATTTATGTGATCGGAGGGAAATGGATATGAAGGAAGAATTGTTAAAACGAGCTTGGGCAGTGATGGAAAATGCCTATGTGCCGTATTCAAATTTTCGTGTTGGTGCTTGCGTGTTGTGTAAAAACGGACAATATTATTGCGGTGCTAACATTGAAAATGCGTCCTATGGAGTGACGAGCTGCGCCGAACGCAATGCATTGTTTGCGGCTTACTCGGCCGGTCAGCGCAAAGCGGATATCGTTGCGCTGGCGATTGTGAGTGACGGTGAGCGAATCGCGACTCCGTGCGGGGCGTGTCGACAGGTAATTGATGAACTTGTTCCTGCTGATGCGCCGATATATCTCAGTTCAAAAACTGAACAAATAGAGAGTAATATTCGCGCATTATTGCCAATGTCATTTTCTCAAGAGGATCTGAAGCATGTATAAGTCCGGATTTATCGCGATTATCGGACGTCCCAACGCCGGAAAAAGTACGCTGTTGAATGCATTATTGGAGGAAAAAGTGGCAATTACTTCACCCAAACCGCAAACAACACGTGATAATGTGATGGGAATTTTGACCATGAGTGATGCACAACTGATTTTTACCGATACTCCCGGTATCCATAAACCGCATCATCAATTAGGCAAACATCTGAACCGCAACGCCTATACGGCTATTGCGGAGGCCGATATTAATTATGTCATTATTGATGTTACGAAGCCGTTTGGAAAAGGCGATGAGTTTCTGCTATCACGCTTACAGGGCAGTGAAGTACCCACTTTTTTGATTGTCAATAAGATCGATCAGCTGCCTAAAGAAAAGCTGATTCATGAATTGATGCAATGGCAAACGCGTTTCGTTTTTGCGGAAATTATTCCGATCTCTGCGTTGAAAAAAGAGAATTTGGATCAGCTGTTACAAGTGACCTTGCATTATTTAAAGGAAGGGGTTCAGTATTTTCCGGAAACGATGGTAACCGATCACAATGAATCGTTTCAGGTGGCGGAAATCATACGGGAAAAAGTATTGTATAAAACTGAAGAAGAAATACCGCATTCGGTAGCGGTGGTAACAGAGGCGATGGAACCGTATGACAATCGTATTGACATTCGTGCGTTGATTATTGTGGAGCGTCAATCACAAAAGGGAATTCTGATCGGAAAACAAGGGGCAATGATTCGTTCGGTGCGCTTAGATGCACAAAAGGAACTAAAGCGCAAGTTTGGCAAACGCGTGGAATTGGAACTTTATGTGCGAGTAGAAAAGAACTGGCGCAATCGCTCCCATAAATTGATGCAGCTCGGATATGGCGACAATGAATAAAACATGGGAAGGAATCGTATTGGCCAATCGTGATTATCGGGAGAACGATGCCATTTTAACCGTTTGTACCCAAAATGAAGGGATTCAATCATTGACGGCACGCGGGATACGCCGCATTTCCAGCAAAAACAGCGCGGCGGTACAGGAATTTACTCATGCCCGTTTTTTGGTAGATTTTCATGAGCATTCAAATTTACATACGATGCGAACAGCGGATGTCATTCACAGTCATCATCGGATACGTTTTGATTTGGATAAGCAGTCGGTCGGTTCTGTTATGTTGGAATGTGTTATGAAGGCCGATTGGGAAGAGGACAGCTTTGGCTTTTTGGATCAAGCATTAACAAATTTAGAACAGAGCGATCAACTTCATGCGCTTTTGGCATTGTTCTTTTCCTG
>CAJUGR010000154.1 GCA_910586285.1 uncultured Erysipelotrichaceae bacterium
ATATCCAAAATCCAAGCTTACTGATCTTAAATGAAAGCGGAGAATATGAGAAAGTCGAGGCAGTTTTTGAGGATGGATATCTGATTTATGAGACAGATCGTTTAGGTCAGTTTACAGTAATTGGAGATATCATTGATCAAGAGCCTACCGATGTGGGAGGAAGCTATTATCCGGGAGACAATGTAGGTGGAGCCTTAACCGGCGATACAACGAATATGATGATGTACATGGGACTTGGATGTATGTCATTAGGAATGATATTGTTTATTTTATTCAAAAGAAAACAAGAAGAATAACGAAGCTGAAAGATACATTTTAATATCAGAATGTATACAAAAGTAGACTTATTGAGACAGGGCGAATCATAACGATTTTCCCTGTTTTTCTATGTTGAAACGTATATTTTAATATCTTTTTCCTCTGTTTCTAAATGTCTACATTTATAGACAGGATGGAAAGGAATGAGTATTATGTGGAAGAGAGTAATGGTTGCGTGTTTAGCTATTTTAGGTACTGTATATATTTGTACCGCGTACTACAACTCAAAAATAAACGCAACACAAAATTCTTATCAGGCTGGTGGCCGTGTGAGTGGGCGTGTGAATATCCCGCCGAGTGGTATTAACAATTATCAAATTGGCATGAAAAAAGGCGATAAATTTATGATGGGTATCAATAATCCTTATTATACTGATGAACCATTATCTTTTCAGCTAATTGAACAAAAAACGTATACTGATTATGGGTGTGTTGTCGATGTTGGAAGTGATCCAACTTATCCGGATGGCTATATCAACCATACGACAACGTGCAATAATCCTAGCGTGACTGCATGGTTGACGGGAAGTACGAGAATTGTGGATAAAATGGTTTTGGGTCAAACGCCTGCTTACTATATTCAATTTTATCCAGTTCCAGAAATGATAGCGATGACATATGTAAAAGAGGATGGATTATATCAATCTATTGCATCATTATATCAATCCTTAACGCAAAAGGATAAAGATCATATAAAAGAATTTAATTTATCAAATTTACGAGCCGGTATTGCTAATGCAGGAGGTATCAATACTTATTATGGAAACGCAAGGATTATGAGAAGTATCTTTTTTTCCAATCATGCAGAATTATATCAAAAAATCGTTCCATTAATTTCAGAAGCAGAAGCTACGAATAGCAGCGGCTCAGATATTTTAGAAGCCGATTTGAGACTGGATGAGAATTATTATTATGGAGGCAGTTATAGTTATCATGGTACTATGTGGCAAGCTACAATTTCTCCGAGTTATACTTATAATAATCCTGCCCTTTTAGGTACGACTCCTGCAGGTATTCGACCATTTTTATATTATGATACAGATGATGTGGTGTTTGCAGTTTCAAAGGGAACAGACATAGGTATCGCTGATATTGAACAGCCGGAAGTAACTTCCGGATATACAGCGCTTTATCAAGAGGGTGGAGAACCAATGAAATTGCGGGTGCATCAGCCAGTTCTTGACAGCACGATAAGGCTTATGCATATTGAAAATGCCAATGAAGATACGATTACAAAAACTGTTAAAGACCACACAATATATTTAAAGGCAACTGCGCAAAGTGGTGCTGATTCAGATGGAAACCCTTATACGGTATCTGTCTTGGTATTTGATGCGGATGGTAATTTCGTGTATTATCAGCCGCTAGAACAGGCCAAGGGGAGCGGCACGTATGCTTTTGATTTAACAGACATCCCGATAGGAAAATATAAAATCGGAATTGTTAACGAAGCCTATAATGAAAATAGTACAGCTCCAGCAGATTGCTCCTTAATTTCTGATACATCAGAATTGGAAATCGTAAAGCCGCATCAGATTTCTTATACGAAGGCACCACAAAGCGGAGCATCCGCTGGCAATGATTATGAGTATAGTAAAAATGTAGATGGTGGAGATATTGTTGGTAAGATCACATTGAATCCTACTGGAGTGACACCAATTACGTATGCCATAGAAACGTATGGAGATCAAACATATCAAAACTTTGAAATCGATGGATTGGATTCAAATAACGCATCAAGCGCAACAAGTCTGAATATAAAGATCAAGCAAAATGCAAATGATTTGGACAATGGAACATTAAAAGCAGGAACGTATAAATTTTGCATCACATCGACCGATGCGAATGGTTATCCTGTTACACAGATTGATAATAAAACTAAGGTCTGTACCTCATTGGATGTAAAGAAAACCAACTTGACAGTCGCATTTAACAATCAAAACTTGACAAAGAAGACAATCACAGAAGCAGAAACGAATTGGACAGAAATTGCTGCAGCGACTCCGTCACATGGTACGAAAATAACCTATTCCAAGGTTGGGGGCGATATAGGATTGATTGATATTAACGGAAGTACTGGTGAAATCACATATCGGGGAAATCATGCATTCGGTAAAGTGAAAATCAGAGCGACAGCAGATGATGATCCGAATAGTGGTAATGATAATTACAATTCTGCATATGTAGAAAAAGAAATCGTCATTGTCAGAGAAGTGGATGCGACTATCACCCCGGATCCGGCATCCAGTGATACAACCATTCCTACGTTTGCGGCAAGCGATGCTAATGTGATAAGTGGCGGTACGATCGGTAAGATTCAAGGAACGTTGGGTACGCCGGATACCATTGGCGGAACCGTGACAACCTATACGTATGCGATCAAATCCGATTCAACTGATCACAGCAGCTTGTTTCAAGTCAATGCAAGCACGGGTGTCATCAAAACCAATGCCAATCTCGATGTGGATACGTATCACTTCACGATCATTGTATCTGATCGATGGAGCAATAAAGAAATACCGGTGACGATTCATGTGGGTTTAGCGCCGGCAGAGAACTTGAAATTTTATGAAAACAGCACTTCCGGT
>CAJUGR010000155.1 GCA_910586285.1 uncultured Erysipelotrichaceae bacterium
AAATATGAATATACTGCCGGATATCGTTTTCGCAAATGCATTATTGTAAATATCAATCACTGTTTTTTAACAGACGACATAAATTCTTTACATCCAAATAAGCAACCACAGCCTTTGCGTCATCCTTCAAATACCGTATTCGCCGTTCAGGATTTTGGTAATTTGGTAAAGCAACAAGTCTTTGCGGCATAATCCATCAGCTTCATAAAAAAGACTTCTTAATTATAGGTTAGTTTTTAAAAAAAACAATGTACATAAATAGAAACATAAACATCCGATCCTTTGGGAAATCTTCTATCATAATTCCTTCATCTTCAAAATGATCAACATAATCTATCTATGTATCTTCTTACGGAAATACATAATTATCACGCCGTTATTGTACTTATGATGCTTCATAAGATTCGTGAACCCGGTACCATTGATAACACAATTGGGCCATGAAATAAGACAAAAATCACCCCAATACATAAATAAGGCGCAAAAGCAATACGAGTATCACGTTGTGCCCGTCTTAAACACAACAAATATATGGCATATAAACCGGCTGTCCATACGGCAATGACCATAGCCATTATGATTCGCTGACAACCAAGCAGCCAACCGCAAAGAAACATCAGTTTTATATCACCACCCCCAAAACTCCCTTTTTTCCATTGATTCATGAGCATCATAAAACCGGAAATTGATAAAGCACCTGATAAGTGATTCTCCAAAGTCATCTCAGGATGTAACCACGATAACGCCATAATCGGAATGATTAGTAACAGCTGTAAACCATTGGGAATGATCATGGTAGCACGATCAATCATCGCCATACTGATAAGAATCAGAATGATCACAAAAATCCATATTCCTTCACAGGTGAAACCATAAATTCGAAGACAAAGCAATGCCGACACTCCGATGCCCAGTTCATAAAGCAAATAAGATGGTGATATGAATGCATGGCAATAGCGACACTTACCACGCAAACAAAGCCAGCTTACGACAGGAATCAGATCATACCAAGCCAGCGTATGATGACAATTCGGACAGCTGCTGCGTCCATAAACAAAGTCGAGTTGATGCAGATAACGCCAAGTCGCCGCATAAACAAAACTCCCGCAACTGGCCCCAATCAAAAAGCAATATCCATATATCAAAATCACTCCCCCATCTGCCCTCCTTGATATTGAAAATAATACATAGCAATACCGGCCGCAACAGCGACATTCAATGATTCGAATGTTGCCATCTCAATTTTAATTCGTTGATCACAAAGGGTCAAAATATTAGAACGAATGCCGTTTCCTTCATTGCCGAATACCAACGCATAACGTGCAGGAATTTTCATTTCCTGCAGCGGAAGTGCATCATGCAGCGCCGTCGCAAATACAGGAATTTGATTGTCCTCTAGAACTTTGATAAACGCCGCTAAGTCCGTGCGTTGTAACGATAAATGAAAGATGGCTCCCTGTGTTGCACGAACCACTTTATCATGATACACATCCACACAATCCTTTGACAGAATGACTCCTTGTATACCGAAGGCAAGAGCCGTCCGCAAGATTGTCCCCATATTGCCGGGATCCTGTATGCCATCCAAAAGAATCCATGAGGTTATATCCGTACGAAACGCTTCATTTTCAGAAATTTTGCATACTCCCATCACATTTTCCCCCGAACTCAGCGTTGACAAACGTTTCATGATTTCATTGGTAACCTCATAGACGGGCAAGTTCAATTCTGTTGGAACAGTGATGCCTTGGCGCACAATCAGCGTTTCAAGCCAACCGGCACGATAAGCCTCTTCAATCAGATGTGCCCCTTCGATTAGAAATTTCTGTTCCCGATCCCGATATTTTTTCTCTTTGAGTTTAATCCATCCCTTTACCCGGGGATTATTAATCGATGTTAATTCCATGTATCTACTCCTTGTTCTTCCTTGTTTGCAGTGAAAAAAGACAGGAGTAATCCTGTCTTATGCACCGATCTGATCATTACCCGCAGCATCTGCCTCAGCTTTGGGATGCATCGCTTCTTTTAATTTTGCGGCGACTTCTTCCAATACCTCTTTATGCTCCTTCAGATACTGCTTTGCCGATTCCTTGCCCTGACCGATTTTACCGCCCTCATAAGAGAACCAGGAACCGCTTTTCTGAATGATATCGTAATCTACGCACAGATCCAACACCTCAGCTACATAAGAAATCCCTTCTCCGTACATAATTTCAATCTGCGCGGTTTTAAACGGCGGTGCTACTTTATTTTTCACAATTTTTACATTTACCTTATTTCCGATAATATCAGTACCGTTCTTAATTGCCTCACTACGGCGAATATCCACCCGTACCGAGGAATAGAATTTCAACGCACGACCGCCCGGCGTCGTTTCCGGATTTCCGAACATAATGCCGACTTTTTCACGTAATTGGTTGATAAAAATCGCCGTACATTCGCTGCGATTCATCACACCGCTCAGCTTTCGCATCGCCTTAGACATTAAACGAGCTTGTAAGCCGACTTGAGCATCGCCCATTTCACCGTCAAGTTCTGCTTGCGGCACCAAAGCAGCTACCGAATCCACAACGACCAAGTCAATCGCACCGCTCTTAATTAACATTTCGGTAATTTCCAATGCCTGTTCACCACTATCCGGCTGTGAAAGGATCAATTCGTTCGTATCGACTCCCAGATTACGTGCATAGATAGGATCAATCGCATTTTCAGCATCAATAAATGCTGCTCTGCCGCCTTTTTTCTGAATCTCCGCAATGGCATGAAGTGCTAATGTTGTCTTACCGCTGGAC
>CAJUGR010000156.1 GCA_910586285.1 uncultured Erysipelotrichaceae bacterium
GTTCGTCGGTAACTACGCCTCTTGTGGACTTTCACCACAGATGTAGGGCATGCCCGTCATACATAAAAAACACGCTTATGCGTGTTCCTGTAAATATTTTAAGATGTCTTGGGCATGGTTGGTGGGGCTGACTTTTTCAAAGCATTTTATGATCTGAAAGTTTTCATTGATGATATAGGTGGAACGCACCGTTCCCATGTAAGTTCTGCCATACAGTTTCTTCTCTTTCCATACATCATATGCCTGAATCGCGATTAAGTCGGGATCGGACAGTAACAGAAAGGGAAGTTGATATTTATCCGTGAATTTTTTGTGTGAGGCAACGCTGTCTTTACTGATACCGATCACCACAATGTCCTGACTTTGAAAAGCGTCATAGGCTGCCGCCATCGTACAAGCCTGTTTCGTACATCCCCCGGTCATATCCTTAGGATAAAAATATAGTACGATTTTCTTGCCCTTGAATTGACTTAGTGTAATTTCATTGCCATGCGCATCTTTCAAAGTAAAATCAATCGCTTGATTTCCTGCTTCTAACATTTTATCATCCTCCTGTTGAACTCATTATAGCATAAAGTCATGGTGTTGAGAAACATCATCAAAAGAAAACAAAGGTAATTTAGGAACTGACAGGAACGCTGTCACAATAAAAAGTGACAGAAACGCTGTCACAATAAAAAGTTGTTTTTTGTTACCTGTTTCTAGTATAATGAAAGCAACAGGATAAAGTGAGGGTTGCATCATGAAACATAAGGTCACGATCGAGGATGTTGCCAAGTATTGTCATGTTTCCAAAAGCAGTGTTTCCCGTTATTTGAATCACGGTTATGTGTCGCAGGAACATAAGGAAAAGATTTCGCGGGCGATTAATGAACTCGGCTTTGAACGGGATTATCATGCGAGTCGTTTACGGGCGCGGAATTCACGAATGATCGGGGTGATTGTAAATCGTAATCATCAAGCAGATCAAGAGCGGATCTTGGTCGGTATGCAGCGGCACTTGCAATCCTTGGAGTATCAGGGGAACGTGTTGTTTCACGATGACAGTGTGGAAGGAGAAGCGCAGTGTCTGCGGCAACTGCTTAGGCAGGGCGCGGATGGGGTGGTATTACTTGACAGCCGTGATCCAAAGCGTTTACAGGAGCTGGTTTTAACCCAGCACGCGAAGGTATTGTTTGCCCGCAGCGTATGTGATTATGCGCCGTATCTTGCTCCGGATGAGCGAATGGCAGGCTATTTGTTGGGTCAATATTTTAAAGAGCGACAATTTCATCGTTTTGTTTATTTACAAAAACAGGATTCTATGAGTGAAAAACGTCGGATGGGATTTCTTCAGGCTTATGCCGGCATGAAGTGTGAACTGGTTGTTCATTTTATACATGGTGCGGCAGATGTCTATGACATGATGAAGGAATTGATTTCTAAAGGATATGAAGGTGTGATCTGTGATTGTGTACAATGGGCAATGGCAGCTATGAAGTATTGTCATGAAGTACATATTCATATTCCCCAAAATCTTTCTTTTGCCTGTTTTGGCGATGAAGTACTTTGCCAATACAGCTATCCGTCTTTAACGACAATCGTTTATCCTAATGAAGCGTTTGGGGTCAATTTGATCGAAGAGATAGCGGCCATCCATGAAAGTCGGGCTCCGCAGTGGGAAACAATGACCATGCGGCTGATGGAAGGGGAAAGTGTTGGCTTTGTTCGCTGAGAAAAGGACTATTGGATTGGATATTAATGATATGTTGGAAGTTGTATTACGGATCATTGCTGATTTTTGCTTCGCATGGACATCTGTTTTATAATGTATTATAATTAGCGTAAATTAAGATAGAGGAGAATTCATACTATGACTATGCGTAGAGATAAAATTAATTATTATTTGGACATTGCATGTAGTGTCGCCAAGCGCAGCACGTGTTTGCGCAGGCTGTACGGGGCTGTTATTGTCAAGGATGATGAGATCATTTCCACGGGCTATGTAGGGGCACCGCGGGGAAGAGCGAATTGCAGCGATTTGCAGCGTTGTATTCGCCAGGAACTTCATATTAATCGTGGAGAACGCTACGAATTATGCCGCAGCGTACATGCAGAGGCCAATGCAATAATCTCTGCCTCACGGCGGGATATGTTGGGAGCCACGATTTATTTAGCCGGATTTGAAGCCGCAAGCGGGGAATTGATAGCACAAGCCAACAGCTGTTCAATGTGTAAGCGGATGATTATCAATGCCGGTATTGAAACGGTTGTGGTAAGGGATACGATGGCTTCTTATCGCATTATTGACGTGAAGAAAGAATGGATTGAGCAAGATGAATCACTGCTTGGAAAGTTCGGTTATTAAACGATCAGTAAAGGTTGAAGGTGGCGGTGGAAAACATCTTTTCGTGAGATGTGCTTTCCACTGATTCCGATGTTTGATAAAATCGCAAAAAAGATAAAAAAATCGTTGACAGATAACGAGCGAAATGTTATCATAATAAGGCGCAAAGGATGGGAAGCTTACCCCGAATAAATATAAAGCGCGGATCGGCCAAGATGGAGGTTTAGCTCAGTTGGGAGAGCGTCTGCCTTACAAGCAGAGGGTCGGGGGTTCGAGTCCCTCAACCTCCACCATTTTTTATGCCGACTTAGCTCAATTGGTAGAGCAACTGACTTGTAATCAGTAGGTTGTGGGTTCAATTCCTATAGTCGGCACCAT
>CAJUGR010000157.1 GCA_910586285.1 uncultured Erysipelotrichaceae bacterium
TTCTGCTTGTGATGGGATTGGCAAATAAGCTATGTTATAATAGAGGAAACAAGTAAGGTTGGGATAGAATGCGCTATGATGCAATTTTGTTTGATGCAGATGGTACTTTATTGGATTTCCAGCGCAGTGAGGCAGCTGCCTTAGGTGATGTTTTGAATCAATTCGGTGTTCCAGACACACCCAAAGTACGAGTTTTTTATCATACCTATAATGAAAAGCTGTGGCATGACTTTGAAGCAGGGAAGTTCCCCAAGCAGCATATTTTTGATGTTCGCTTTGACGCCTTATTACGTTATTGCGGAATGAATGGTGATGGGAAAGCAATGGAAGCACATTATCGTGATGGGTTGAATTGCGGAACCCATTTGATCGATCACGCATTGACCATGTGTAGAGCATTGGCAAAGAAGTTGGATTTATATATTGTGAGTAATGGGGTTGCACAAACCCAAGAGCTGCGTTTGAGGCAAAGTGGCTTGAGGCCTTATTTTCAAGCGGTTTTCACCTCAGAGACCGTCGGTTATCAAAAGCCGCAAACAGAATTTTTTGACATTGTGCTAAAAGAAATTCCCTATGTGAAAGAGCGATTGCTTCTGGTCGGTGATTCGCTGCACAGCGATATTCTCGGTGCCAATCGAGCCGGCATTGATGCGTGTTGGTTTCATCCCCTGCCTGTTGATTATGATGAAGCTATTGTACCTCGTTATGAGATTAGTTCACTGGAGGAATTATGGAACATTCTGTAAATGAAATCACTTGTAAAAAAGCCTTTCGGAAATTAAGCCGGCGTATCGGCCCTTATGAATATGACATGAATATTTATCGTGGCTGTGCGCATCGCTGTGCTTATTGTTATGCACTGTATTCACAGCGTTATTTGAATCAAGGCGATTTTTATCATGACATTTATGTAAAGACCAATATTGCGGAAAAGCTCGATCAACAACTTGCATCACCACACTGGCAACGTCAGCTTATTAATATCGGATCGGTCAGTGATTCCTATCAGCCGGCGGAGGCACAGTATGAAATGATGCGTCAAATTCTGCCGGTGATGATTCGCCATCGCAATCCTTGTGTGCTTTCCACGAAATCTGATCTTATTTTGCGCGACTTGGAATTGATTGATGAATTGGCATCGGTTACTTATGTTAATATTGCGGTAACGATTACCACCACCGATGAAAAGCTTGCGTCCATCGTGGAACCGAATGCCATATCGCCACAGCGGCGCAAAGAGGTGGTTGCGCTGATAAAAAAGCATACCAAAGCAACCGTGGGCATTCATGTGCTGCCGCTCATGCCGATGATAAACGATGCTGAAGCATCACTACGTACCCTTATGGAATGGATTCAGGATACTCATGCGGATTATGGGACCTTTGGTTCGCTGCATCTGCATGGTGTCACCAAGCATACCTATTTTCAAATGCTCCAAAAACACTTTCCGCAGCTGGTGAAGCCTTATCAACAACTTTATCGCGATGGTCATCTGGAGCGCGCTTATGCGCAAACAATTCATCAGCGAGTTCGTAACTTGGCACAGGAATATGGGATTGAAACGGACTATATGAAATTTGCCAACGAGTACTTTCAAAAAAGATATCACCAGCAGCTATCATTATTTTGATCTGCACATTGTCACCATTGTTGAATTGGAAAATTTCTTTTCATTGTGGTAAAATATATCCATTCGTGATGAAAAAATTTACCAATAAGGAAAGGAGAAACGATTTTTCCAAACGAATGATAGAAATCAGGTGAAATCATGCATACAGAGATCGAAGTCAGTGATCAAGAACTGATGATTGCAGAAATCAGAAAGAAAATTTCCGCAAGTCAAGGAATGAAAGTCGATGTCTATTATCAGCAGGGAATCGGTACCAGAAGCAGTGAAATCAAAAATGCTGTGATTGGCCCGGCTTATCAACGATTCTTTGAAATTATTGTAGACGTCAGCTATGGGACATATAAAACAACGATCAACTATACCGATGTTTATACCCATGCCTGTGAAATTAAAGCGTGTAAGTTATAAAAGAAGTCAGGAGGAATCTCCCGGCTTTTTTAAGTATGATGTCTTTGTAAGGATTTGAAGCCGTCCGCTACGATTTGAATAGGAGAGCAGATTGGGACATCGATATAACCGGAAGCAATTCAAGATTTCTTTCTTTGGATGTATTAACAGATTTTGTGGCCGCGAGCTGAAGTAAGAGTTTATCCGCTGTCTTTTTCGATGTATGGTTCGACTTACTCAGGAGACAAGTATGCTGCATGGATTGATTACTATACTTTGGATAAATGGGAGTGGGGAGGGCTTCCGTATTCTAATGAAACAGTGAAATCCGATATGCTGAATTTTCCGTCGATTGAATCAAGCGGAAATTCTTGAGCGGTATTGATACGATTTATATTATTCGTAAATAAAGAACATATGCCCCTTATACAGATATTTTTATTTCGGTCAACGAATAACAAAGCGTATGGATCAAAAGTCAGGATAATTCCGGCTTTTTTTGTTTGGTTGCTCATAAGTGAAAATCAATTTCAAAAAAATCGCAAAGATACTTGACAAAAAACTCATTGTGTTATACTGTATTAATATACTTAGTACAGATAATACAAGAAAGGATGATCACAATGTTAGAA
>CAJUGR010000158.1 GCA_910586285.1 uncultured Erysipelotrichaceae bacterium
GGTCAATATTTATAGGACTTTTTATAAGTTTGAAGCACCATTATAATTTAAAGCAACTTATATTAAAAGATAAATGTGATTATATCAACGGGAAGATAGAATGAAAATAATTTCTATGCTTGAAAATATCAATCATTGCGCTGAAACATTATGTAAGTAAATGAAAAAAATAATTGACGAATGACAGGAATACACTTATAATGTGTATTAATATTAGACAAAGGAGCGTGAAGATGATGAGCAGAGTTTATAATTTCTCCGCAGGTCCTTCGATGCTTGCGGAATGGGTGTTAAAGAAAGCAGCATCACAGATGTTAGAGTACAGGGATAGCGGTCAATCGGTGATGGAGATGAGTCATCGCTCCTCAGAATTTAAAGCGATCATCACGGAATGTGAACAACGATTACGGCGGGTTATGGGAATTCCCGATCATTATAAGGTTCTGTTTTTGCAGGGAGGAGCATCCTTGCAATTCAGTATGATTCCGATGAATTTATTAATCAAGGGTCATGCCGATGTGATTCATACCGGCCAGTGGAGTAAAAAGGCCATTGCCGAATTGAATAAAATCGGTCGTGCCGATATTTTGGCATCCAGTGAAGATGCCACATTCTCTTATATACCTGATGTGGATGCACTGCCATATCATGCGGATGCTGATTACGTTTATATATGTGAGAATAATACGATCTACGGCACCAAATATAAGAAACTTCCGCAAACCGGTAATGTCCCCTTAGTGGCCGATTTGTCCAGCTGTATACTAAGTGAACCAATTGATGTTTCTCAATACGGATTAATTTTTGCGGGAGCCCAAAAGAATATGGGACCGGCAGGGTTAACTGTTGTGATTATACGTGATGATTTGATTGGTCATGCGTCGGCGAATACCCCTAGTATGTTGAACTATCAGACCATAGCTGATCAGGATTCCATGTTCAATACACCGCCAACGTATGCGATCTATATCTGTAATCTGGTGTTGCAATGGATTGAAGATATTATCGGCGGA
The DNA here is from genome assembly GCA_910586285.1 of uncultured Erysipelotrichaceae bacterium. Classification (GTDB taxonomy): domain Bacteria; phylum Bacillota_I; class Bacilli_A; order Erysipelotrichales; family Erysipelotrichaceae; genus C-19. The sequence continues at coordinate 1,014 of CAJUGR010000158.1, forward strand.
CTCGCTGAAATGAAAAAACGCAATGATCAAAAAGCTGCATTGCTGTATGATTTTTTGGATCATTCTGATATGTTTTCCAATCCAGTGAAACCGAAGGATCGTTCCCTTATGAATGTTACGTTTGTAACGGGAAATGAAGCATTAGATGCCAAATTCATAAGTGAAGCAAAGGCACAGGGCTTGATCAATGTAAAAGGTCATCGAAGTGTCGGCGGTATGCGCGCCAGCATTTATAATGCGATGCCGATGGCCGGTGTGGAGCGCTTGGTTGCATTTATGAAACAATTTGAGTTGGATAATTAAACATAATAATCAGCTGATAAGGAGAAACTTATGTATACGATAAAAACGATGAATCAAATTTCCTCAGACGGTTTAAGTCGCTTGGGGCAGGAATATCAACTCGACAGTGAGGCGAAAGATCCGGATGGGATTATCGTACGTTCTGCGTCACTTCACGATGAAAACTTTTCTGAACGGACCAAAGCGATTGCCCGTGCCGGAGCCGGTGTGAATAACATTCCGATTGATCGCTGCAGCGAAGCGGGAATTGTTGTATTCAATACTCCCGGAGCCAATGCTAATGCAGTGAAGGAACTTGTGTTTGCCGGACTGCTGTTAAGCGCCAGAAAAGTTTATCAGGGAATTGCCTGGACAAAGAATGATCAAGAAGGTAACTTGGGCAAACGTGTAGAAAAAGAGAAGAAACATTTTGCCGGCAGTGAATTGATGGGCAAATCATTAGGAATTATCGGATTGGGTGCGATTGGGATTCAAGTTGCGAACTTGGCTTTGAAATTTGGTATGCAAGTTTACGGCTATGATCCATATATTTCCATTGATGCGGCATGGAACTTATCTCGCTCCGTCATACGAGCCAACAGTGCGGATGATATTTATAAGAACTGTGATTATATCACGATTCATGTTCCGTTAAACGATAACACGAAACATATGATCAATTCACAAAGCTTGGCGCAAATGAAAGACGGCGTTCGCTTGTTGAACTTTGCGCGTGGTGCTTTGGTGGATGACAAGGTATTAATCCAGGCAATTCACAATGGAAAAGTGGCTGCTTATGTGACAGATTTTCCTACCGACTTATTGGCGGCAGAAACCAACGTCATTACCATACCGCATCTGGGTGCCTCTACTCAGGAAGCAGAAGAAAACTGCGTACTCAAAGCGGTGGAAGAATTAAAGGATTTTTTAGAAAACGGAAATATTCTCAATTCGGTAAACTTACCCAATGTGCAAATGGAACGAACCGAATGTGAGCGTATCGGTGTGATTCATCGTAATATTCCCAATATGTTAGCACAGATTGCGGAAGCCTTAGCCAAGAATCATATCAACATTGCTAATATGATCAATAAATCCAAGAAGGATTATGCTTATACGCTGATTGATTTGGATGAAGCGATCGATGAACATTCATTAAATGATGTAAAGCAAATTGATGGCGTAATTCGTGTGAATGTTTACCCTTCTAATCAATAGAGTATGAATCATAGATCTACAACAAGAAAATCATAATATCCGAAGCCGGGTTTGCGACTTACGCAGATACCATTATGCTTCGGATTTTTTG
>CAJUGR010000159.1 GCA_910586285.1 uncultured Erysipelotrichaceae bacterium
TGCATTCTTACGATTGGAAGCACTGGATGGCGGCATTGAGGCAACCTCCAGCCATTCCCATGATGATCCGCTATATGATGAAGTGAAGGATTTCGTGATCCAGACGCGCAAGGCCAGCACCTCGCTGGTTCAGCGCAAATTCAGTATCGGCTATGCCCGTGCTGCTCGTTTGATCGATACGTTAGAGGAGCGCGGCATTATCGGACCGGCGCGCGGCAGCAAACCGCGTGAAGTCTATGCTAAAAACAGTGAGGAGGATATGAATGAGTGACGTTAGCAACATTATTAAGGATCCGACATTAACCTATCAGCAACAAGTACTCGCATTGGCGCGTTTGGCAGAGAATAATGATGATACGTTGGATCTGGAGCCGGAATTCGAACAAGCATTGAAAGACATGACTTTATGTGATTTGGGAGAAGGTCGAGCGCCGTATCGCCCGCGCTACATCTTGCCTGATTACGCAAAACTGATGAAAGATGGCTGTGAATTCTTGGGCTTAGAGCCGCCAAAGGATATTTGGGAAGCGGTCAATGCGTTATTGATCTTCTATAAGCATGTTCCCAGCATCACTTCCTTTCCTGTGTATTTAGGCAACTTTACCGATTTGTTCGAACCGTTTCACAAAGAGGAAGCGGAAACACGAAAAGCATTGCGACTGTTTTTGTTGCACATTGATAAGACCTTAACCGATTCTTTTGTGCATGCGAATATCGGCCCGCGTGACAGTGAGGTCAATCGTATCATTTTGGATCTCACCAAGGAAATGCAGTTAGCCATTCCCAATCTGACTTTGCTATATGATCCCAAAAAAACCTCGGATGAGTTTGCCTTGGTATGCATCGACTGTATGTTGGCTACCAGTAAACCATCCTTTGCCAATGATGTAATGTATCGCAGTGAGATTCCCAATTATGGGATTGCCAGCTGTTACAATGCATTAAAGGTGGGGGGCGGCGGATACACCTTACCGCGTATTCGTCTGTATAATGTTGCGACCAAAGCGACTTCCGTGGATGATTTCTTTGATCGGGTATTGCCCTATTATACGCAAATGCTGCTGCGTAACATGGATACGCGTATTCGGTATATTGTGGAAGAAAGCAATTTCTTTACTTCTCATTTCCTGGTAAAAGAGGGATTTGTGAAACGGGAGAACTTTACCGGTATGTTCGGTGTGGTTGGTTTGGCGGAATGTGTCAACCATTTGTTGGGGATTGAGAATCCCGATCAGGGCTTCGGCCACAATGAAGAAGCAACGGCAATGGGGGAAAAAGTCATGAATGAAGTGGAACGCATGGTGAAGGAACATCATGGCGTATATTGCGAAGGCTGTGACAATCGTTACGTCCTGCATGCGCAGGTCGGCATTGACAGTGATGGCCGTGACAATTCTCCGGGTGCCCGTATTCCGATCGGTTCAGAACCGGATTTGAGCGATCATATCGAATGCGAAAGCCATTTCCATCACTATTTTGTTTCCGGTATCGGTGATATCTTTAAATTTGATGATACCTGGAATCATACTCAAAGTGCATTGCTTGACATCATCAAGGGTGCCTTCGTATCCGGCATGCGCTACTTTACCGGTTATAATGCAGATTGTGATGTTGTGCGCGTAACCGGCTATTTGGTGAAAAAGAGTGAAATTGCAAAATTGGATCGCCGGGAAACCAGTCTGAATAATGTGACAGTATTCGGACAAGGGGCTCGCAACAGTGCCAATGCACTGGATCGCAGAATCTACGATGAAAGCGCCCGTAAATAAAATCATACCTTTTTCCAATGTAGATGGCCCGGGCAACCGCTGTGCCATCTTTTTTCAGTCCTGTCCTTTTGCTTGTCTGTACTGTCACAATCCAGAAACGATTCAGATGTGCAATAATTGCGGTTCTTGTGTCAGCCAATGTCCCACACAGGCATTGACCATGGAGGAGGGGAAGGTTCATTGGAACCAAGATTTATGTGTGAATTGTGATACGTGCATTCATACTTGCCCGCACTTGTCTTCTCCGAAAATACAGTGGATGGATGTGGATGAACTGTGTCAAAGAGTGAAAAAGTATCGCTTGTTTATTCGTGGTATTACTGTCAGCGGCGGGGAATGTATGAATCAGGCAGCGTTCTTGGAAGAATTCTTTCAAGAAGTACGAAAGCTAGGGTTGGGAATTCTGATTGATTCTAACGGTTTTTATGATTTCTCTCATTATATGTCGATATTGGAACTGTGCGATGGCGTGATGTTGGATGTTAAAGCGGCGAATCCCGCGTTTCATCAAACCTTATGCGCACAAGACAATCATACGGTATTAAAAAATCTCGATTACTTACTCAGCGTGAATAAATTGGCTGAAGTAAGAACGGTATTATTACCGCATCATGAGAAGGAGAACCGCGAAACGATTGCCTATGTGGTAAAACATATTGATAATCGCTGCCGTTACAAATTGATCGCTTATCGCAGTTTCGGGGTACGTTCAGCGGGGGTGGAGAAATTCGGAGATGGCATTCTCGGTGAGAAAGAAATGAAAGAATATGAAGAATTTGCAAAAAGTCTTGGAA
>CAJUGR010000160.1 GCA_910586285.1 uncultured Erysipelotrichaceae bacterium
ATCTAGCACCGCATGAATGGGAAGTCAGCGGACCGCTTATCGAACGTAATTTTTCAATGAGTAAATTAACCAATGACGAGGATATCATGCGTTTTGCCCGCAGAATGCGCAAAATGAATGTAGATCAGGCATTACGTGATGCCGGATGTGAGAATGGAGATACCGTTGTTATCTGTTCGGTGGAATTTGTCTTTGAGGATTGATCATAAAGCCTTTATCTTAATTCATTCGACAAGAATGGATGTTAAGATCAAAGGCTTTTTTTGATGCTATTTGTAAGACTTTATAGCTATTTTTAAAAGTACTTATGAGATTCTTTATGGCTTCTCTAATGTCATATATGATGATAATGAGAACATTATATTGAAAATGATGTTAGAGGTGTAATGAAGCCGATAACAGGGAATTCTACTTATGAGTGAATTCGTGAAGATGTAAGGAGTGATAGGATGAAATTGGTATCGTGGAATGTGAATGGAATCCGTTCTTGTATTCGCAAAGGATTTTATGATTATTTACAGGTAAGTGATGCGGATCTGTTTTGTGTTCAAGAAACAAAAATGCAACCAAAAGATGCGGAAATCGTGACCCCCGGTTATCATCAATATATGGTTAGTGCTGAACGCAAAGGATACAGCGGTGTGATGATGTTTTCAAAACAAACGCCGCTTACTGTGATTAAGGGTTTGGGAATTCTTGAATTTGATCAAGAAGGACGGGCATTGACATTGGAATTTGATACTTTTTATTTGGTTGGATGTTATTCTCCTAATGCACAGCCGGAGTTAAGACGATTGGAATATCGTTTGCGCTGGGAGGATGCATTGCGAAAATATTTGCATCAGTTAAAAATTAAGAAGCCGGTCATTTTATGCGGCGATTTGAATGTGGCACATGAAGAAATTGATTTAAAACATCCCCAACGCCACCAGAACAGTGCCGGGTATAGTGAACAAGAGCGATCAAAGCTGGATGCATTACTGGAAAGTGGTTTTATCGATACATTTCGTTGGTGTCATCCTGATGCTATCGCATATTCGTGGTGGGATTATCGATATCGGGCTCGTATAAGCAATGCCGGATGGCGTATTGATTATTTTATCGTATCAAATGATTTACAAGATCAGATTGTGGATGCTCAGATTCATATGGAAATCTTGGGAAGTGATCATTGTCCGGTTTCACTGGAAATACGCACATAAAAAAGATCCCACGATAGGGATCGTAATGATTGTGTTTATCCTCTGCTTTTGTCATTTCCTCCAAAGTAGCTTTGAATCTCGCGCTTTGGTTCTTCTTGTAATAACAGTACTTCATCATTGAGATAGATCGCCTTATCCACCTGTTGTTCCACATAATCATCAATATCAAAATTCAATTCGTTTTTTACGGTATTGGCTTGAAAGATTCCAGAACTCAACATTTTTAAATATTCTGCTTGATCGCAATTCTGTTCATCTTCACAAATACACATTTTAGGAAATAGCGTTTTTACTTTCAAGCGGACTTTGGTATAGGGAAGTCCTCCTAATGATTCATGGGTGATCGGATCAATTACATCATCAAGTTTACCGATAACATCAAACTTTGATTCTTTCCTAATGCCGTCACTCTGTCCGACATTTAACAAAATCTCATATTTATTAATGATTTTGGTTACAACGATTTTTTTCATTCTTCTTCATCCTTTCGATTATATTTACCAAGTTCATCGTGTTGAATACGCGAATAGATATCCTTAATTTTATGTATGGTATTTTTTTCACTGTTGCTGCTGTGATATGCGAGAATATTCAAGTGTTCAATCAATTGTGTACTGATATGTTCATACTTTTGATTCAACTGATTTAATTTGCTGAATTCACGTTTTAGCTTATTGTGCTTAACAGTGATCGTTTGTAAATCCGCAGACGCTTTCTTTATATAAGTAGCACTCCATTTGGCATAACGCTCCAGCTTGAAAAAGTAGGTGAGGAAGCATATCAGGAGCAATATGACAGAAAAAGTGATTTTAAGCCACCAATCTATGCGTGGGACAGGTAAGGGGATGATGGCGATGACAATTGCGAATATCACATAATATTTCAATTTTGGCTTATGCTTCTTGTCATCTTTCACTTCATCACCTTCTTTAGTAAAAGTATAACACAGAGAAGGCCAATAGTTAAGTAAGAATTTTCCAATACGAAATTCCGATGTGTTTTATCGTTTGGGATAAGAGATGAATTCAGAATGTCGATTATGAAAAAAGTCAGTCAGATGTAATATGACATTCTTGACAACTTGTAAAATCTCCGCTTAGAAGATGATCTTTATTTCTATGAGGTAATGATTTACTATCCGCTAGAAGTCCCATTACTTCAGCCAGTAAGGTCATATCTTTGGTTGTTATCTTTATATGTATTATAATGACTATATAAATTTACACCAAATTGCATTACGGCATGAAAAAACTCCCTAATTGAAGGGAGTTAATGACATATGGTAGCGTGTACGGGAATCGAACCCGTGATACAGCCTTGAGAGGGCTGTGGCTTAACCGCTTGCCGAACACGCC
>CAJUGR010000161.1 GCA_910586285.1 uncultured Erysipelotrichaceae bacterium
AAAACAAAGTACGTGTACATGAAAATCATGTCCAGCGTCTTTGCTGACAATACTATCTTACTGATAAAAAACATTCTTGTCAAGCAAAAATGAAAATAAATGTAAGCAATGAAAATAAATGATAAAAAAGATATTATTTTCAAAAAGATTGTTGACAAGCAATATGAATGTGATTATAATAAGCACGAACAAAGCAAAGGTGCTGAACATTTCGTTTCAGTGCCTTTTTTGCTGAGAAAGGAACGAACATATGAAACAAATTTCCGATTATTTTGGAGCTTATGTATTTAATGATGAAGTGATGCAGCAGCGATTGCCGAAAGATGTCTATCGTAAACTAAAGGCCACAATGGATCAAGGCTCTGCTTTGGATTTATGTATTGCCAATGTCGTTGCCAATGCAATGAAGGACTGGGCCGTAGAATTGGGGGCAACGCATTATACCCATTGGTTTCAGCCGATGACCGGTATCACCGCCGAAAAGCATGAAAGCTTTATCAATCCCAAAGATCGCTCACATGTGATCCTGGAATTCTCCGGAAAGGAACTCATCAAAGGAGAACCGGATGCCTCCAGTTTCCCTAACGGCGGTTTACGTGCAACCTTTGAAGCCCGTGGTTATACGATGTGGGATCCAACCTCCTATGCCTTTATTAAAGATCATACGCTGTGTATACCCACCGCTTTTTGTTCTTATGATGGCAGTGCTTTAGATAAAAAAACACCACTGTTGCGATCTATGGAAGTGATCAATACTCAGGCAATGCGGATCATTCATCTTTTTCCGGATGAAGGCATTACCCATGTATCCACAACGGTGGGAACCGAACAGGAATACTTCTTGGTGGATAAAAAATTGTATGAACAACGGCCGGATTTGATTTTGACGGGACGAACGCTGTTCGGTGCGATGCCCACTCGCGGTCAGGAGATGGAAGATCATTATTTTGGTATGATATCACCACGCGTATCCGCATTTATGAAAGATGTGGATGAAGAATTATGGAAATTGGGAATCTTCGCCAAAACGGAACATAAAGAAGTGGCTCCGGCTCAATTTGAACTGGCTCCTGTCTTTACCACCAGTAATATTGCGGCCGATCAAAACCAGTTAACGATGGAAATCTTACAAAAAGTGGCTGATCGTCATGGCTTTGCATGTCTGCTTCATGAAAAACCTTTTGAAGGCATCAATGGCAGCGGCAAGCATAACAACTGGTCATTGACTACCGATAATGGAATCAATCTGTTGGAGCCGGGTAAGACGCCGGAAAAGAACGCACGCTTTCTCTTATTTCTAAGTGCGATTATTAAGGGTGTAGATGAGTATCAAGGCTTATTGAGAGTCAGTGTTGCCTCTGCCGGCAACGACCATCGTCTTGGGGCAAATGAAGCACCACCAGCCGTCATTTCCATGTTCTTGGGTGAAGATCTGGAAGCCATTTTGACTGCGATCGAACAAGGATCGACTTATGAAAATACCCATGAGCAATCAATGACCATCGGGGGTGGTGTCCTGCCGGATGTATTAAAAGATACTACTGATCGCAACCGTACCTCACCTTTTGCTTTTACCGGCAATAAGTTTGAATTTCGAATGCTTGGTTCTTCGTTATCCGTTTCCTGTCCGAATTACATTTTAAATACTGTTGTCGCAGAAGAACTATCGTTATTTGCCGATGAATTGGAAGGCAGTAAGGAATTGGAAAAAGATTTATATGCTCTGATTCAAAAAACAATTCGTGAACACAAACGCATCATTTTCAACGGTAATGGTTACACCAACGAATGGTTAGAAGAAGCAAAACGACGCGGATTATTAAACCTTCCGACGACTGCTGATGCCATTCCCTACTATATCACAGCGAATAATATTGCGCTGTTTACCAAACACGGTATTTTTAATGAAGCCGAACTGATGGCACGTGATGCGATCTTATACGAAACGTATTATAAGAAGCTGAACATCGAGGCTCAAACGATGGTTCGAATGGTTGCTCAAGATATTTTACCGATTGTTTACAGCTATGAAGAACAGCTGTTACAACTACAGGCTATGAAACAAACCATGTTAGCGAAATCAGAAGTACACCCCTTGATTAAGAAACTGGATCAATTATCTACGAAATTATATCAAGCCAATGATTCTTTACAACAGCATTTACACCAATGTGACAGTGACGACATGAAGGTAATGGCAATGTACTTTAAAGATACCATTCTGCCGATCATGGATACGTTACGTTCCTATGTTGATCAGTTAGAAGAAATCGTGCCTAAAAATGCTTGGCCTTATCCGGATTATTTTGATTTGCTGTACCATCTATAATCATTAGAATTTATCCTGCTTCTTATATTTAAGCATAGTGACAAAACGTTTGTAATCCAAAGCGAAACGATAGTATATTCCTAAAACATTACAATAGAAAAAATCCCTTCTTCAACCGTTTTAT
>CAJUGR010000162.1 GCA_910586285.1 uncultured Erysipelotrichaceae bacterium
GTACTAAGAATAATGAATGGATGATGTTTGCGAGCGGCAGTGATGACAGCAGCAGATTGGATCTGGTCATCTTTCCAAAGACTTATCGCCAGTATCGCGATCTATTGGTAAAAGGGAATTATCTGTTGGTGGAAGGTACGAAAAAAGAAGAACATTCCTGTATTGTCAATAAACTGATTCTGATTGAGGCCAAGGAGAAAAAGTAGTTGGGGGATTTATGACCTTTTTAAAATAAAGGTTGTATTTCCATCGTATTTATGTTAATATACTACGTGTTGTATGTCCTTTTGGACTTACAACCGCTCATATCCGGGTTCTAAGCATGAGTAATCATCTCCGGTTGTGGCGAGTCTGAAGAACACGTGAAGGAGGTGCAACAGAATGTACGCAATTATTGAAACAGGCGGAAAACAGATCCGTGTTGAAGAAGGCGCAGCGATTTATGTAGAAAAATTGGATGCGCAGGAAGGTGAAGAAGTGGTATTTGATAAAGTCGTTGCTTATTCAAACCGTACCACTCGTGTAGGAACTCCTTATGTAAAAGGTGTGAAAGTACACGCAAAAGTGGAAAAACAAGGCAAAGGCAAAAAGATTATCATCTTCAAATACAAACCGAAAAAAGGCAGTACCCGCAGAAAACAGGGTCACCGTCAACCGTATACCAAATTAACGATTACGTCAATTGAGGCGTAAAAAGAATGATTCAGATTGAGGTAAAGCGCCATAAGGATACGATCCTTGCGATGCAAATCAAGAATCATGCCGGGTATGATGAGAAAGGAAAAGATCTTGTCTGTGCCGGCGTATCTTGTATTGCGATCGGAGCGCTAAATGCCATCGATCAAAACGGAGATGTATGCGATCTGATCATGAAAGAAGCCTATGTTTCCATTGATGTAAAACTGCCGGAAGATCATGATACGCAGGTGATGTTGGAAATGCTGCGGATTCAGCTGATTACGATGCAGGAAGCATATCCCAGTTATATTCAATATTGTGAACAGGAGGTGTAATGATGAAATTCATATTAGATATTCAGTTATTTGCATCCAAAAAGGGTGTTGGTTCTACAAAGAATGGCCGTGACTCTCATTCGAAACGTTTGGGCGCAAAACTGGCAGATGGACAGAAATGCCATGCTGGAAGCATTATTTATCGTCAGCGTGGTACGAAAATTCATCCGGGTACCAATGTCAAGCGCGGCGGTGATGATACGCTGTTCGCAACCGTTAACGGTGTGGTTAAGTACGAGCGCTTGGGTAAAAACCGTAAAAAAGTTTCGGTATATCCACTGTAATCAACGATCCCCATATCGGGGATTTTATTTTTCTTATGAAATATGAGGTGAGAATATGTTTATCGATCGGGTAAAACTGCATATCAAGGCAGGAAAGGGCGGTGACGGCATCGTTGCGTTCCGGCGTGAGAAATATGTCGCTTATGGCGGTCCCAGCGGTGGAGACGGCGGAAAAGGCGGGAGCGTAATCTTTGAAGCCGATTCCAATAAATCCACACTTTTGGATTTGCGTTTTCAACGGCGAATGAAGGCGGATGACGGCGGTAATGGGAAGACAAAGAAAATGCACGGTGCCGATGGGAAAGACTTTGTTGTTAAAGTACCGATCGGTACGTTGGTACGTGATGCACAAAGCGGTCATGTTCTTGCGGATTTGACTCAAAATAAGCAACAGGAAGTCATTGCGCAGGGTGGTAAAGGTGGTCGGGGAAATTGGCATTTCCGCACCAGTAAAAACACCGCTCCGCAATATAGTGAATTAGGAGAACCGGGCGTGGAACGTGATATTGAGGTAGAACTAAAGCTATTGGCCGATGTCGGACTGGTGGGCTTTCCCTCGGTCGGAAAGTCTACCTTGTTGTCGGTTGTCAGTAAAGCCAAACCGGAAATTGCCGAATATCATTTCACGACAATCACACCGAATTTAGGCGTGGTACAAAGTCCGGATGGACGCAGTTTTGTCATGGCTGATCTTCCGGGTTTGATTGAAGGTGCCAGTGAAGGAAAGGGTTTGGGTCATCAGTTTCTGCGTCATATTGAACGCTGTCGAGTGATTGTTCATGTGATCGATATGGGGGCGCATGACGGTCGTGATCCGCTGGAGGATTATCGTATCATCAATGAGGAATTGGCTCAATATGAATATCGACTGATGGAGCGGCCACAAATCGTTGTTGCGAATAAGATGGACTTAGACGATGCCGAAACCAACTTACAGCGTTTTAAAGAAGCCTATCCTGATGTTAAGGTGTTTGCGGTAACTGCGATCATTGCCGAAGGCTTGCATCCACTGTTATATCAAATCGCTGATTTGTTAGCGATCACGCCGGCCTTCCCGTTAATCGAACAGGATGAAAATCACGAAGAAACGGAAGGTGTTGTGTATCGCTTAGAGCCGAAGGAAGCACCATTTACCATAACCAATCTAGCAC
>CAJUGR010000163.1 GCA_910586285.1 uncultured Erysipelotrichaceae bacterium
TACTTTAGAAGAAGTTTTGTAAAAGAATTCTTTTTACATCAATAAACAATATGATACAATGGTACGTGAGGTGTTATCATGAATCGCAATGAGGCTATTCTTAAGGAATTGGAAGGTCGTCGTAATCACGGCCGCGGAATTGAAAATTTCCGTGCTTACTTGCACAGTATCGGTGATCCGCAGCGACAACTTCGCTGTGTTCATGTTGCCGGAACCAACGGAAAAGGCAGCACGGTTAACTTTATTCGCAGTATTTTACAGGAGGCACATTATCGTATCGGTACGTTTACCTCACCGTATTTGGAAACGCACTACGATCGAATCCGCATCAATAACATCAACATTGACGCTGATGCCTTCATCACTTATTATGATCGTTATCATGAAGGCTGGTATGCTTATGACTTGAGTTCCTTTGAGATTGATACCGTTATTGCTTTCTTGTATTTTGCGGATCAGAAAGTTGATTTGAGTGTGATCGAAGCCGGTATCGGCGGGCGCTTTGACTGCACGAATGTCATTCAGCCACTGTGTTCCGTGATTACGAATATCGGATTGGATCATATGGATTGCCTGGGTGATCATGTGGAAGCCATTGCATGGCAGAAAGGTGGAATTATCAAGCCGGGAATTCCCATGGTGACAGCAGAAAAACGTCATTCCTGTTTAAAAGTATTTGAAGAAATTTGTATGCAAAAACAAGCGTCATTGATCCGGATCAAGTCAATCAATGCGATTGCAAAGCAAGGGGATGAATTATGCTTTGAATATGATGATTTGCCGCTTCGTTTAACAAATGCTGCTTTCTATCAAATCGAGAACAGTGCATGCGCCTTGGAAGCGTGTCGGATTTTACGCGATCATTATGGGATGACGCTGAAACATGAACAAATTCATGCGGGAATAGCGAAAGCACAATGGCAGGGTCGCTTTGAAACGGTGTGGAAAGAACCGTTGATCATCCTTGATGGAGCGCATAATGAAGCCGGTATCCGTGCCCTGTGTGACAGCCTTTGCGATATAGATAAGGGGAAGATCTTATTTGCGGCGTGTAAAGATAAAGATACCGATACGATGTTACGTTATTTATGCAAAACGCATCACGATGTTTATGTGACGGAATTTGCTTATTTTCGCTCACAGGAACCGTTTCAATGGGCAGACCATTTTCCGGTTCAGGCAGTGAAGGATTATCGAAAAGTGATCCATGAAGCACTCAATGATCCGATTCACCCTCTGATTATCACCGGCTCTCTGTATTTTATCAGTGAAGTACGTGCTTACTTTAAGCAGTTGAAACAGGATTATCGTATGAAATAGGATAGATTTCACAGAATGTTCATAAAAAATGCTATACTTTTGGCACCGAATTATGGCATAATATAATAGTTGTCAAATAGAAAGGAGAAGATAGTTTCCCCGAGATGGTTTTATTAGTCGACAAGGAACTATCAGGTATGAATATGAAACAAAAGAAAGCTTCATCACTGGTGATTACTTTTTATGTAATTTCCGTATTATTGTTATTGGTATTTATTTTTATGACTTGGTTGGTTTATGATTCTATTAAGATGACGATGGATCAGTATAGTATGAGTTTTGGAGATCTTTGGGGTGAAATGTGGCAGAGTATTGTCAATATGTTTGCTTCTCAGAGCTTTCCGTGGCTTGTCTATGCAATCATCACCTATGGCATCGGCTGCATTTTGAATAAGATGGATGGAAATGCCTTACCGGTCGCAAGTGAATCTCAAGCTGATGATGTTGTCCCTGCACAGGAGCGTGAAGCGTCAGAAAAGGAAGAAAGCGACCATGATGCCGCAAGCGAATTGCCGGCACAAACAGCCGAAGAAAATACTCCTGAGACAGTAGAAGAGAAGGAAACGGAAAAACAGGAAAGCGAAACTGTTGCGACAAGCAAGCCGCGGGCAAAATCGACCAAGAAAAGCACTGCGACCGCGAAAAGCGAGAAGACTGCAAAAAAGAAAAGCAGTGATGATGCTGTAAGCAAGTCGTCAACGAAGTCAAAAAAAGCGAACAAGGAAGCGGCTAAGGAAGAAACTGAAACCACGCCGGCAGTCTCTGATGAGAAAGAAAGTACAAAGACAGACGGTCAAGCCGATCAAACACCGGCGGCATCATCCGATACAAGTGAAGAGATGAAAAAAGACGAATAATGCATACCGGACGGATCATGAAGACCCGTCTTTTTTAATAAATATGCACATCGTAAAAGGAATCAGTTCGCTATCGTAAAAAGAAAATCATTGTATTAGTGAACACGGGCAAATGACTGCCATCTGCATATATTTTATGTTATAACCCGAGTTTGCCACCTAAAAAGCAGGTAAGAAATAAGAAAAACCAGTAAAATA
>CAJUGR010000164.1 GCA_910586285.1 uncultured Erysipelotrichaceae bacterium
AATCCCACTATTTTGTCATCCTACGAATCGTAGAATGATATGATAACCGCAAACGAAAAGCAGGAATGACTCCTACTCTTTACGAAATAAACTCATATATAATAATTGTTTTAATATCTTTTTGATTTTCTCATCCGGCTGTTGTTCGACATAAGCAAGCAGTTCCGCTTCTGATAAGTGTGCCAGCGATTCCAACATCCGCTGATCCAATGCACTGATCGGATTTTGTTCACACATAGCTTCCTCAAATTGTTCGGACAGGATTTCCGGATCAGCTGCTTTCCATAATATCTTCACCTTCAGATCCTTGCATACCTGTATCAACATTTGATACAAATGTTGATCCTCAACATCAATTTCTTTTGGAATGCCGTATTCCATCATATACGTAATAAACTGATCGCGTACCTCTTTCATCGCCGCATTCTTTTGATTCGTATGAAGACGATGCAGGAAACCGGTTTTCTTTCCAGTTGCCGCAATATAAAAGGCATAATCACTGTCACCACTTACCAGATCGGGAATCGGCAATAAATTCATTTGCAGACACTCATCCGAATCCTTACCTTGGGTCAGCGCCGCTTGAGCGTTCTTTCCCAGTTGTAACCGTGATTTTTTCAACATCGGATAATAGGAACGCATTTCGGACTGTACATGATTCCCTTTACGAACCACATTTAAAATCATCGCCTCGTGTAAATCGGGAAGATACCCGAGATGATGTTCCCAAAATCCCTGCATATGAGCTAAAAACTCCAATAGCGCAAACAATTCATCAAATTCTTCCTTGCTGACAACGGTATTGCCCTTGCCCCGTTCATAACGCAGTAGCTGCGGTTCTAACATTTCCTCCGGAAACTCTTCCATGGCAAAATCCGCATCACAGGGAAAATGTAATACGTATCCATTTTGATACAACGGATGAATCGAGGTACGATCACAAGCAGCGAGATAGCTGTCAAGAAAATCTGCTTCACTGCGAAAGATTTGAATATTTCGCTCTTCGTCATCATGATCAATAAAAAGCACATCATAATGCTGATCATGAAACTGCACTCGGATCAGTGTTTCATAATTGGTAAGCGCAAACAGACTTTCACAACAATCTGCTATCATCACCGCCGGCGGCAATGCAATTCGCTCATAGCGAAGCGCTGTCAAAGCATGTTGAACCGCCTCTGCGTCAAAAGGCCGGTGCTGCGTTTCCATCCATTCCCGCATCTGTCGATGCTGCGGATGATCCGCTTGCTCACAAATAGCCTGTTTCTCATAAAACCCCGTTACGCCAGCGTCAGCATTCTCAGCCAAATTATCCTCTGCCCATTCCACCAGTTGCGGTTCTCCGGCCTTTTCCAACGTAACTTCCTTTACAATCCAAAGATCATGACACCAGTCATTTTCCATATCATAAACATATTTCCATTGATCCCCTACCATAAAACATTCGTGAAGTGTTATCTGAATGGAGGATATCGGCTTTACTCTCTCCCCGTCATTCCAATCATCAGGAAAACGGACATATTTCTTTTGTGATTTAATCTGTTCAAAATAATAATCATGAATGTCCATCCAACCGAAAAGAAGCTGAATGCATTCATGTAATTCATCCAATGTCGCATCCTTAGGAATGACAACCGTTCGCCAAACCAACGGATCACTGCGAAACAAAGCAATTTTTATTTGATATGCCTGCCGATCATCCATATCCGATCCTCCGCTATTACCTATTATTTTACTATTATATCATAGATGTATACGCAAAATGCCTTAAAACCAATACAATATACTGTTTGGCAGGCGATTGTCAGGTTATATAAAAAACATCTTGTCCAATGTTAACATTTATCCTAAATAAAGTATACCATACGTTATCTATGATTAACAAACACTAATTCATCTCTTCCAATAAAAATGACTGTTCTTATTTCATTTTACGCATTACATCAATTGATACATATATTAACGATGCGAAAGTCAAATCATCTCGCCTGCATAATAGGAAAAACTTCTCTTTTTCGATTCTTTATTAAATCATAAATATAATGGAAGACGTTATCACACTCTCATATTATCCTAATTGACTTTTCCGGAAAACACTAAGTTATAAAGTGATGAGCGGCATAATGAAAAAAATACTGCTCATGATCTGATGATGCAGCATTTTCC
>CAJUGR010000165.1 GCA_910586285.1 uncultured Erysipelotrichaceae bacterium
GAACCCGTGATACAGCCTTGAGAGGGCTGTGGCTTAACCGCTTGCCGAACACGCCATTTCGTGATTGCTTGTTTATTATACTGTATATGGGTGATAAATTCAAGAAGAAAGTTGAAAAAAGCATGATGAAGTCAGAATTCCATTGGTGAATAATAAAACACCGGGAAATCGTAAGAAAAGTTAAGCAGTCAATCATTCGCTGTGAGAGAAAACTGACAGAGCGTAATGTTTATGTTATAATGAGGATCAAAGGAGAACTTTATGAAATACTTAAAATATGTAACCATTAGTCTGTGCTTTTTCTTAAATGCCTGTTCTGCATCCGAAGATGATGTCATTCATAAAATTGACGCTGCCCAGGTAAAAGAAATGCTTGATCATGATACGGCAATCGTTGTCGATGTTCGCTCGAAAGAAGAATATGAGGAAGGACATCTTCCGGACGCACAAAATGTTCCGCTCAATGAGATTGACAAAGCAGATGCTCTTTATGAAAAAGATGCCCCGCTGATTGTTTATTGCCGCAGTGGTGCCCGCAGTGCGCAAGCAGCGCAATCATTGAAGGAGGCCGGTTTTACTGATATCTATGACATGGGTGGTATACTTGACTGGCCATATGATATTGAGAAATAGAATTATCCGTTAAAAGATCATGTGGAAAATGAAAAAATGGATCGGTGCATTCCGATCCGTTTTTTTGTTTCTGTTTAATAAATTAGATTCCTTGTTCCAATATTTTTACGGCGATATCATGTTCATAAGCATGGGTATCGCTGTGTGCTTCCTTTACGATGTTAAAGATATGATCACCGATACGCTCTAAGGTACCGAGGATATCCACATAGACACCGGCAGCTACATCAGAAGAACATTCCTTCGCTGCCATACGTTTGAAGTGACGTTCACGGGCTTTTTCCTCTACCAAATCCAGATAATTCTCTTTATCCAACAATTCTTTGAGGTCCGTTTCCTTGCGCTCCATAAAATAGGCAAGGGCAAGCTTGTTCATCTCCAACACTGTCTCATACATTTCATTGACATCATTAATGGCATGTTTGGAAAATAAACCTTTGTCATCATAAGCCAGTTCATAAAATTCATTGAGGTTCATTGTCAAATCACCGATACGCTCGATGTTTTTAATTACTTGCATAGTTGCGATAAAATCATCGGTATCAGTATCACTTAATTTCTCATGAGCAATCTGCATCAAATAAGCGGTGATTTTGGAATCCAAGGAATTGATCGCATCCTCATATTGGCGTGAAATACCTTTATATTTACCCGATTGCTTGTTAAAGTAGTCTTGACTGGCTTTGATACATTCTGATGCCAATTCGCCCATTTTAAGCGTTACCTGTTTGGATACGCCTAAGGCACCGGATGGCAATGATTCCGCCAGCTTCGGATCCAATATTTCCATATTTACATCAATCTTGTTTTCTTCACCAGGCAGTATTTTCTTGACAAACGCGACCATGGTTTTGATGAAGGGGTAGGCGATCAATGAAATTACCAGTGCTCGTATAATGGTTGCGAGAGCGATTTGCATCATCGGTGAAATATGATAGGTAGTTGCCAATGCTTCGATGAAATTCGCATACGGATGTAATAAAAGCATGAACAGAAGTGATCCCACCACATTAAACATGACATTGATGGCGGCCGATCGTTTGGCGGATATACTGCCACCGATACTCGCAATTACCGCAGTAATCGTTGTGCCGATATTCGATCCTAAAACAAGCGGGAGCGCTGCGGTAAAGCTTAAAGCACCGGCTTCGTAGATTTTTTGGACAATACCGATCATGGCACTGGAAGACTGTACCAGAGCGGTCATTATCGTTCCGGCCACCAGACCTACAATCGGCTGTTCGGCCATGGTGGTTGCTAATGATGCAAACATCTCTGTTTGCCCCAGCGTCGATAACTCATCGCCCATTAATCGTAAGCCAAAGAACAACATGCCGAAGCCAAGCAGAATTTGACCTGCATAGATGATTTTCTTACGCTTTGCGAATAAGAATACCAAAACGCCGAGAAATACAAAATAGAGAGCCAGTGCTTCCACCTTTAAGCCGATCAAAAATGATGTGACGGTAGTACCGATGTTGGCACCGATAATAATCCCGACGGAT
>CAJUGR010000166.1 GCA_910586285.1 uncultured Erysipelotrichaceae bacterium
GAAAGCCGCAGTAACACACCCCGGAGCGCGATGGCTATGTTGGCTCATGGCATTGTAAAGATGGGTGAATCCTTTTGCCCCATTGGTCAGAGCGTTTAAGGCTACATCACAACTCGCCGCAGAATGACCGATCATAAAGCTAATATCAGGAAATGCCGCCATCAATTCTTTGATGTTTTTTCGCTCCGGTGCCATCGTCATAATCTTGATCAGACCATGAGCTGCTTCCTGCATTTCTTTACATTCGCTGATCGATGGATCACGTAAATATCGTTCATCCATTAATGCCTTATAATCCTTGGAAAGATAAGGCCCTTCACTATGTACCCCTAAAAAGTGTGCATTGTCTGCGCTCTGAACAACATAGGCATATTCGTTTAATAAAGAACAAAGTTCCTCATGTGACAATACAGTTAATGATGATAAAAATGAAGTGGTTCCTTCCTGTACCAGCCCCTTAGCGACATGTTCAATCGCTGTTTGCGGATCACGAATAAAATCATAGCCATAGCTGCCATGAATATGAATGTCAATGAGTCCGGGCAACAGGTTTTTACCCTCTCCTGAGATCACTTTCACATTCTCGTATTCCGCCGAAGCCATTTCCGCCTCTTTGTATACCCGCTCAATTTTACCGTCATTAATCATCATTCCGCCATAAAAGCCACGCTCACTCCCACTGTAAATCTTTACATCTTTTATTAAAAACCGCATCTTCAAGCCTCCATCTCATCAGCATTGGTCATTGACTTTATTATATCAAATAACTCGACAAGAAAGTCAAAAATTCCATTGATTTTCATGAAAAGAACAAGATTAACTTAAGATATCGGCAGTGCTATGACTTCATTACATAATGGGATAGTTTATAAAATCAATAGGAAGGATAACATTATGGAAATTGAAAGTTATAACCGATGATTTTCAATAATCCGTAGCTAACTTTAAAAGGGGGAATGTCTTGCAGGGAGGCGCAAAAAAGTACATCCTCTTTTTGATTGAATCAAAATTGCAGGAAGGAAAACTCGCCCATCAAAATGGCCACCTCATGTTTTTCCTCCCTTCTACCTTGTTTGATCAAAATCCATTAAAAAAACGAGAGATCAAACTTCTCATCTTACCGCCAAATTTCCATTATATCTAATGACAGCCATAAAAACCGCTATATTCGGCCTGCCAAATTTATGCATTTTAAAAAAAAGGCCACCATCGTTTAAGCCCTTGGTTATAGGCTTTTTTGCCTGTTCGCAATCGATGACAGCCTTTTTACAACGTCAACATGGAACGATGATATAAAAAGGCTGTCGCTAAGGTCAGTCTAATGCCTTGTTGAGCGTTTGTCAAGTAAATTGTTGAAAGTCAATTTTCTTTATAAAACCTATAAAAAGACCATGTTTTTTTATTCGCCCATGGCATCTTGTTTTCATTAATATCCTGCTTGGTGTAGGTTGATCACATCCACACCATACACTTTTAATCTTTCTGATAATCTTTAATCTCTAATATATTTTCTTTAGGGATTTCAAAAGTAACCCTTCCATCATTGTTGATTATCTTTGTGTCGAACCGAAAAATATCTTCATATAGCCAATACTTAATGATAAAATTAACTATTTCTACTTGTTTAAATTTTTCTATTTTATATTTGCATTGTAATACTTTGTTCTGATGCCTATTCTTGTGACTGTAATTTCTCAAAGACAGGGATTATCTGCTGCTTTAAACGCATCTCCATACCCTTTAAATAGAAATCCTTCCGAGCTTCCGATATGATCGAAATTCCTTGATACTCGTTCGGGATCTCTCTGATCACATTTTCAATATCTTGCCAATGTGAACAGATTAAGGGGACAACTCGAAGTATTGCATGATTCAAATCAACTTCCTGCATATTCAGAAGCTCTTTGAAATGCAGAACCTTTCCATCCAAATTATATCCGGTTATCGTATTCATTGCGCTGCTGGCAAGCTTGCTTTCATCTGTTAGAAGTCTTTGTATCTGACCATCAGACAACTTTGTAGAAAAAGATGCGCCGTTATCAAAAATGGGTGCCAGTATCATTTCACCATTAAATTTTCTAAGAACTCCCCAATTCCCGCTATTA
>CAJUGR010000167.1 GCA_910586285.1 uncultured Erysipelotrichaceae bacterium
GTAACACTGCCATCTACCTGAGCATAAACTACAATCTCTTTTTCTACATAAGAGGAATTGTAATTGTCATTTCCGGTAGAAGGATCATCATCGGCAGTCGCTCTGATCTTGACTTTGCCATAAGAACCATTGCCTTTATACGTAATCGCACCGCTATCCTCATCAATATCAATCAAACTGATATCCCCGCCGACTTTGGAATAAGTGATTTTCACACCATCAGTAGGTGTTGCCGTTGCAGTTTCATTCCAAGCTGTGGAAGCATCCGTTACACTTTTCTTGGTTTGATTGGGATCATTGAAAGCAATGCTTAAGTCCGTTGGCTCTACGGTGAAAGAAGTACATACCTTTGTTTGATCACTGGTACTTGGCGTATCTGGATAACCGTTGTCATCCTGTGCACTGATACAGAACTTGTAAGTTCCTGCCTTTAATCCTCCATTCACCAAATCCGGAGCATTTTGTTTAATCTTTACATTCAAGGATGTAGCACTGGAAACATTATTCGAGTCCAAACCATCAACTTCAAAATTTTCATATGTGTTGTCCCCATTTGTATCAACAGCATAAGATAATGGCATAATTCCTAGTTTATTTACTGTAATTTTTCCAACTGTTTGACCTGCATTCACATTTTTTGTATATTCATAATCCCCTTTGGTCGCGCCACTTTGCGGGGATTTGGTATAAGCGATCTTATGACTGTCAACTATTTGAATTGGTATTGAAGAAGTTATTTCTGATGAAAAAGTAGGATTAATATCATTTGTCAAAACCTCATTCACAAGCGCAAACTGATAAGTCCCTTCATCCCAATTGCTTGTATCAATTGTAGCTTCGCCGGAAGAATTCGCTGTTTCCAATCGTTTATAATAAGTCCATTGCCCTTCCTTTGTGACAATCAATGATACTGTGTTTCCGTTTCCAACGGTAGCGTTACTATAATGAACGACTAATTCTGTACCTGCGATGATTTTATCCCCCTGTATTTCTGTTCCATTTTTATTGATTTTTACACTATCCAGATTTACCGTCAGGTTACTATCTTTCATTCTTAACTGCATACAATCAGTACCGTTTTCATTAACCGGACTCAATTCGCTTGAATCATCCGGCTTGGATGCCGCAAAGATAACTTCTTGATTATTCAACATGATTCCTGGTTGTATCCCTCTGGTTGCAGTTTTGGAAGCATCATAAGTCATAACATTATTCTTCCAAATAATTGGACTAAAGTAGCTATCGTCCCAAATAGTGCCAAGCCATATATCATCAATTGAGAAATTCTGAAAATCAGACATAGACACACCCTTAAATGTTCCATACGCTACATGAGCAGACAATGCTCCTATAAAATAAGGCATTTCAGTAGAAGGTAAAGCGCTAAAATCAATTGCCCAAAGATGCAAAGGTGACGTAATAGGATATTGTGGCTTAACAAAATCTTTAATTACTGTTCCTTTATCTCTGGAATCAATAGTATCATTCATACTTTGAATGAGTTTTCGATAATCTGATGCGGAATACAGATTATTGCCATTATCCCATTTAATATTCCCAATCACTGTATCACTCATAGCGAAAGTTCCCATACTGTCAGTTCCTTTATCATTACTTACGACTACAAACGAATAATTATTTGTATGAATATAGAAATGATCACCCGTTTGTAATGACCCTAGTTTACCAGTAATCGTTCCACCACTGGCAGTGTAAGTACCACCTGTTGCACTCATATCGCTATTAAAATAAGCATATCCCACCGTAAAAGTCCCCACTAATGCAATCAAGGCTACCAATAATTTCTTCCACATAACCATACATCACTTCCTTAAAGTGTCTATAAAAGTAGACTTATTGAGACAGGGCGAATCATAACGATTTTCCCTGTTTTTCACGGAGATCACATCCATATTACTTCCTGCCTTTAACTGATATGTGACCGTAGTTCCCGATGGATTGCCGCTCGTATATACATTGAACATTCCGTTAGGTTCATACGTTTTTTCATAAGTGTTATAC
>CAJUGR010000168.1 GCA_910586285.1 uncultured Erysipelotrichaceae bacterium
ACGGTGGTGTGAGAGGGCGATTTATTTCGCCCTACTCGATTATTTTATCAAAAAAAGAAAATTTGCGGTTTACACCTATGCCACTTTGGCTTAAAATATAGGATAAAAGGAAGGAGCGAGGGATATGAATGAAACGGCACTGTTAAAATTACTGGAAAACAATGCTCGCATGGAAGTCTGCGATTTGGCGGCTGCCCTCAATGAGAGTGATGCAGCAGTACAGGAAAAGATGAACCAACTGATACAGGATAAAGTGATTTTGGGTCATCATACATTGATTAACTGGGATAAAACCAATACCGATCGGGTGATGGCATTGATCGAAGTCAATGTGATGCCGGAGCGGGAATACGGATATGATCGCATTGCCAAACTGATTTATCGTTATCCGGAAGTAGATACGATGTATCTGATGAGCGGTAAAAGCGAATTTATCGTGATTATTTACGGTAAGACAATGCAGGAGGTTGCACAATTTGTCGGCAGTAAATTAGCTTGTATCGAGAAGGTAACCGGTACATCTACCTTGTTTGTGCTGAAAAAATATAAGTCTGAAGGCATAGTTTTTGAAGAGGAAGAAGAAGTCAGAGAGCGGCTTCTGGTGACACCATGATCGATGAACATTGTTTAAGCAAACGCGTACAAGCGGTGAAACCAAGCGGAATACGTAAGTTTTTTGATTTGGCCGCAGAGAAAGAAGGCGTTATATCACTCGGTGTCGGTGAGCCGGATTTTGATACACCGTGGCATATTCGTGAGGCTGCCATTTATTCCATTGAACAAGGAAGAACATTTTATACGGCCAATCAGGGATTATTGGAGCTGCGTAAGGAGATCTGTCGCTATTTGGATCGGCGCTTTTCATTGAGTTATGATCCTTATAAAGAAGTCATAGTAACGGTAGGAGGCAGTGAAGCAATCGATATTACGATTCGCGCCATTGTAGATCCGGGTGACGAAGTGATCGTGTTAAGTCCCGGTTATGTTGCTTATGAACCCAGTGTAACGATGGCCGGCGCCATTCCGGTAGTCATTGAACTTAACGAGGAAAATCAATTTAAACTGAAAAGGGAACAGTTAAAGGCAGCAATCAGTGAAAAAACCAAAGCATTGTTAATCAATTTTCCCAGCAATCCGACCGGCGGCGTAATGACGAAGGCGGATTATGAAGAAATTGTTGATGTTATTCAAGATTCGGGAATCATGGTTATCAGTGATGAGATTTATGCAGAACTCACATATGGAGAAACACATTGTTCCTTGGCCAATTTCCCACAGATCAAAGATCAGGTTATTCTGATATCCGGTTTTTCCAAGGCCTTTGCGATGACCGGATGGCGGCTTGGTTATGTATGTGCCCATCCCGTATTCATTAAGGCGATGAATAAAATCCACCAGTATATCATTATGTCGGCTCCCACTGCGGCACAATACGGGGCCATTGAGGGATTACGCAATGGCTTGGATCATGTCAAAGAGATGCGGGATTCCTATCAAACACGCCGCAATTTCATCGTCAACGGCTTTAATCAGATAGGATTGAAAACTCATATGCCGCAAGGGGCATTCTATATATTCCCCTGTATTAAAAATACCGGAATGAGCAGTGAGGAATTCTGTGCAGCACTATTGGAAGATCAATTAGTAGCCTGTGTGCCGGGAACTGCTTTCGGCCAAGCCGGAGAAGGCTTTATCCGTGTTTCTTATGCATACAGTATTGATGAAATCAAAGCAGCACTGATCAAAATTAAAGCATTTTTGGTAAAGCTGTCGCTTTGTGATGGATGATGATTTTTTAAAATAGATATTTTGAATGAAAAGCGGTGGAAAATGATGAAAAAACCACCGCTCTTTATTGACAAAAACGAGTGAGTTTTGTATGATAATAAAGGACAGGTGTTCCTAGAAAGGTGAGTTTGGTTGATCATTGACAGGAACACTTTTTTATTGATTTTTTCATGATTTCGGAGGTAGAGCATATGAGCGGTTATGTGGTTGTCGGTACCCAATGGG
>CAJUGR010000169.1 GCA_910586285.1 uncultured Erysipelotrichaceae bacterium
GCCGGATATTGTGTTGGTTGCCTTGGGCATCCCGGCACAGGAACAGTTGATTTATCGTCACTTAAATCGTTTTAACAAAGGGATCTTTGTCGGAGTCGGCGGTTCTTTTGATGTGATGAGCGGAATGAAAAAACGGGCTCCTTCTTTCTTTATTCGATGTAATTTAGAATGGCTGTACCGTATCGTCAGCGAGCCGAGTCGCTGGAAGCGCTTTTATCAGAATAATGTGAAATTTATCGGAATGGTCAGAGCCATGCGCCGCGGAGGAAAATAATATGAAAAAAGTGATGACAATTTTCGGAACCAGACCTGAAGCGATTAAGATGGCACCGTTAGTAAAAGAATTACAGCGGCGACAACAAATAAAAACAATCGTTTGTGTGACGGCACAGCATCGCCAAATGTTGGATCAGGTGCTGCAAACGTTTGCGATTCATCCTGATTATGATTTAGATATTATGGAGGCTCACCAGACGTTAACACAAATTACTTCACGGGTTCTGGAAGGATTGGAAACAATTATGCAGCAGGAAAAACCGGATTTGGTATTGGTACACGGTGATACCTCTACGACTTATGCCGGGGCCTTGGCTGCTTTTTACAATCATATCCGGATTGCTCATGTAGAAGCAGGGTTAAGAACTTATGATAAATATTCACCGTTTCCAGAAGAAATGAATCGACAGATGGTTGGAGTCTTGACCGATCTGCATTTCGCACCGACGGAAAAAAGTCGTGAGAATTTATTGCGAGAAGGCAAGGCAACAGACCGTGTTTTTGTGACTGGCAATACGGCAATTGATGCATTACAAACGACGGTTCGTGATGACTATGAACATCCGATATTGGACTGGGTAAAAGACAGCCGATTGATTTTGTTGACGGCTCATCGCCGTGAAAATCTCGGAGAGCCAATGCGGCGCATGTTTCATGCCATTCTACGTATTGTTGAGGCACATTCCGATATCAAAGTGGTTTATCCTATTCATATGAATCCGATGGTTCGAGAGATCGCAGCGGAAGTTTTTGGTGATCATGAACGAATTCGTTTGATTGAACCGTTGGAAGTATTTGATTTCCATAATTTTATCGCTCGCGCTCATCTCATTCTCACCGATAGCGGTGGAATTCAGGAAGAAGCGCCTTCATTAGGAAAACCGGTCTTGGTGTTGCGCGATACGACCGAGCGTCCGGAGGGAGTCGCTGCGGGCACTTTAAAGCTGGCAGGGACCAAAGAAGAAGTTATTTACGAATACATTGAAGAATTACTTACCAATCAACAAGCCTATGATGCAATGGCTCACGCAGCCAATCCGTATGGAGATGGTCATGCCAGCGAGCGTATTGCGGATGTGATTGAGACCTATGATTTTTCACGCTTGATTAAATAATCCTCTATGAGGATATATATTAATAAACGATGAATAAATCATGGCATTGTTAAGGAGGGCATCATGTGGAATCGAACATATGAGAAATACAAAATTTATCACCTGCTTTCGATTTTCATTGTCTGTCAGCCGATTATTGACGTTTTGGCCTCTTTTGTGGTGCGTTACATGACAATTCCGTTGCCCATTTCAATGATTTTGCGCGCATTGTTTTTGGCAGCCGCTTTTCTCTATGTTATGTGGTATGTACCGATGGAACAAAAGAAAGTTTCCGTTTTGGTGAGTACCATGGTTCTTTTGTATAGTATTGTTTTTTTGATTGCACATTATCAGGGAATATCGAGTTTGCTTACTAATGCGGAGGGATTATTTAAAACAGTGAATTTTCCACTGCTGTTGGTTTATTTCATAGAGTTATCATTGTATGATGAATATCGGTTAGATCATAACGATTACTTTTATGCGGCAGTGATTTATATGATCATTGTCATAATTACCATCATTACTCCTATTGATTTTTTTAGTGAACAAGCTAATACAGGGGATATCAATTGGTCTTATAGCGTCACTGAAATCGGTGGGATCCTGGCGATA
>CAJUGR010000170.1 GCA_910586285.1 uncultured Erysipelotrichaceae bacterium
GTATGCGACTTCCAACTGTTCTTGGGTTTTTTCCAAATTGATGATATAAACCCCGTTACGACTCGCATAGATGTTTGGTTTCATCTTCGGATTCCAGCGACGAGTCTGATGTCCGAAATGAACACCGGATTCCAACAGCTTTCTCATTGTTACAATTTGCATTCTACATTTCCTCGCTTTCCGTTCAACCTCCATCACTTCCGCTCGACAGAAACCTTGTATACGCCTACTTCGGCAACAGGCACGGACTGCCGTATCCATGATGTGTGAATTGTGTGTCTCTCTACACACTATCAATTATTATAACATAAAAAACTATGCTTAGAAAGCCCTATTTCCCATTTTTTGCAGCTATGCGCTACCCGTTCTGCTTTGCCCGAGGATGCGCTTGTTCATATACACGTTTCAAACGATCTTGGGATACATGAACATAGATCTGTGTCGTTGATAACGAACTGTGTCCCAACAGTTCCTGTACCAAACGCAGATCGGCTCCATTATCCAACAAATGGGTTGCAAAAGAATGGCGGAACATATGCGGATGAATATGAATCGGCATTGCCAAAGCATCCGCCTGTTTCTGCATTAAATACTGTACTCCACGACTGGTCAATCCTTTGCCTCGCTGATTGATAAATACCGTTCGATGATGCTCACTGCCCATCCACGCCTCCCGAACCTCGTGAAGATAACGCGCTAAGATTTCCTTAGCCAAATCATAGAAAGGAACAATGCGCTGCTTATCACCCTTACCGGTAATATGTAAAACCTGATCGGAAAAATCAATATCATCAATCTGAAGTGCCACGACTTCGCTGACCCGCAGACCACAGGCATACATAATCTCGAACATCGCTCGATTGCGTAAGCCTACCGGATCATTCATATCAAAGCCGGACAAAAAGGTTTCCATTTCATCATAAAAGAGAAATTCGGGAATTCTGCGACTGATCTTCGGACTCTTTACATACAGAAACGGATTTTCCTGCATACCGATATATTCATTTAAATAGCGATACAATGATCTTAATGATGACAGTTTTCGGGCAATGCTGGTGTTTTTCATCTGCCCCATCTGACCCATCCTCAGTCGCAAATCCGCAATATAATTCATCACAACGATGCGATCCACATCATCAAAGGAAGTAATTCCCTCACGCTGTAAAAACGCGATAAAATCGTTGACATCGCGTTCATAAGCTTGATGAGTGTGTTGTGAGCCCGTATTCAGTTGATCAATATAAGTTAAAAAACGCTGTTTTTCTTCTGTCATATCCATAGCTTTTTCGCGTCCTTTATCACCGAAAGTGCTTGTTTCGCCATCGCTTCTTTACGCTCGCTCTTTTTCACCTTGCCACAGAATTGCATTAATCCGAAATTGGCATTCATCGGCTGAAAATAACGGGCATCCGCATGGGTGATATAGTGTGCCATTGCCCCGATCATACATGTCGGTGGTAATATCTGTGCCGCTTTGCCATTCATCAAATTGGCCATATTCAATCCTGCCAATAAGCCGCTGGCAGCACTTTCGACATAACCCTCCACTCCACACATCTGACCGGCAAAAAACAAATCATCACGATCAATGTGCTGATAAGTGGGGCGCAAAACTTTAGGCGCACACAAATAAGAATTGCGATGCATCACACCATAACGTACAATCGACACGTTACTCAAGCCGGGAATCAAAGATAAAATGCGTTTTTGTTCGCCCCAAGTCAAATGTGTTTGAAAACCAACGATATTATAAAG
>CAJUGR010000171.1 GCA_910586285.1 uncultured Erysipelotrichaceae bacterium
TCGTTGTTAAAGTATCATTATTGGTGATCAATGTTAAATCTGTGCTTTTTGGCAATGAAAAATGTCCGCTGACAAGTTTACTGCCTAATTGTCCATAATTACTTGGCAAGTTATTTAATGAAGCCACGGCATCATCCCATGTCATTTCCCCATCATCCGTTGCACTATCTTTTAATAACGTCATCGTAGCCGGATCAATGATCGTATAAGAATCATTACCAATATAGACTTTATTGCCTGTTGTATAATCAGATGCCGCTTTC
The DNA here is from genome assembly GCA_910586285.1 of uncultured Erysipelotrichaceae bacterium. GTDB lineage: Bacteria > Bacillota_I > Bacilli_A > Erysipelotrichales > Erysipelotrichaceae > C-19. The sequence goes on from CAJUGR010000171.1 coordinate 264, forward strand.
ATTTGATCACTTAAAAATTCATGATTCCAAGTGATCATGAATCCCCCAATCAAAAATGCAAAAACAATCACAAATAATTTCAATCTTTGCTTTCTCATCGTAAGCATCCCTTTCTTAAAAATAGCCTTATTCATGAGAAGGAGTACATCATAATCCAAATGGTTACAAAAAAAATCAAAAAATTTATATTTAAATTCTCTGATTTTTATATTCTTATTCAAATACAGTATATAATCCTTCTTCTACCAGCTTTTGGTAATAGGCATCATTTTTCTGTTTCAATGATTCATAAGCCGCTTTGATTTCTTTAAAATCTGTTTCATCCTCGTTTTGATGATCCCGATGATTGTAAATATAATTCATACACGTAAAATAAGCGGTTCGACTGTTATCAATCGTTTGATCTTGATAGATCGTGGGTTCAAAAACAGTGGGATTGATTTCATTCATCATCGCAGACGGAGGTTGCGTTGCCATGGCCGGTTCTTCTTGTTTGGGTTCCTCATTTCGAAGATCATCTGCTATCATGACACCGCCGCTTACCAATAGCCCCCCCATTACAGCGGCACTGGCACTGATCATCACATTGGATGCAATGAAATGCTTTGCTTTTGTGAAGTATTGTTTGATGTTACAAAGCATGACCACCATAAGGGAATCCGCCGCAAGCATATCACTGCGGAAATTGATTTTCCGTCCGTTCTCCTCTTCAAACTGCTTAACCAATACCGAGAGATCTTTTTTTGCACGATGTAAACGGGTTTTTACCGTTCCGTGGGATAAACCTACAATCTGTGCTACTTCCTCAATTTTTAACTGTTTGAGATAGAAAAGTTCCACAACATTTTGATACTTTGGTTTTAATTGACGAATGAGATGGCGAATGACATCTTTTTCATTTTCATTGTTATAATGGTCAAAGGGAATCATATAGCTTCTTTGTTCCATGCATTGGGATTCATTGATGATTTCCGGATCAGAAGGAATTTCATGTTTTTTACGAAAGATTTTATAACATTTGGAATGCACCACTTTTTTTAACCACGCCGGAAACGTGATGGGCTCGCGCAAATCTTTGATCGAGGTATGAATCGTGATAAAAGCTTCCTGTACGGCATCTTTGGCATCCGCATCATTTTTCGTATAACTCACAGCGAAGGCATATGCCATATGATAGTAATAATCAAACAGCGCTTCAAATGCGCCTTCTTTACCGGCAATTGCTGCCTCTATGATATTGAGTTCTTCCTGAGTCACACTTTCACCTCCATATATTTTAATTATTTTTTTATATTATAATTCTTTCGATTAAAAATGTAAATAATAAAACAGTTGTTAACAAACATTGGCAATTACTTATTATCTGTTAATTTTATACTGTTTTCTTACTAAATTCGAATGGAACATGATATTATGAATTCACTGT
>CAJUGR010000172.1 GCA_910586285.1 uncultured Erysipelotrichaceae bacterium
CTCGATCTCCTCCGTGACAGGGAGGCATGTTAACCACTACACCACTGGACCATATTGAATTGAATTAAAGTAATGGCGGAGTAGGAGAGATTTGAACTCTCGCGCCGGTTGCCCGACCTATGCCCTTAGCAGGGGCACCTCTTCAGCCTCTTGAGTACTACTCCCTAGCTGATCATTACCTTTAACGCCTGTATATAATAACATATTAAAAACTATATGACAAGCCTTTTTTGATGATTTTTCGAAAAACAGAGTATGGCAATTTTACAATTTTAAATTCTTTGCGAAAGTCAATTGCGGCTAGTATAATCCGATTGCTTTCATGAATAAAATATCTTATAATGAATGAGAAAAAAGAACGAAAAGAGGATTTCTTATGAACAGAAAATGTTGGAAACTGCTGCTCTTGTCTTTCCTTATGGCATTGACGCTGGCCGGTTGTAAAGAGAAACTAGGCGATGAAGAGGCACAGAAACAATTTGATGAATTTATTCAGAATGACTTTGTTGATACGATGGAAACCGATTATTTAACCATGCATATCTATTTAGAACATCCTGAGGATTACGGGGTGGATCCGGCTAATGTAAATGTACAGATTGCGGAGAAATTTGATGAAACCCAATTCGAAGAATCACGCAATGACTTAGAAGCATTAAAAGATGAATTTGATGTATTTGATCGGGATCAGTTGACGGGCGAACAACAGGCAACTTACGACTGTTATCACTTTATGCTGGAATTGGCATTAAAAGCCTGTGATGAGAAATTTGACTACATGGGATCTAACTTTAATACAATGACGGGTGATCACACCCAAATCCCTACGTTGTTCGCAGATATGGTGCTGCGAAGTGAGCAGGATGTTAAAGATCTGATTACGTTGGTAAACGATGTAAAACCCTACATGGAGTCGGATCTGGAATATACCAAGAAACAAGCGGAAAACGGAACTTTGGTTATCGGAATTGATGAGGTGAAAGAACGCTGTCAGGAAATTGTAGATGCAGGTATGGAAGGCAGCACATTGTCATCTATGAAGGCGCATATTGATGAATTGAATATTGATAACGGGGCGAAAAAAACGTATAAGAAGCAGCTTGAGGAAGCTTATCGCACATCGTTTTTACCGGCTTATGAGAATGTGATTGCGACATTAAGTGAATTGGATGAAAGTAAAAATCACCATACCGGATTAGCAAATATGGATAATGGAAAAGAATATTATGAGTTACTGTTTAAAGAGGCTACCGGAACGGATACCTCTATCGAAGAGGTCAAAAAACAACTGGAAGAAGCAGGCGAGGATGCCTTACTTCGGGCGCAGATGATTTATTTAAAAAACAGTAAGGCATATGATGCATTTTTAGAGGATAGCGTGCGCACATCGTATACGGATTATGCATCCATGTTGGTGGATCTGGAAAAGGCGATTGCGGATGATTTCCCGACAGTGTCCAAACTGGAATATCAAATTGAACCGTTACCGGCAGATTTAGCAACTGGGGGGATTGCAGCCTACTTCAATATCCCGGCTATTGATGGAACAACGAAGAAACAAATTCGTGTCAACACGACATCCAAGGAAGATACGGATACGATTGATACCTTCACC